>CALWXU010000143.1 GCA_944385585.1 uncultured Flavonifractor sp.
CCCAGCTTGGCCCCTCACCCGCCCGCCGTGGTCATGGCGGTCAGGCGCAGCTTCTCGTACGGCATATCGTCACCCCCTCTCGTTCTTCTGCCTCCAGTGTACCCCATTCCCCGCCAAAAGGCAACGGGAAAACGCGCACCCCCCTCCCCGCCGACGCATAGGCTGGAACGGAAAAATTCAACTTCTGGAGGGGTATTCATGCAAACAGAACCGAAGGTGTGCTTCTATCTGGGGGCTAACTCCCCCAGCGGCTTCCACTCCCTGTACGACCAGCTGATCGACCCGGAGGAGGCCCAGCGCATCTATATCCTGAAGGGCGGGCCGGGCTGCGGCAAGTCCTCCCTCATGCGCCGGGTGGGGGAGGCCATGGAGGGGCTGGGCCTGGATGTGGAGTACATCGCCTGCTCCGGCGACCCGGATTCCCTGGACGCGGTGGTGATCCCCGCCCTGAAAACCGCCCTGGTTGACGGCACTGCTCCACACATAATGGAGCCCAGATACCCCGGGCTGGTGGAGGAATACGTGAACCTGGGGGCCTGCTACGACCGGGAGGGGCTCCAGGGGGTGCGGGGGGCGCTGATGGGGTGCATGAGGGGCTACAAGGGCTGCTATCAGCGGGCCTATCGGTGCCTGACGGCGGCGGCCCAGATCGGGGAGGACGTCCGCGCCCTGCTGTCCAGCCCCTCGCTGGAGGCCAAGATGGCCAAGCGGGCCAAAGGCATCCTGTCCCGGGAGGTGAAGAAGGGCGGCGGCAGCGGACGGACGGTGCGGCGCTTCCTGGGCGGCGTCACCTGGAAGGGGGTGCTGTGCCAGTTCGGGACGGTGGACGCCCTGTGCCGGCGGGTCTATGAGCTGTCCGACCCCTACGGCCTGGCCCACCCCATGCTCACCCAGCTGGCCGCCGGGGCCGCGGCGGCGGGGTACGGCCTGATCCTCTGCCCCTCCCCCCTGTTCCCCGACCGGCTGGAGCACGTGCTCATCCCGGAGCTGTCCCTGGCCTTCGTCACCGGCACCCCCTCCCTGCCCTATCCCGGGAGGCCCTACCGCCGGGTGCGGCTGGAGGCCATGGTGGAGCCAGAGCTCCTCCGCCGGAACAAGGCCCGGCTAAAGTTCTCCCGCAAGGTGGCCGCCGCCCTGACGGAGGAGGCGGTGGACGCCCTGGCCCAGGCCAAGGCCATGCACGACCGGCTGGAGGAGCTCTACAACCCCCACGTGGACTTTGACCGGGTGTACCGCACCGCACGGGAGATCTCCGATACCCTGGCGGAGCAGCTTTGAAAGATGCGGCCGCCGCCTGATTCTCCTCTGAAATTTTACACATTTGATTCATCGTGACCTCCCAAAACGGACCATTTTCAGACTTATTTTCATAAGTTTAAGCTTTATAATTATTTATATTTCACAATTTATATCATATAAAAGCTCATTTTGCCATAGTTCAAAAAGGCGGAGGTGATCTCATGGAAACGCCGGAGGATTCCGAACAATTCGTCCGCAACCGTGTGGTCTCCCTGCATGGATAAGCTCTCCCAGCTCGGTGACGCGCAGCTGGATGTGGTGGCTGCCGCGGTGGAAAATAGGAAGAAGCCCTCTGATCCACGGCGCGGTTCAGCCGCCGAACCTGCAAGAAACATTCCTGAATCCTGCATTTTGGAGACAGTACAAGATCTCCCCCGGCCGGGCGCCCCGCCCCGGCCGGACTTTTTTTCTCCCCATTGACAGAATCCCTGCACGGCTCTTATAATGTCGATGTCAAAGCGACCAAAAACGGCATGGAAGGGAGGCCATGTTTTGAAACATCTGTTAGCCCCGCTGGTGGGGGACGCCTCGCCGGTGACGGTAATCGGTCTCTGCAAGAACGCCGGCAAGACCACCGCCATGCGCCGCCTGATGACAGAGCTGGGGGAGGACCGCCTCGGCCTGACCTCGGTGGGCCGGGACGGGGAGGGCACCGACCTGGTGACCGGGACGGAGAAGCCAGACCTGTACATCAAGCAGGGGGATCTGTTTGCCACGGCCAAGGCGATGCTCCCCCTGTGCGACGCCACCCTGGAGGTGGTGGATCTCACTGATGTGATGACCCCCCTGGGGCCGGTGGGGGTATTCCGCGCCCTGTCCGACGGCTATGTCCAGCTGGCCGGCCCCTCGGCGGCGGGCCAGCTCCCCCCCCTGACCCGCCGGTTCCAGGAGCTGGGCGCCCGGCGGGTGCTCATCGACGGGGCCGCCGGGCGCAAGTCCCTGGCGGGCGCCGGGGTGGAGGGAGTGGCCCTGCTGTGCACCGGCGCGTCCCTGGACCGGGACATGGAGCTGGTGGTGGCGGAGACCGCCCACACCTGCTGGCTCTTCGCCCGGCGGCGGCCGGAGCATCCGGGGCTCTGCGCCGCCCTGGACGGGCAGAACCAGCGCTTCGCCCTGTTCACCCCCGAGGGGGAGCCGGTGGAGCTGCCCCTGGATGAGGGCGGCGGGCCCAAATGGGCCAAGCTGCCCCGCAGGCCCCTGGTGGTGTGGGCCGGGGGCGGCGTCATGGACCCCCTGCTGAAAACCCTGGCCCGGCGGGGCGCCCCCACCACCCTGGTGGCGGCGGACGCCACCCACGTGCTGGCCGGCCGCGCCGCCCTGGAGCAGTTCCTGCGCTGCGGCGGGGAGGTGCGGGTGCGCCGCGAGCTGACCCTCGCCGCCGTGGCGGCCAACCCCTGGTCGGCCTACGGCTGGCACTTTGAGCCGGACAAGTTTACCGCCGCCCTCCGGGAGGTCATTGACCTGCCGGTGGTCAACGTGAAGGAGGAGTGAATCGTGGAACTGACCCATGAACTGCGGGAGAACGCGGGCTTTCAGTGGGTGCTGGAGCGCCTGAGCCCCCTGTCTCCCTTCGGCAAGCAGGCCGCCCGCAACCCCCGGTGGTACGGCCCCGGAGACGAGGCCCAGCTGGAGGAGGAGCTGGACAACGTGGCCCTGGCCATGGAGCTGTGGGCCGCCGGCGGCACCCGGCCCCAGCCGGTGGAGGACTGCGGCTGCGGGGCCCCCCGGGTGAGCCCGGAGGAGCGGGAGGACGCCGCCGCCGCCCTGCGGGGGGTGACCCGGTGCCTGCCCCTGTTCCACGACATCCGGGGCTCCTTCGACCGGGACCCCGGCGCGCCCTTCGACCTGGTGGAGCTCTTTGAGCTCAAGCACTTCCTGGTCACCCTGGAGCAGCTGGTGCAGGCCTACGCCAAGGTGCCCCCCATGTCCGGCATCGAATTTCCCTCCCTGGCCGACGCCCTGGAGCTGATGGACCCGGAGGGCCGCCGCCTGCCCACCTTCTCCGTGGTCAACTCCTACCACAACAGCCTGGCCCCCCTGCGGGCGGAGAAGGCCAAGCTGGAGAAGGCCATCCGCATGACCCAGGAGGATAAGCGGGGCCCCCTGCTGGAGAAGCGCCGGGTGCTGGCCGTGGAGGAGGACAAGCTCGAGCTGGAGGTGCGGCAGATGCTCACCGAGAAGCTCATGGTGTGGAAGGGGGAATTCCTGGCCAACATGGAGTCCCTGGGCCACCTGGACCTGATTGTGGCCAAGGCCAAGCTGGCCCTGCGCTGCCACTGCGCCCGCCCCGCCCTCAGCACTGACAAGACCATCTCCCTCAGGGGCCTGAGCCACCCCCAGGTGGCGGAGGAGCTGGCGGAGCGGGGCGAGCAGTTCACCGCCCTGGAGCTGGAGCTGGGGCCAGGCTGCACCGTCATCACCGGCGCCAATATGGGCGGCAAGACCGTGTCCCTGCGCTCCACGGTGCTGTCCCTGCTCCTGTGCCAGTGCGGATTTTTCGTGTTCGCCCAGTCCGCCCGGCTGCCCCTGTTTGACCGGGTGGCGCTGATCCTGGCCGACAGCGGCCCCGGCGCCGGCGGCCTGTCCTCCTTCGGCAAGGAGGTCCACCTGCTGGACCAGCTGCTCCGAAAGGCCAGGGGGGAGTTCTTCTTCGTGGCACTGGACGAGTTCGCCCGGGGCACCAACCCCCAGGAGGGCGCTGCCCTGGCCCGGGCCCTGGTGCGCTACCTGGGCGCCCTGGACTGCGTGGCCCTCATGACCACCCACTACGACGGGGTGTCCGACGTGGCGGGGGCCCACTACCAGGTGGCCGGCCTGGTGCGGGAGATCGACGGCGACGAGGGGGACGA
>CALWXU010000144.1 GCA_944385585.1 uncultured Flavonifractor sp.
GAGGTGGGGGTGGACGTGCCCAACGCGGCGCTGATGGTGGTGGAGAACGCCGACCGCTTCGGCCTGTCCCAGCTCCACCAGCTCCGGGGCCGGGTGGGCCGGGGGAGGCACCAGTCCTACTGCGTGCTGGTGACCTCCACCCGCAGCCAGGAGAGCCGGGAGCGGCTGCGGGTGCTGACCCGCACCACCGACGGCTTCCAGATCGCCGAGGAGGATCTGAGGCTGCGGGGCCCCGGCGACTTCTTCGGCCAGCGGCAGCACGGCCTGCCCCAGCTGCGCATCGCCGATCTGGCGGGGGACATGCGGGTGCTCAAGGAGGCCCAGCAGGCCGCCCAGGCCCTGCTGGAGGCGGACCCCGGCCTGAAGCGGCCGGAGCACGCCGGGCTGCTGGCCAGGGTGCGGAAGCTCTTTTCCGACCACGGGGATATGTTTAACTGAGAAAGGGAGAGGACACACATGACGAGAATGGAAGAGACACAGGGCCTGCGGGCCCGGACGGACGTGCACTTCAACTGCTGCCAGTCGGTGCTGGTGCCCTTCGCCGACGCCTGCGGCCTGGACAAGGACACCGCCTTCCGGCTGGGGGCCAGCTTCGGCTCCGGCATGGGCCACGGCGGCACCTGCGGCGCGGTGACCAGCGCCCTGATGGTGCTGGGCCTGGCGGGCAAGGGGGCGGACGAGGCCGCGGAGTTCATGCGCCGCTTCCGGGAGAGGCACGGCGCCCTGGACTGCGCCGGCCAGCTCTGGGGCGTGTCCCAGGCGGGGGAGGAGCGCAAGCCCCACTGCGACGGGCTGGTGTTCGACGCGGTGGAGATTTTGGAGGACCTGCTGAAATAAGACGGGCGGGCGCCGGCCATTGGCCGGCGCCCGCTGCTGCCTGGGGCTTTATTTCAAGGTGAGGGTGACGGGCTCGTCAAAGGTGGTGCGGCGGGAGACGTGGAGGCCCATGGAGATGGTATCCCAGGGGTAGCGCTCAATGGTGTACTCCTCGATGAAATATCCCTCGGGGAGGGCCATTTCGTCTGGGGTGCCCCGCCACAGCGTGTCGCTGGCATAGGTGCTGTGGCCGCCGGTGAACTCCACCGTGCCGTCGGGGAGGCGGTAGGAGCCGGAGCCCAGCTGATAGAAGCGCATGCTGGTCTCGCTGCTGCCGGTGGGCATGGGGGCCAGGAAGGCCACCAGGGCCGTGGTGTCGTTCAGGCGGATGGCGCTGATCTCCATGCCCTCCGGCATGGGTTCCAGGGCCTCCCCGGTCTTTAGGCTGACGGTGATGAACTCCCGGCCCTTCTCCAGCCACTCCGCCCGGGTGATGTGCAGGGTGAGGGAGTCCGGATCGGCGAAGTAAGGGCTCTCGAACAGGTAGGAGTCCCCCAGGGCGGACAAGCCGCTGGCGGAGCCCTCCTCATAGCGGCGGCCCTCCTCATCCTCCAGATAGAAGTCCAGGCTTTGGAGCTCCTCGGCGTTGTCCGGGTCCTGCTCCAGGTTCAGCCGGGCGTGGGTGGGGTAGAGCTCCAGGTTCACAATCCGGATGGCGTTGCCGTCCAGCTGGATCCAGCGGTTCACCTCCACCGTCCGCCCCTGGCCCCGGAACCGCTGGTCCAGGGGGAAGTCGAAGGTGAACGAGGCGTCCGCCGTCCAGGTATCGTAATCCGTGACGCCGGGGATGTGGGCCCGCACCTGACAGGTCAGGCGGAGGGCCTCGGGGAGCTGGGGCTCCCCCTCCCCCTTGAAGGCCACGGTGATGGCGTTGGACAGCTCTCCGGGGGCCACGCTGTCCATCAGGACGGAGCAGCCCTCCAGACTTTCCCCGTCGGGGGTGGTGAACTCCACACGGGGCATGAAGGAGGTGGCCTCCTCCGGCCCGGTGATGGAGAGAAACAGCATCAGCCCGCCCTGGTCGGCCATCAGGTACTCCAGGTTGACGGTGATGCCGCTGTCGGTCTGGCTCTGGCCGATATACTGGACGTAGTCGTTCTCCACCGCCGCCTTCAGGCTGGGGGAGAAGGCCACGGCGGCGGTGAGCTCCTTCAGGACGGGCACCTTGGCGCAGGCCAGGGCGAAGGGGGTCCACAGGTTGACCAGCAGCACGAACACGGCGAACACCGCCGCCGCGCTGCCGGCGGGGGCGGTGACGCGCCGCCACAGCCGCCGGCGGCGCACCCTGGCCCGGGCGCGGGCCACGGCGCCCTCCAGGGCGGGGGGAAGCTCCTCCGGCTCCTGCAGGAGGGCCTCATATTCTTCCATACGGTCCATGGTTCAAACCTCCTCGGTCAAATGCAGCTTCAGCAGGGACAGGGCCTTCCGCTGCCGGGTGGACACGGTGCCGGGCGGGATGTCCAGGGCCTGGGCGGTCTCCGCCAGGGTGAGCCCCTGGAAATACCGCAGCACGATCACCGCCCGCAGCTCCTTCGGCAGGCGGGCGATGGCCTCCCGCAGGGGGAGGGCGTCGAATTCCTCCGCCGCGGTCTCGGGCAGCTCCGCCACCGCCAGCTCCCGCTTTCGGCGGCGCAGCTCGGCGTTGCAGGCGTTGATGAGGATGCGGGTCAGCCAGGTGTCGAAATACTCGGGCTGTCGGAGCTTTTTGTAGTGCAGAAAGCCCTGGTACACCGCCTCGTCCACCGCGTCCAGCGCGTGGGCCTCGCTGCCCAGATAGAGCCGCGCGGTGCGGTAGAGCCGGGCCTTGATGGCCTCGGCGCGGTCGGCAAATTCCTGTTCCGTCAAGGGTGGCGCCCCCCTTTCTGACCATTAGAGCAGCGAGCGGGCGGTTTTCATTGCGCCGCCTTGAAAAAAGTTTCGCTTCATTATATAATATCCGGGACAGCGCGCACAACACGGAGGTGTCCCCTTGAACGAACTGGATCAACTGCCCATACCCCTGCTCCAGTGGTACCATGAAAACGCCCGGGTGCTGCCCTGGCGCAGCGACCCCACCCCCTACCACGTGTGGGTCAGCGAGATCATGCTCCAGCAGACGAGGGTGGCGGCGGTGCTGAACTACTACGCCCGCTTCATGGAGGCCCTGCCCGCCGTGGCCGATCTGGCGGCGGTGGAGGAGGACAGGCTCATGAAGCTGTGGCAGGGCCTGGGCTACTACAGCCGGGCCCGCAACCTGCAGAAGGCCGCCCGGCAGATCGTGGAGGAACACGGCGGGGTGTTCCCAAGCACCTACGGGGCCATCCGGGCCCTGGCCGGGGTGGGGGACTATACGGCGGGGGCCATCTCCTCCATCGCCTTCGGCCTGCCGGAGCCGGCGGTGGACGGCAACGTGCTCCGGGTGGTGTCCCGCCTCACCGGCGACGGCGGGGATATCACCCGGCCCGAGGTGAAGAAGCGGATGGGCGGGGCCCTGCGGGAGGTGATCCCCCTGGACGCCCCCGGCGACTTCAACCAGGCCCTGATGGACCTGGGGGCCACGGTGTGCCTGCCCAACGGGGAGCCCCTGTGCCGCCAGTGTCCGGCCAGGGACTTCTGCGCCGCCCTGCGGGAGGGCCGCACGGCCGAGCTGCCCGTCAAGCCCGCCAAGAAAGCCAGGCGGGTGGAGGAGCGGACGGTGTTCCTGATTTTTTACCAACAAAAGGTGGCCCTGCGCCGGCGGCCGGCGAAGGGGCTGCTGGCGGGCCTGTGGGAGTATCCCAACGAGTTCTCCCCCGCCCCCTGCCCGGTGGAGGCGGCGGGGCTGGCCGACGGCCCGGCCGGGAAGCACATCTTCACCCATATCGAGTGGCGCATGGCCTCCCGCATCGTGGAGGCCGCGTCGGACAGGCTCCCCGGCGGCTGGGTGTGGGCCGGCCGGGATGAGCTGGCGGAGGACTACGCGGTACCCAACGCCTTTCAGGCGTTTCAAGCGGCGGTGGAGGCCCGGCTGGGCCCCACAGAAACAGGAGGATAAAAGGATATGGCAAAGCTGTACTTCCGATACGGGGTCATGGGCTCCAGCAAGACGGCCAACGCGCTGATGGTGCGCTACAACTACGAGGAGCGGGGGCAGGACGCCCTGCTGGTGAAGCCCGCGGTGGACCAGCGGGACGGGGCCCGGTTCGTGGCCTCCCGGGCGGGTCTGAGCCACGACTGCATCTACTTCTCCGACCTGATGGAGATGACACCCCGGGAGCTCAAGCCCTA
>CALWXU010000145.1 GCA_944385585.1 uncultured Flavonifractor sp.
TAGCCGTTGTACTCCTTGGGGTTGTGGCTGGCGGTGACGTTCACGCCGGCGATGCAGCCGTACTCCCGCACGGCGAAGGACAGCTCCGGCGTGGGGCGCAGGGCTTCGAAGATGCGCACGGGGATGCCGTTGCCCGCCATGACGCAGGCGGTCTCCCGGGCAAACTCCTGGGAGTGGTTGCGGCAGTCGTAGCAGACCGCCACCCCCCGCCGGGCGGCCTCCGGCCCCTCGGCCAGGATCACCTCGGCAAAGGCCTGGGTGGCGTGGCGGATCACGTGGACGTTCATCTGGTGCAGGCCCACGCACATGGTGCCCCGCAGGCCGGCGGTGCCGAACTCCAGGGGGGCAAAGAACCGGCTCTCGATCTCCTTCTCGTCGCCGGAAATAGCGCGCAGCTCCGCCTTCTCCGCCTCGCTGAGGGCGGGGCTGTTGAGCCACTTCTCATATACATCACGATAGGACATGGGACTTACCTCCAATATTCAAAATTTGGGCGTGTCTCCTTCCCTGCGCCTGTATTTTAGCACAAATTTTCCGAAATTACCAGCCTGTCCTTTCACAAGATCCCACAAAATCCGACTACTTGTGGTAGCTGGAGCCCTCGTCGATCTTGAAGCACCGGTAGAGCTGCTCCAGCAGCATCACCCGGGCCAGGTGGTGGGGGAAGGTCATGGGGGACATGGACAGCCGCAGCCGGGCCCTGGCCTTCACGTCCGGGTGGAGCCCGTAGGAGCCGCCGATGACGAAGGCCAGGGGACCGGCTCCGGCGGCGCTCCACCTCGCCAGGAGCCCGGAGAGCCCCTCGCTGGAGTAGGCCTCCCCCTCCACGCACAGGGCGGTCAGGGCCGCGCCGGGGGCCAGCCTGGCCAGGATGGCGGCCCCCTCCTTCTCCAGCGCGGCGTCAATCTGGGCCCGGGAGGGGCTGGCGGGCAGGCGCTCCTCCGGCAGCTCCACCACCTGGAGCTTGCAGTATGCCGACAGCCGCTTGACGTACTCCGCCGCCGCGTCGAGGTAGAACTTCTCCTTCATTTTGCCCACGCAGATGAGCTGCACATGGACGCCCCTCATACCGGATACCTCCGGCTGGCCTCGCTGCGGGGGGCCACCTCCAGCGCCACGTCCCGGCCCACCGCCGCGCCCCGCCGCTCCAGCAGGCCGCGCACCACCTGGTGTGCCCGCTGGGGGGTGTTGTTCTCGTGGGAGAGGTGGGCAAGCACCACCGTTCTGGCGCCCCCCTCCACCGCCGCCCAGGCCAGCTCCGCCCCCGCCTCGTTGGACAGGTGGCCCCGGTCGCCCAGAATCCGGGCCTTCAGGTGGTAGGGGTAGGGCCCGGACTGGAGCCACTCCACATCGTGGTTGGCCTCGCACACCAGCAGATCCGCCCCCCGGATGCCCTTCAGCACCTCCGGCGTCACATAGCCAAGGTCGGTGACCACGGCGGCCTTCCGCCCTCCGGCGGACAGGGCGTAGCCCGTGCTCTCCGCCGCGTCGTGGGGGGTGGGGAAGCTCTCCACATCGATCCCGCCGACCGAGAACTCCTCCCCGGGCGTGACTGGGCGGAGCAGCTCCTCCAGAAAGGCGATGCGGTAGCACAGCTGCCGCCCCGTCCCCCGGCTGGCGTATACGGGTATGCTCAACTGCTTGGTCAGGGTGGCCAGGCCGGCCATGTGGTCGGTGTGCTCATGGGTGATCAGGACCCCCGCCAGCTCCCGGGGCTCCACGCCCAGGGCCTTCAGGCCGTTGGTCAGGCGCCGGCAGGAGATGCCGGCGTCCACCAGGATATGGGTGCGGCCGTCGCTCACCAGCAGGCTGTTGCCGCTGGAGCCGCTGGCCAGGGTGCAAAGTTCCAGCACTGATTCCGCTCCTCACTATGTAAAATCACATGAAAAAGGGGGGCCTGCGCCCCCCTGTCCAAAAGCTCCGCAGAATTTTACCGGCGCCCCCGGCCGAATGGGAGGACCGCCGGTCACTCCCCATGGCGCCCGCGCCCATCCCCGGCCGCACAGCGGCGGGAATCGCACGTCCCAGGATGGGGGGGCGGGCTTGTCCGCAAGCAGGCAGGGCCCTTCGCCGCACCTCCCGCCTCCGGGGGAGGTGCTCAGACCGCCTGCACCTGCTTGCTCTCGTCCGGGGTGACCACCACGCGGATGTCCGCCCCCACGCCGGAGAGCTTGCGCACAATATCCTCATAACCCCGCTCAATATGGTGGATGCAGCTGATCTCGGTGGTGCCCTGGGCCGCCAGTCCGGCGATCACCATGGCCGCCCCGGCCCGCAGGTCGCAGGCGTGGACCTTGGCGCCGGTGAGCTTTTCCGTGCCCTCAATGACGGCGATCTTGCCGTCCACCTGGATCTGGGCGCCCATGCGGCGGAACTCGTCCACGTAGCGGTAGCGGTTGTCCCACACGCCCTCCGTGAGCACGCTGGTCCCCTCCGCCAGACAGAGCACGGCGGCGATCTGGGGCTGCATATCTGTGGGGAAGCCCGGATAGGGCAGGGTTTTCACGTTGGTACGGGTCAGCTTGCCGGTGCGGCGCACCAGCACCGCGTCGTCCTGCTCGTCCACATCCACGCCCATCTCCAGCAGCTTGGCGGTGATGCACTCCAGGTGCTTGGGAATGACGTTGCGGATGAGCACCTCACCCCCGGCGGCGGCCACCGCCGCCATATAGGTGCCCGCCTCAATCTGGTCGGGAATGATGGAGTAAGCGCCGCCGCTCAGGCGGTCCACCCCCCGGATTTTGATCACGTCGGTGCCCGCCCCCATGATGTCGGCCCCCATGGAGTTGAGGAAGTTGGCCAGATCCACGACATGGGGCTCCTTGGCGGCGTTTTCAATCACCGTCATGCCCTCGGCCAGCACGGCGGCCAGCATGATGTTCATGGTGGCCCCGACGGAAACGATATCCAGATAGATCTGAGTGCCCACCATGCGCCCGGTTTTGGCCTTGGCGTGAATAAAGCCGCCGTGCACATCCACATCGGCCCCCATGGCCACAAACCCCTTGATATGCTGGTCGATGGGCCGCCCGCCAAAGTCGCACCCCCCCGGCGGAGGAACCTCCGCCGAGCCGAAGCGGCCCAGCAGAGCGCCGATGAGATAGTAGGAGGCGCGGATCTTCCGCGCCAGCTCGTCAGGCACCCGGGCATTGCGGATGTGGGAGCAGTCAATGTCCACCGTGGTGCGGTTGACGGTGCGCACATCGGCGCCCAGCTCCTGAAGAATATTTAAGATCAGCGTGACATCGCTGATCTGGGGAATATTTTCAATGCGGCATACGCCGTCCACCAAAAGGGCGGCCGGTATGATTGCGACGGCGGCGTTTTTCGCGCCGCTGATATCGATGGCTCCATAAAGCGGCTTTCCGCCGTGAATTACATATTTTGTCAAAGCTTCAACCCTCTTATTCCTTCCGCCGCAGCCGATGGCGGCCACAGCGGTATCAAAAGCCGGAGGCTTGCCGGCCCGGTATAAAACCCTATCTGGTATGAGCAGCTTATGGCAGAGCGCTCCAATACAAGTACATTATAGCAGATCTCCGGACAAATGCAAAGAAAATTTCTTCCTCCCTTCGGGTGTGTTCCTCTTACACTTCAAAATGCCCCAATATGGCATGTTCTATACGTCTCTGTGTTTTTTGACTGCGTCTACCAAATGTCTACCAAGACAGCCCCGGAAGCCATTGCGGCGCAATGGCTCCCGGGGCTCTTTCGTTCTGATCGGCTCTTCGGGTCTACCAAATGTCTACCACGGTCACTTTTTTCTCCCGAATCCGGCTTAAACAGCAGAAATATCCTCCTATTTCCGCACTTCCAAGCCCGTGTGAGGGGCGTCATACGCCCCTGATTTCCCTATTTTACCGGATATTGGTGGTATTTGGCAGACCTACGCCTCAAATTTTAGAAGGAGGAAGATCCAGATGAGAAACCTCAAACGGGCTCTCAGCCTGCTCCTGGCCGCCGCCATGCTGATCGGCATGATGGTTGTCGGGGCCAGCGCTGCCGGGAGCCTCGACGATTTCTCCGATAAGGACGAGATCGTCAACCAGGACGCCGTTTCTCTGCTCACGATCCTTGG
>CALWXU010000146.1 GCA_944385585.1 uncultured Flavonifractor sp.
GGCATCGCCATGGGGGGCGTGGGCAGCGACATCGCCGTGGACGCCGCCGACATCGCCCTGGTCAACGACGACATCAAGGAGCTGCCCCACCTGTTTGCCCTCTCCCGCCGGATGATGTCCACCATCCGCCTCAACCTGACCTTCTCCATGGCCCTCAACTTCGCGGCCATTGTGCTGGCCATGACCGGCGTCCTCAACCCGGTGGTGGGGGCCCTGGTCCACAACGCCGGCTCCGTGGCGGTGATTCTCAACTCCGCCCTGCTGCTCAAGTGGCGGAAGAAACAGTGACCCCCGCCGCGCCGGCGGGGATGCGGAAGGGGCCCGGCCCCTGGGAGACCTCCCAGGGGCCGGGCCCCTTCCGCGCTGGCGGGGGCGGGTGCGAATCGAACACACCAGGACGGGAGCGCCGTCCCCGTCGGTTTTGAAGACCGGGGGGCCCACCAGCGGCCCTTCCGCCCCCATGTCTCCCTCCCATCTTAATCAGGTTTCTGCGGCTTGTCAAGGCGGGGGCCGGGGGAGACCCGGCCCTGGAAGGAGCGGACCTCCCCCTCCCGGCGGGTGACGCCGTCCCTGTCCCACAGCTCCAGCAGGAGCAGGGCCTCCCTCCGGGAGAGGTTCAGGGCGTCCCGGGCCTGGGCCAGGGCGAAGGGGGCATTCCCAAAGCGGCGGCGCAGGGCCGCCTCCGCCTGCTCCAGCGCCGCCCGGTGGACAAAGCGGCCGGGGGAGAGCTCCCGCAGCTCCCCCCGCTCCAGCAGGCGGCGGAGGGCCCGCCGGGCCTCCCTGATCCGGCCGGCAAAGCGGGGCTCCACCCGCTCCCAGGCGGGCGGGGCCAGCCCAAAGCCTTGGAAGAGCTCCCCCAGCTCCCGCTCCGCCCCGTCCGACGGGGCGGGGACGGCGGGGATGGGCGGCGGAGGCGCGGCCTCCGGCGGCGGGGGGGCCTCCCCCTGGGCCAGGGCGGCCAGCCGCTCCGCCCGCTCCGGCCGCATGCGGCCCTTCTTCGCCGGGGCCAGATCCACCAGCGCCCCGCCCCCCACCGTGGCCAGGGGGGAGAAGAAGCGCACCACGAATTTGTCGCCGGGGGCAGCGGCCACCGGCGCGGAAAAGCGGAGCTGGGCCCAGCCCGCCTCCCCGGGGCCCAGCACGTCCCGCCCCAGCAGGATACAGCGGCAGACCAGGCTGCGCGACCCGTGGTGGAAGTGGAGCTGGCTGCCGGTGCGCACCAGGAAGGGGGCGTCCGGCAGCAGCTGCAGGGACACGTCCGCCCGGTCGGTGACGGCCATGGCCCCCGGGGCGGACAGCACGTCCCCCCGGCACACCTCCCGCAGGCGCACCCCCGCCAGGTTTACCGCCGCCCGCACCCCGGCGGGCAGCGCCTCCGCCGGCGTGCCGTGGCACTGGAGGCCCCGCACCCGGGCGGTGCGGTCGCCGGGATAGAGCTGCACCCGGTCCCCCCGGCGGAGGGGCCCGCCGGTGAGGGTGCCGGTGACCACGGTGCCGCTGCCCTCCACGGAAAACACCCGGTCCACGTGCAGCCGGGGGGAGCCCTCCGGCGGCGGCGGGGCCTGGGCCAGCAGGCCTGAAAGGGCGGCGCGGAGGTTGTCCAGCCCCTGCCCGGTGACGGCGGACACGGGCACCATGGGGGCCCCCTCCAGAAAGGTGCCCTTCACCAGCGCCGCCGTCTGTGCCGCGGCCCCCTCCAGCTGCTCCGGGGAGGCCAGGTCGGCCCGGGTCAGGGCCACCACCCCCCGCTCCACCCCCAGGAGGGAGAGAATGGCCAGGTGCTCCGCCGTCTGGGGCATGGGCCCCTCGTCGGCGGCCACGGCCAGGAGCGTCCCGTCCATGCCGGAGCAGCCGGAGAGCATGGTGGGGATGAACTGCGCATGGCCCGGCACGTCCACCACGGATATCTGCCCCAGGCCGGTCAGCGCCAGGGGGGCGAAGCCCAGCTCGATGGTGAGGCCCCGGCGGCGCTCCTCCGCCAGCCGGTCGGTGTCCACCCCTGTCAGGGCCTTCACCAGGGCGGTCTTGCCGTGGTCCACGTGGCCGGCGGTACACAGAATCATGGCGCCCCCTCCCTCCACGCCGCCAGGGCGGCGGCGATCTCGTCCTCATCCCCCGGCAGGAGGGTGCGCACGTCCAGCAGCAGCCTCCCCCGGTGGATGCGGCCCAGGATGGGCGTCCGCCACCCCCGGAACCAGGCGTCCAGCGCCTCCGCCGGCTCCAGGGCCGCGGCCCAGGCCGGGAGGGCCTCGCCGGGCAGGGCGCCGCCCCCCACCTCCCCCTGAGTCTCCACCACCGCGCAGGGGCACAGGGGGGAGAGCGCCTCCGCCAGAGCCTCCGCCCGCCGCCGCAGCTCCGCCGGCGGGGCGGCCAGCATGGCGGCCACGGGGACGGCGGTCCCGTCCCGCCAGTCCAGCAGGGTGCCCTCCAGGGCGGCCAGGGACAGCTTGTCGATGCGCAGGGCCCGGGACAGGGGGTCGGCGCGAAGCCGGTCGATCAGGGGCCCTTTCCCGAGCAGGATTCCCGCCTGGGGCCCGCCCAGCAGCTTGTCGCCGGAGAAGCAGACCACATCGGCCCATTCCACCGCCTCCCTCAGCTCGGGGGAGCCGGGGGCGGCGGAGCCCAGGTCGCAGAACAGGGGGACCCCCCTGTCCCGGGCCAGCTCCCCCAGCTCCGGCAGGGAGGCGGACTGGGTGAAGCCCACCACCCGGAAGTTGCTGGGGTGGACCTTCAGGATGGCCTGGGCGTCCCCGGCGTCCAGGGCGGCGGCGTAGTCGGCGGGGCGGGTCCTGTTGGTGGTGCCCACCTCCGCCAGCCTGGCCCCGCTGCGGGAGAGGATGTCCGGCACCCGGAAGCCGCCGCCGATCTCCACCAGCTCCCCCCGGGAGACGGCCACCCCCCGCCCCGCCGCCAGGGCGGACAGGAGGAGGAACACGGCGGCGGCGTTGTTGTTCACCGCCAGGGCCCCCTCCGCCCCGGTGAGGGCCCGCAGCAGCGCCTCCGCCGCCGCGCCCCGGCGGCCCCGGCGGCGGTTTGGCAGGTCGTATTCCAGGTTAGAATAACCCCGGGCGGCCTGGGCCGCCGCCTCCGCCGCCCGCTGGCTCAACGGGGCCCGGCCCAGGTTGGTGTGGAGCACCACGCCGGTGGCGTTGACCACCCGGCCCAGGGCGGGCCGGGACAGCCGCTCCGCCAGGCGGAGGACGGCCTCCTCCAGCGCCTCCAGGGCGGGGAGGTCCTCCAGCTCCCCGGCCAGGAGATCCCGGCGGCAGCCCTCCAGCACCTGCCGGGCGGCCAGGCGCCGCAGGGGGTAGGGGAGGGGGCTGCCCGCCAGGGCGGGGCGGGCGAGGAGCAGGTCCATTTTGGGCAGCCGGCGCAGCAGCTCCGGGTTCATAGCAGGCACCTCCAGGCGGAATCAGATGGCAATATTATAGCACAAAAGGGAAACGGTGGGGTATAAACTGGGCGGTTTTCAGAAAAACCACAGCTTTTTGCCCTAAGACAAGGAATTATGGGCATTGACAGCCCCGGGGCCGACCCGTTATGATGTGGGTACTCAACAGAGCTGCCCAAAGGTAAGAGAGGAGAACAACAGAGTGAGAGGCGTAGAAACCCGTATTCAGGAGATCCGCCACCGGGTCTTTCGGGAGGTGGCCCGCATGGCCTACCACACCGAGTGGCCGGTGGACAAGCGCATTGAGGCCCTTCCCTATAAGATCATCCCCGGCGAGGTGGGCAACTTCCGCAACGACGTGTTTTTGGAGCGGGCCATCGTGGGGGAGCGGCTGCGGCTGGCCATGGGTCTGCCCTGCCGCAGCGCGGCGGAGCACGCCCCCCTCTCGGACAATATTGACGCCGCCGACCAGCCGGAGACCTACTACACCCCGCCGCTGATCAACGTCATCAAGTTCGCCTGCAACGGATGCGCGGAGAAGAAGGTGCTGGTCACCGAGGGCTGCCAGGGCTGCCTGGCCCACCCCTGCGAGGAGGTGTGCCCCAA
>CALWXU010000147.1 GCA_944385585.1 uncultured Flavonifractor sp.
CGGCTCTCCTCCAGGCTCCGGTGGGGATGCCACCCCGCCGGGGGGCCCACCTCCGGGTGGCTGGCATAGGCGTACAGCCCCTCCGCGTCGTCCAGGGTAAAGGGGCGCAGGATCAGGCGCTCGGTCTCCAGGGTCTGCATGGTGTTACCCTCCTTCTCTTTTCACGGGCGCACACTGTGCGCCCCTGCATACTGGTGACTGGATGCGGACGGATGGTATCCGCCCCTACAGGCCCTAATCCTCCCAAAACTCCTTGGGCGGCGTCCAGCCGGACACCACGTAGTCCTTCAGCCGGCCCAGCTGGATGGGGGTGCACACGGCGGTGACCTGGATGGCCTCGCCGTAGTCCACCTGCTCCACCTTGGCCTCCCGGTGGAGGAGATCCACCAGGCCCCCCTTGTCGTAGGGGATGGACAGCTCCACCCGGCAGGCGCCGGCGTCCAGATGGCCGCCGATTTTCTCCAGCAGCTCGTCCAGTCCCTGGCCGGTCTTGGCGGAGATGGATACGATGTCCGCCCCGTGGGGCAGGATCTCCGCCGGGCACTTGTCGCACTTGTTGAACACGTCGATGCGGGGGGTCTGCTCCGCCCCCAGCTCGGCGATCAGCTTTTCCACCACCTCGGCCTGATCCCGCCACTCCGGGTTGGATGCGTCGATCACGTGGAGCAGGAGGTCGGCGTAGCTCAGTTCCTCCAGGGTGGCCTTGAAGGCCTCCACCAGGTGATGGGGCAGCTTGCGGATGAAGCCCACCGTGTCGGAGAGGAGCACCGTGCAGGTGTCGGAAATCTCCAGGGTGCGGGTGGTGGTGTCCAGGGTGTCGAACAGCCGGTTGTTGGCGGGGATGTCCGCCCCGGTGAGCCGGTTGAGCAGGGTGGACTTGCCCGCGTTGGTGTAGCCCACGATAGCCACCACCGGCACCTCGTTCTTCTCCCGGCGGGCGCGCTGGGTGGAGCGCACCCGCCGCACCCCCTCCAGCTCCTCCCGCAGCTTGGCGATTTTCCGGCGGATGTGCCGCCGGTCGGTCTCCAGCTGGGTCTCGCCGGGGCCGCGGGTGCCGATGGCGCCCTCCTGCCGCTCCAGGTGGGTCCACATGCCCAGCAGCCGGGGCAGCAGGTACTGGTACTGGGCCAGCTCCACCTGGAGGCGGCCCTCCTTGGTGCGGGCCCGCTGGGCGAAGATGTCCAGGATCAGGGCGGCCCGGTCCAGCACCTGGACGCCCAGCTCCTCGGACAGTACCCGCTGCTGGGACGGGGACAGGGGGTTGTCCACGATCACCATGTCCGCCCCCATGGCCCCTACCAGCTCCTTCAGCTCCGCCACCTTGCCCTCCCCCAGGAAGCTGCGGGGGTCCGGCGTGTCCTTGTTCTGGAATACCGTCCCCACGCACACCCCCCCGGCGGTCTGGAGCAGCTCCTCCAGCTCCTCCATGGAGGCCTCGTCGGCGTTCTCCTCCTCGGGCAGGCAGCGGGCGTTCAGGCCCGCCAGCACCGCCCGGTTGATGTTGGTCTTGTTCTCTTCTGTCATGCGTTCCTCCGCGGCGGGGGCAGGCCCCCGCCCTACTCTTTTCGCAGTGCTTCCACAATCTCCCCGATGAACATCCGGTGATAGTCCTTCCCGGGGTACCATTTGCCGTCAATCTCATCGTCCAGGAAGTGGGCGGGGTCCATGTCCTGCCAGTAGGCCTTCCTGCACACCAGCACCAGCTCCGCCTCGGCAAAATAGGGCGCGCCGCCCCCGGCCTCCGCCACCGTAAAGCCGCACTCCTTTACCTTGTCGACCTCCCGGCCGCTCTTGGAGCCGCACAGGGCCAGGGCCTTTCTGTATGCCTCGCCAAAGAAGGACAGGGTAAAGAACTCGCTGCTCTCCACGAACTCCAGGGTGTACCGCTGGGGGCGGATATAGACCGTGGCCACCGGCCTGCCCCACAGCACTCCCAGGCCGCCCCAGCTGGCGGTCATGGTGTTGCACCGCTCCCTTGTCCCGGCGGTGATGAGCATCCACTGCTCGCCGATCAGGGAAAAGACGTTCTGATCCAGCTCCTTGGGGTCAATTCTGGTAAACATCGTCCTTACCTCCATCCATTGATCACGGTGTTCGGGTCGTCCACGTAGACCGAAACCTCGCCGCACTGGGGGCAGATGGCGGCCTTCAGCTGCCCTAACCGCTCCTTCCCACGCAGGAAGCCGTCATTTCCATCGCTGATATAGCAGGCATCTCCACGCTCTGGACGGATTCTCCAGTCCTCCACCATCTCGGTCCCGCAGCGCAGGCACTTGCGCATGGTCACTCCCTCCTTCTATTGTTATGCCCCGCCGGCGGCGGGTATCCTTGGGAATGATTCCGGGTGAAAAAAAGCCCGTACCGAAACCGGTACGGGCTCTGACAGGCCAACTTACTTCTTGTCCAGGCCGAACTTCTTGTTGAAGCGGCTGACGCGTCCGCCAGTATCCACCATCTTCTGCTTGCCGGTGAAGAAGGGGTGACACTTGGAGCAGACTTCCACGCGGATGTCCTTCTTGGTAGATCCGGTTTCGATCACGTTACCGCAGGCACATCTGATCGTGGTCTGTTCGTAGTTGGGATGGATGCCTTCCTTCATGTTGTGTTCACCTCTTTCTCGTTCTGGGTGAGACGGCGCAGCAAACCTCCACGCCTTATAAACGCTAGAATATGATAGCACAAACCGTTTTCAAATGCAAGACTTTTTTCAGTTTTTTTGGCAATGGTCGGTCAGGTTACCGCAGAATCCACCGCTGACCGTCCGGCATCTCCATCAGGGCGCCGGGAATCCGCTCCGCCACCGCTCCGGTGGCAAAGCTCCGCACCACGACCTCCTCCCGGTAGTCCGGGTCCTCGAACCATGCGCTGAAGTACAGCCGGTCCCCCTCCCGCCCGCAGAAGCACTCTCCGTCCTCCAGGACAAAATCCTTCCGCTCCGGCCAGATGATCTGGAGCTCCTGACCGACCACATGCCTGGTCAGCATCAGCGGCGAGCCTTCCAGCATGAGATTATAGCAGTCCTTCACCGCCGACAGGGGCAGGGAGACCGACGGCCCCACCCGGCCCTCGGCAGGGTCATACGGGCAGATCTGGATCACCGACGCGCCGAAGTCCACCAGCAGGATCTGAATGCTCCCGTCCAGAAAGATGGGCCGCCCAAAATACTGACCGACCCTTCCGGCAATCGGCTCCACCACGCGGCCGTCGGGGTGGTGGACAAAGACAAGGCGGCTGCAGGTGATGGGGTGGCGGTCCTGAAACAGCTCCTGGGCCTCGTACAGGTCCCCGTGGATGCAATCGGTCCCCCAGTACCACCCGTCGCTGCCGGCCAGCGGCTCGATGCAGGAGATGCCGTGCAGGGGGATGATCTTCTCCATAGAAAGCTCCTTCTTAATATATATTGATTTATCCGATCACCATCCGAAGTCCTATACCTCCACCGCCTGGTCGATGGCAAAGAACCACAGGCAGCGGCGGACCACCGGCTTGCCGGTGATCTCCTCCAGGGCCCGGCTGTAGGCGGTGAGCTGGGGCCGGTACTCCTCCGCCCGCTCCGCCACGGTGCGGCGGGTCACCCGGTCAGTCTTGAAGTCCACCACCGTGAGGCCCTCCAGGGTCTCAAAGCAGCAGTCCACCACGCCCTGGAGCAGTACCCGCTCCCCCTCCTCCGCCTCTTGATAGTAGTCCGCCGCAGGCACCAGGATGGAGAACTTGAACTCCCGCCGCAGGGAGGTGGAGGCCATCAGCTCCCGCCCCAGGTCGGAGGAGAAGAAGGCCGCGATGCGCGCCGGGTCCACCGCCTCCCCCTGCTGGGGGGTGAGGAAGGCCTGCTCCACCAGGCGGTGGATCTCTTCGGCCACCCCCTCCGCCGTCTCCGCCCGCTCAAAGTCGATGTACTGCATCACCAGGTGGAGGGCGGTGCCCCGCTGGGC
>CALWXU010000148.1 GCA_944385585.1 uncultured Flavonifractor sp.
GGCCCGATGTTGTTGGAGCTGGACGAGCCGCCCACCGCGCCGCACCCCAGGGTGAGGGCGGGGAACAGGCAGGTGGTGGCCCCGATGCCCCCCAGGGAGGCCGGGGTGTTCACCAGCACCCGGCTGGCGGGGACGGCGGCGGCGAAGCGTTTGGCCACCGCCTGGTCCTCGGTGTGGATGGCGAAGGTGTGGCCCGCCCCCTCCCACTCCAGGATCTCCACGCACCGGCGGAGCACCGCCTCCTCGTCCTCCTCCACGTAGTAGGCCAAAATCAGCCCCAGCTTCTCGCTGGAGTAGGGGTAGCCCTTCCCCACGCCGGTCTCCCTGGCCACCAGCACCCGGGCCGTGGGGGGCACCCGGGTGAGCCCCGCCAGCTTGGCCACCGTCTCCACGCTCTTGCCCACGATGGCCGGGTTCATGGTGCCGTTGGGGCGCAGGATGAACTTGGACAGCTGCCGGTGCTCCCCGTCGTCCAGGAGATAGGCCCCCTGGGCGCGGAGCTCCGCCGTGACGGCTGCATCCATGGCCCGCTCCACCACGATGGACTGCTCGCTGGCGCAGATGGTGCCGTTGTCGAAGGTCTTGGAGTCTAAAATGCGGCGCACCGCCTGGCGCACGTCCGCCGTGCGGTGGATATAGGCCGGGCCGTTGCCCGCCCCCACGCCGATGGCCGGGGTGCCGGAGGAGTAGGCCGCCTTCACCATGGCCCCGCCGCCGGTGGCCAGAATCAGCCGGGTCAGGTCGTGGCGCATGAGGGTGTTGGTGGCCTCCAGGGTGGGGGTGGTGATGCAGGAGATGCTCCCCGCCGGGGCCCCGGCGCTCTCCGCCGCCCGGCGCACCACGTTCACCGTCTCCAAAATGCAGCTCACCGCGCTGGGGTGGGGGGAGAAGATGATGGGGTTGCCCGCCTTCATGCAGATCATGGACTTGTAGATCACCGTGGAGGTGGGGTTGGTGGAGGGCACCAGCCCCGCCACGATCCCCACCGGCACGCCGATGTCGATGACCCGCTTTTCGGGATTCTCCGCCAGAATCCCGTGGGTTTTTTCGTCCTTGATGGCCTCGTAGAGGGTGAGGGCGGCAAAGCGGTTTTTCAGCTCCTTGTCCGCCTTTCTGCCAAACCCCGTCTCCTCCACCGCCATGTCGGCCAGCCTCCTGGCGTGCTCCGCCGCGGCCGCCGAGATGGCCGCCGTTATTTTGTCCAGCTGCCCCTGGCTCATGCACGCCAGGATCCCCTGGGCCTTTCTGGCCTGCTGGAGCAGCTCTCTGGTCTCCTGAATGGATTGCAGATCCTTGTCCAAATGGTATTCCCTCCTTCGGTTGCGGGCGCGCAATGCGCGCCCGTCCCACGTCAGATTTCGCGGGGCCGGGCCGCCACCGCCTTCATCGCCTCGGCAAACGCGGCGCAGGCGTCCCCACCCGGCTTCCGCCGGGCGGGGGCCCCGGATTTCATTTCAATCGCCGGAAGTGAATTCCGGCGATTGCAAGGTTTTGGCTCCGCCAAAACGCTTGACGCGCCTGTCGGCGCGGCTCGCTCCCGCTCGCACGCCGCCTGCGCCCGCCGCCCCTTCGTCAGATCTCTCTCGGCCGGGCCGCCACCGCCTTCACCGCCTCGGCAAACGCGGCGCAGGCGGCGTGGCAGGCGGACTGGGTGCCGGTGAGCAGGCCGCCGCCGAAGTTGGTCTCGCTGGGGGGCTCAAAGAGGGCCGCCAGCTCCACGTCGGAGGCCTTCAGCGCCTCGTCCAGCCCCACCACCGCCTCCAGGGGCGGGGCGATCAGGTAGGCCAGGGCCTCCCCCTCCCGGACCCCCGCCGTCTTGGACAGATAGGTGCCTGTGCGGGAGACGGTGTGGGCAAAATAGATGATGGAGCCGTCCTCGTTGGCGGAGCGGAAGCCCACCCCGCTGTTCATAAACTCGGTGCAGGCCCGCAGGCCAGACTGCACCTCCGCCGGATTGGGCCCGGCCAGGATGCCGATCACCTCGCCGGCCAGCTTGGTGGAGGCGTTGGCCGCCCCGGCATACAGGGAGCGGCCGTACACCACCTCCACGGCGGCGGCCTTGGTGGCCTCGTCCAGGGCGCAGTAGGTCACGTCGTCGCTGTCGGCGGTGATGATGCCGATGGAGCGGTACTGGGGCGGCAGGCCCAGCTTGACCGCCAGCGTTTCGCTCACGTTGGCGATGGTGTGGGTGGCCAGTACCTGGGCGGGAATGAGGTCGCCGGTCATACAATCACTTCCTTCGTTGAGGGGCGGCCGGCATATATGCCGGCCCTACGCCCAAAATGTCGGTCTTTGCAGGGCCGCCATACATGGCGGCCGCCTGCCCTTATCGCAGGTCAATGCCGCTGGCCTTCTTCTCCAGCATCGTCTTGATCAGCTCCGCGATATGCGCGCCCGCCGCGCCCCGTGCGGCAGGCCCCACGGGGCCCCAGGGGCATTTTTTATCTGCCGGGGCGGACTGAATCCGCCCCGGCATCAAGGGTTTGCCCGGAGGGCAAACCTCTTGTCCGCGCTTGCGCGCGCCCCGCTGTGCGGGGCCCCGTGGAGGCGGGCGCACATCACTCACCGCAGATCAATGCCGCTGGCCTTCTTCTCCAGCATGGTCTTGATCAGCTCCGCAATGTGCGCGCCCGCCTCCACGGCGGTGGTGCCCTGCCTGTGGATGTTGGAGACCACGGTGCGCTTGGATTCGGGTATGCCGATGTGGGGCTTGTAGGTCAGGTAGGCGGACATGGACTCCGCCGTCACCAGGCCGGGCCGCTCCCCCACCAGCATACACACCACCTCCGCCCCGGTGAGCTCCCCGATGTGGTCGGAGGCCCCCACCCGGCAGTATTTCACAAACAGCACCGGCCCGCTCTCCAGGCCGTAGGTTTTCAGGCCGGCCTGGATGGCCTGGAGGCAGTCGGCGGCGTTGGCCTCGATGGCCGCGGAGGACAGGCCGTCCCCCACCACCAGCGCCACCCGGGGGCTCTGCCCCAGGGTCTTTTGGATGATGGCCTGGTTGGCATCGTCGAACCGGCGGCCCTTGTCCGGCCGGGTCAGGTACTCGTCCTTGCTCTGGCACAGGGTCTGGACGGGGACAAAGCCGTGTTTCTCCACAAAGGCGGCGTCCACGTGGGAGAACACCGAGTCCTGGGCCGCCGCGTGGTCGGCCCGCATCCGCAGCATGGAGACCGTCTTATACCTGGCCCCCGCCCGCCCCAGGCCCAGCCTGGCCGGGGTGCGCAGCTTCAGATCCAGGAAGGCGGGGCCGTTCCTGGGGTGCTCCACCAGGTACTGCCGCCGCAGGTCGGTCTCCGTGATGTCCTCCAGGCAGCCGGTTGGGTCAATCTCCGCCCTTGAAGGGGCGGCTTTTGCAGGGGTTCCGCCGGCCGCACCGGCCGGCTGGCCCGCCAGCTCCAGCACCATGCGCTCCACCAGGGTGCGCAGCTCTTGTTCGTTCATATCGTCCTCACAAACTCCATATTCTTCGCCCCGCCGCAAGCGGCAGGGCTCATTCATTCTGTTGCTCGTCCTCTCCCCGGCGAACCCGCTGACGCTGGGCTTCGCCCGGGGCCCCGGGCCGCAGCCCGGCAGGAAATACGGGTGGGCGGCGCCTTGCTCTACGTGGCGCACGACGACCCGGCGCGCGTCCCCGCTATTCCAGCAGGACGGAGGCGTCCCCCGCCAGCTCGGTCAGCCTCCCGTTCTCCACAAAGCCCATCTTCTCCAGCCACGCCTGGAAGGGCGGGATGGCGGTGAGGCCGAAGAGCTCCCGCAGGGCGGCGGTCTCGTGGAAGCCGGTGGTCTGGTAGTTGAGCATCACGTCGTCGCCGTGGGGGATGCCCATGAAGTAGTTGCACCCGGCGGCGGTGAGCAGGACGGCCAGATCCTCGATGTCGTTCTGGTCGGCCTTCATGTGGTTGGTGTAGCA
>CALWXU010000149.1 GCA_944385585.1 uncultured Flavonifractor sp.
AAGAACTTTCTGCGAAACTTCGTTTCGCCTCTGCAGGGCCTTTCAGGTTTCGGAGGGAAGAATAGTGTGAAAGGAAAACGTCAGGTTTTCCTTCCACGTTGCGACGCGCAGCGGAAAAACGCGGTGCAAAAGAACTTTTTGCGAAGCTTCGCTGCGCATCGGCGGTTCTTTGACAGGCCCGGCGGTATCTGCGGAGGCGGACGCTGTGTGGAGCAGTGCTAGTGCTGAACAATACGGCGAGGGCCCCGGCGCAGTGCGCCGGGGCCCTCATTTGCTTGGTCAGGCTTGCAGGGAGAAAGCCCTGCTCCGCAGAGGCGGGTTATCCCGTTTTTATGCGGAGTTACGATTCTTTATTATTGCAGGAAACCAATGAAGCCGAAGATAATGAAAATGTTGACAAAGTCGATGAACAGGGCGCCGACGATAGGAACCACGAAGTAAGGAGTCTTGCTGTAGGCATACTTGGCGGACACAGCGTCCATGTTTGCGATGGCATTGGAGGTAGAACCCATACCGAAGCCGATGAGGCCGCAGGAGATCATAGCCGCGTCGTAATCCTTGCCCATAAGCGGGAAGCAGATAAAGTTGGCAAAGACATAGGCCAGGGCCACCTGGAGCAGCAGGATGATCAGCATGGGGATGGCCAGATTGACCAGTTCCCACAACTCCAGCGACATCAGTGCGATGCCCAGGAACACGTTCCGAGCCGCGTCGCCCAGAGCGTCCATCTCCTCCTTGGGCAGTTCGCCAAAGGTGGTGAAGTTATCGCTGACGTTCCGGAAAATACAGGCAATCAGCATGGCGCCCAGGTAGGCGGGGAAGGACACGCCGTCCACAAAGGTGCCCACGCCGTCGTTGATGGCATTGGTCACGTAGGCGCCGATGCCCATGCACAGGAGGATGACAAAGGTGCCGGTGCAGATGGTTTTGGAGTCCAGGAACTTCTTCTTGTCCTCCAGAATGGACAGATCCACCTCATCGTCGCCGCTGGTGTCCCGCTTCTGAAATTTGGTGAACAGGTCGTGCTTCTCAATCAGCCGGGTGGCCACCGGGCCGCCCATGATGGAGCCGCACAGGATGCCGAAGGTGGCGGCGGTGACGGCCACCGTCGTGGCGGCAGGATAGCCCAGGGCCTCTACGCTGGGTGCCACCGCGGCGGAGGTGCCCATGCCGCCGGTGAGAGCGGGAGAGGCGGTGAGCAGGGCCAGCAGCGGGTCGATGCCCACGGTGTTGGACAGCCCCACCGCCAGCACGTTCTGGAGGAAGGCGAACACCGCAGCGATGATCAAAAATTTGACCACCTTGGCACCGCCGGTCTTCAGCATCTTAAAGCTGGCGGCAAATCCGATGGTACAGAAGTACATGTTCTGGAAGAACGACTGTAAGGTAGTGTCAAAATCGAACTGCACCAGGTTGGCGCTGCGCAGGACGGTGGAAATAATGGAAAAGATCAGACCGCCGATGACAGGGGCCGGGATGCAGTAGCGGGTGAAAAAACGAACTCTTTTTCTGACAAATGTACCGATCAGCAAAACGATAATGGCAAAACCTGTGGTTCTGACCATATCCATGGTGATGACTAGCATATCCCCATCTCCTCATTTGATAAAGTGATAGTTATGGTTCCAAATCCGGTTCTCCTTCTCAACTTCTCTTCTGATAGATCGGATAAAGGGGGGTCACAGCATAACCTTGCCGTCCTTCATCAGGCAGCGCCCGTCGGCCACGATGGTCCCGTCCTTCATGATGACATCATAGTGGCAGGAGGCCTTCACGGTGCCGCCCAGGTTGACGCTGGTGCCGATGCCGATGTGGCAGGAGCCGAAGACGCCCTCGTCCTCCAGCATGAAGCCGCAGAAATGGCACTTGGGGTTCAGGCCCACTCCGTGCTCGGCCACATTGTACACGTTGGGATCGTTCTTGGCGGCCAGGTCGTCGGCCAGCATCTTGGCCTGGCGGCCGCCGGTGATCTCCACGATCCGGCCGTTCTCCACCTTCAGGGTGACCGGTTCCTCCAGCACGCCGATGCCAATGTAGGGGATGCTGCCGTCGGCCACGATAACGCCGTTGGCGGTGCCCTCCAGGGGGGAGACGTTGGCCTCCACCGTGGGCAGCGTGGAGAACTGGCCCTTCTCCACCATGCAGTACAGGTTGTTACCCCGGCGCCCCTTGGCGGAGTACTCCAGGTGGGTGCCGCTGGGAGAGGTGAGGACGATCTTCTCCGACCCGGCCATGGCCTGGGCCATGCCGATGCAGATGGGCTTCAGGGCTTCAAAGTCCCCCTCGATGCCGCCGTGGACCATCATTTCCTCGGTAAAGTGGGTGAGCACCAGGCCGCGGGAACCGGCTGCGATGGCGGATTTCACCGCGTTGGTGTGGGTGATGGACTTGCCCACCACGGACAAAAAGCCATCACTGGCCAGCATAGCGGCCGCGATTTCCTTGGGGGGCTCCTCGCTGTCCTGGCTGCGGGGCTCCATGATGCACACGGCGGGCTCCGCCCCCACCCGGTACACCTCAGAGGCCAGGGCCTGAGCGATGCTCAAGCGGGAGAGCTCGGTGACGATCAGGATCTGCTCCCCGGGCTGTACCTTCAGGCAGGTGTTGACCACCTTGCTGGCCCCCCGGGACATGTAGATGTTTTCCATGTCTGCTCCTCCTTTTGATTATAGATTTGATTATAGATTATATTCTATAGAATATGAAGTAAAAAGAAAAGAATCGCCCACTCCATATTTTATATTCTATAGAATAATAGACAGAACATAAAATGTCAATGGGGATTCCTCAATTTCATCTTTTTTCTTCGATGTATTTCTGTCCGTTATGGATGTGGCGGGAGACGGCCTGGCGGGCCCCCTCCAGGTCCCGGCGCTCCAGGGCCTCCACAATGGCTAAATGCTCCTGATAGATGGCCTTCTGCCGCTCCGGACTGCCGGCAGAGTACTTGCGGTCCCGGCTGATGACCCCTTTCAGCATGGCCAGCAGATTTTGGAGGGTTCGGTTGCCGGTCAGGCGATACAGATAGTCGTCAAAGGCCTGACTGGAGGCTGAGATGTCCTCCACTCCTTTGGCCAGCCGGAATCCCTCTACCAGTTGATGGAGCTGTTGAATGTCTGCCGGAGAGATTCGCTCCATCGCTTCTTTTACCACCAGGTGCTCCAGTGCCTCCCGGCAGGCATAGGCCTCCTTGATCTCTTGGGGGTCCAGCGTTTTGACTACCGCCCCCCGATAGGGGACAATCTCAATCAGACCGTCGCTGGCCAGGCGCTTGAAGGCCTCACGCACTGGGGTGGCGCTGACACCCATCTGTTTGGCGATGTGCTGTTCCCGCAGCTCAGTCCCCGCCTCCAGAGAGCCGTTGACGATGGAATCCATCAAAACATTGTACACCTGCTCGCTCAGCGGGATTCGAGAAATGCCGGGAATCTGTCTGTACTCCATATGATCTCCTCTTGGCTGTCCCTGTGGGGAGGACAGCACGCTTTCTTCCTTCGGGAGCTCAATAGGACTGCTCCCGGACGGATAAATTAAGTATAACGGCTCCCAAAGACAAGGTCAAGGGGGAGGAAAACGCGGGACCGCCCCTGAAAAAGGAACTTTTCCAGGGGCGGCAGGCCGGAGCTAGGCGCAATCAGGACAGCTGGAACTGCCCGGTATACAGCTGGTAGTACCGTCCCTTCTGCTCCAGCAGCTGGTGGTGGTCGCCCTTTTCCTGGATCTCCCCGTGCTCGATGACCACGATGCAGTTGGAGTTGCGCACGGTGGACAGGCGGTGGGCGATGACAAAGACGGTGCGCCCCTCCATCAGGGCGTCCATACCCCTTTCGATGAGGGCCTCGGTGCGGGTGTCGATGGAGGAGGTGGCCTCGTCCAGGATCATCACCGGCGGGTCGGCCACG
>CALWXU010000150.1 GCA_944385585.1 uncultured Flavonifractor sp.
AGGGCCTTGACGGCGGCGGGGTCGGCCACGCTGCCCTGGACGGCCCGGGCCTGCACGCCCAGGGCCTCCAGCTCCTTCAAGGTCTCCTCCGCGGCGGCGGTGTTGCCCGCGTAGGAGAACACCACATTGGCGCCCCGGCGGGCCAGCTCCAGGCAGATGGCCTTGCCGATGCCCCGGCTGCCGCCGGTGACCACGGCGGTCTTTCCAGTAAAGCTCATAGCGTTATCCTTTCAGCGCGGCGGAGAGGGCGTCCACGTCGGCGCAGGTCTCCACGGCGTAGGTCTTGATGGCGGGAGCGGTCTTTTTCACAAAGCCGCTGAGGGCTTTGCCCGGGCCGATCTCCGCGATGGTATCCACCCCCAGCGCCTCCAGGCGGCGGATGGTGTCCTCCATGTAGACGGAGGACTGTACCTGCTTCTCCAGCAGGGCGGGGATGGTGTCGTCGGGGCCCATCTCATGGCCCAGGCAGTTGAAGAGCACGGGGATACGCATCTCGCCAAAGGTGATCTCCTGGAACTTCGCCCGCAGGGCGTCGCCGGCGGGGGAGAGGAGGGAGGTGTGGAAGGGCCCGCTGACCTTCAGGGGCATGCACCGCTTGGCGCCCAGCTCCTTGGCCAGGGCCGCGGCCTTGTCCACCGCCGCCTGCTCGCCGCCGATGACCAGCTGGCCGGGGCAGTTGTAGTTGGCGATCTCCACCACCCCCGCGTCGGAGGCCCTCTGACAGGCCTCCTGCAGCTTCTCCCGGTCCAGGCCCAGCACGGCGGTCATGCCGCAGGGGCGGCCGGCGGCGGCCCTGGCCATGGCCTGGCCGCGGAAGGCGGCCAGGGAGACGGCCTGCGCCGGCGTGAACACCCCGGCGCACTGGAGGGCGGAGTACTCGCCCAGGGACAGGCCGGCGGCGTAGGCCGGGGTGATGCCCTTTTCCGCCAGGACGGCGGTCATGCCGGCGGCGAAGGCCACCATGCAGGGCTGGGTGTACTCGGTCTGGTTCAGAACCCCGTCGGGGTCGGAGAACATGGTGGTTTTCAGGTCAAAGCCCGCGTCGGTGCCGTCCACCACGGCCCGGAAGGCGGGATAGGCCTCGTAGAGGTCGGCCCCCATGCCGGGGTGCTGGGTGCCCTGACCGGCGTACAGGAATGCCAGGCTCATTCACTCAGCTCCTTCCGCACCTGCTCGCAGCCGGCCATCAGCTCCTCAAAGATCTGCCGCAGGGGCCTGATCTCGCGGACCATGCCGGCCACCTGTCCGGCCATGAAGCTGCCGTTATCCACGTCGCCGTCGAACACCGCCCGGCGGAGGGAGCCCAGGGTCAGCTTTTCCATCTCCTCCAGGGGCAGGTTCTGCTTCTCCATGCGCAGGTACTCCCGGGCCATCTTGTTCTTGAGCACCCGGACGGGGGCGCCGCCGGAGCGGCCGGTGACCACGGTGTCGTTGGCCCCCGCCTTGAGGACGGTCTGCTTGTAGTTGTCGTGGATGGGGCACTCCTCACTGGCCAGCAGGACGGTGCCCACCTGCACGCCGCAGGCCCCCAGGGCAAAGGCGGCGCACAGCTGCCGGCCGTCGGCGATGCCGCCGGCGGCGATGACGGGGACGCTCACCGCGTCCGCCACCTGGGGCACCAGGGCCATGGTGGTCATCTCGCCCACGTGGCCGCCGCTCTCCGTTCCCTCGGCGATCACGCCGTCAATGCCGTAGCGCTCCAGCCGCTTGGCCAGCACGGGGGCGGCCACCACGGGGAACACCTTGATGCCCGCCTCCTTCCAGGCGGGGACGTACTTGCCCGGGTTGCCGGCGCCGGTGGTGACCACCTGCACGCCCTCCTCCACCACCACACGGGCCAGCTCGTCGATGTGGGGGTTCATCAGCATCAGGTTGACGCCGAAGGGCTTATCGGTGGCGGCCTTGGCGTCCCGGATCTGGGCCCGCAGGCCGTCGGCGTCCAGCCCGCCGGAGGCCACCAGGCCCAGGGCGCCGGCATTGGACACGGCGGCGGCGAACCTGCCGGTGGCGATGTTGGCCATGCCGCCCTGGATGATGGGGAACTCAATCCCCAGAAGCTCGTTTAATTTCATGCTGTCAATGCTCCTTGCTCCTACGGCCGCCGTGTATGGCGGCCCTACGAAAATCGATGGGGGATGTTGTGCGTAGGGCGGCCGCAGACGGCCGCCGCAGTGGGCTCTGCCGCGTCCGGAAGCTACGCCAGCTCCAGCAGCGCCCCCGCCCAGGTCAGGCCGCCGCCGAAGCCCACGCACAGGGCCTTCTGCCCGGAGCGGAGCGCCCCGGCGGTGACCAGCTCGTCCAGCAGCAGGGGGACGCTGGCGGCAGAGGTATTGCCGGTGCGCGCGATGTTGCCGGTACACTTGTCCGGATCTACCCCCAGCTTTTTGATGGCAAAGTCGATGATACGCTGGTTGGCCTGGTGGAATACGAAGCGGTCCACGTCCTCCAGCCCCAGGCCGGCTTTAGACAGCACCTCTTTGGCGCAGCGGGGCACGGCCTCCACGGCGAAGCGGAACACCGGCTGCCCATCCATATGGATATGGGCGGGACGGCTGGTGTTGACGCCGGGGGCGTACAGGCATTCGTCGTTGCCCCGGCAGCCCAGCACGGCGTGGAGGGAGGGGTAGTCGGCCCGCCACTCCACCACGGCGGCGCCGGCCCCGTCGCCAAAGAGCACACAGGTGCTCCGGTCGTCGAAGTCAGTGACCCGGCTGAGTACCTCAGCTCCCAGCACCAGTCCGTATTTCCGCGGCGCGGCGGCCAGCAGGCACTGGGCGGTGTGGAGGGCGTAGACGAAGCCGGAGCAGGCGGCGTTCAGATCAAAGCACACCGTGTCCTCCAGCAGGCCCAGCTCCCGCTGGAGCAGGCAGGCGGCGGCGGGGGTGAGGAAGTCCTGGGTGAAGGTGGCCACCACGCACACGCCCAGCTCAGACGGCTTCACGCCGGAGCGGGCCAGGGCCTGCCTGGCTGCGGCCAGGCAGAGGGCGGTGTGGCTCTCCCCCTCGCCGCAGTAGCGGCGGGAGCGGATGCCGGTGCGGGTGGAGATCCACTCGTCATTGGTGTCCACGATTTTTGCAAGGTCGTCGTTGGTGACCACCTTGGCCGGCACGGCGGAGCCGGTGCTCAACAGCTTGATTCCGTTCATGTGCGCTCCTTTCTCAGGGCCTTGGCGCCCATGGCCCGGAACTTTTTATACCGCCCGGCGGCCAGGGCCGCGCCGCTGAACCTGCTCAGAGCCGTCAGCTCCCGCGCCAGAACGGCGTCCAGGGTCTTATAGAGGGTGTCGGGATCGGTGTGGGCCCCGCCCGCGGGCTCGGGGATCACCTTGTCGATGACCTCCAGCTCCAGCAGGTCGGCGGCGGTGAGCTTCATCACCTCGCAGGCCTCGTCGCTGCGGGAGGCATCCTTCCACAGGATGGCGGCGAAGCCCTCGGGGGAGAGGACGGAGTACACCGCGTTTTCCAGCATGAGCACCCGGTTGCCCACGCCCAGGGCCAGGGCGCCGCCGCTGCCCCCCTCGCCGGTGACCACGCAGACCACCGGGACGGTGAGGCTGCTGGACAGGGCCAGGGTACGGGCAATGGCGTCCGCCTGGCCTCTGGCCTCGGCCTCCAGGCCGGGGTAGGCGCCGGGCGTGTCGATGAAGGTGATGATGGGCCGGCGGAACTTCTCCGCCTGGAGCATGATGCGCTGGGCCTTCCGATAGCCCTCGGGGGAGGGCATGCCGAAGTGGAAGGCCAGGTTCTGCTCCAGGGAGCGGCCCTTCCGGTGGCCGATGAC
>CALWXU010000151.1 GCA_944385585.1 uncultured Flavonifractor sp.
TGATAAAGCTGGAGCCGCAGCCATCGCAGAGATGGATGGTCTTGCCGCCGCCCTCACAGGTGGCCGGGGTGGTCTTGGCCTTGTAGTTGTGGGCCAGAGCCGCCGTGATGTCCTCAATGTGCCTGTCGCCGCAGACGGCGCACTCGCGCACTGTGTAGCCGGGGCTGGTGCAGGTGGCCGCCACGGAATAGGTCTTGTATTCATGCTCTCCCTTGGGGGTGGCGCTCTCCCGCATCAGGCCGCACCGGGCGCACAGCTCCAGGGCCTTGCCGTCCACCTCGCAGGTAGCCTCCCGGATGACGGTGGTCTGGAAAGCGTGGCCCAGGGCCGCCTCGTAGTCCCGCTTCTCGATCTGGCCGCACTCCACACAAAGATAGCGGTCATAACCCAAGGTCAGGCAGGTGGCATCTTTGCTGTCCAGCAGCACCCAGTTATGCTTGTCCCCGCAGCCGGTATCGCCGCAGCAGCACCCGTCACAGTCCGGGTCATGGCAGCCGCAATCCGGGTTGCCGCAGCCGCAGGCGCAGGAGCCGTCCTCGGTGGTGGCCTCGTCCCGCAGGTGGACGAAAGCCACGCCGTCCTCCACCATATTTGTATTCTTGAATGTGTAGGTGATCTCATAGTACACGGGATAGTCCCCGGCCTCCGTGTAGTTGGGGGCGGAGGTCAGGGTGCAGGCCCCAGCCTCAGTGCCGTAGCGGATGGCGGTGGTAACGCCCGCGTCGGAGAGGTCGGACACGGTGACGGTGTGGGGCTGGCCGTCTACCACGCCGAAGTAGTCCGCCACCACGCTCTTTGCGGCGGTGTAGGCGGTTTCGGAGTAGCCGCAATCGGCGCAGGCGTCCATCTCCACAAAGCGGTCATGGGCCAGCTCCGGGCGGATGGCCGTCTCCATGCGGTGGCGCTCCAGGGTGGAGGACGTCTCCTTAAAGGTGCCGTAGCAGAATCCGCAATACTCGCCGCTGGTGGTGGTGACGCAGTGGTAGGTATCGTCCACCTGCTCGATGCTCTGCGTCTCCGGCAGCTCCTCAAAGAAGTTGTTGGCGCAATCGTACAGCCAGTAGACGTTGCGGAGATAGCAGTAGTCGGTCTTGCCCATGTTGGTATTGATACCGCCGCAGGTCTGGCAGACGGCCTTTGTCCAGTGATAGGCCGTATAATAGGCGTCCTGCCCCGGCACGCCGTCCAGGATCGCGCCTGTGCCCTCGCCGCCGATGAGCGTGCCGTCTGAATACCGCACGTTCCGGCTCATGGCGGTCTGGCCGTCCCGGGTGTATTCCGGGGTGCGCAGAACCTCAAAGGATGTGGCCTTGCCGCACTCGCCGCAGGTGAAGGTCTCAATGGTCACGACGGCGTTGGCGTCCAGCTCGTTGGTGCGGTTGTTGGCCTCCTTCCAGTGTTCCGCCGGGTCGTGGTAGCTGTCCTGCTGGCCTGCGAAGGCCGTGGGGACAAGGGAGAGCATGACGGCCAGCACAAGCAGCAGGGCCGAGAGCCTCCGGGGGATATGGTGATGGTTTTTCAAGTTGCACCTCCAAAATTTTTGATAGAAATGGAAAAAGCCCTTGGGACAAAGTGTCTCAAGGGCTTACTTCTCCAGCTCCGCCTTTTTCTCCGGCGGCTGCTTTTCCTTCCATTCGTCCAGCAGGGCGATGATCTGCTCCTTCATCTGCCGGGGCGTGACCTCCTGGCCGAAATACCTGCTCAATTCCTCTGTGCTGATGATCACTTGACCGACCTCCTTCTTTTCTTCACTTAAAATCGCGTCGATAAGGTCCCCGGTGAGCTTATTCGCCTGATCCAGCTCCCGGAGCTTTTTCGCCTGGGCGACAGAGGGGGACGCCTGCTCCCCCTCGATGGACACGGCGATGAGCTGCTGGTTTTTGGGGCGGATAAAGGACAGCTCCACGGCGGGGATGAATCCCAGCTTTTTAATGGGCTCCCCGTTGGCGTTCACCGCCGTCCCGTCCACCATATCCTGGAGCTCCGGCACAAGGGAGTTGAGCCGGATATACCGCATGACCTTTTTGTAGTTCATGCCGTGGGCCTCGCCCACGATCTCCGCCGAGCGTTTCCCGATGTCGCCCTCAGCGACATTCTTCAAGGCCACGCCCTGGTGCTTGATGTCCTCCATCTCCAGATCCAGCAGCCGGGCCATTTCCATAGGGAGCATACCGTCCCGCTGCTTGTTGCTGTCCTTCATGGCCTCAACAGCCTCATGGTCTGTCATATCCCGGACGATAAAGGGCATCTCCTCCAGCCCAGCCAGCTCACTGGCCCGGCAGCGGCGGTGGCCCGCCACGATCTCATAACCGTTTCCGTCCTTCTCCGGGCGGGCCAGGCCGGGCACCATGACGCCGTTTTGCTTGATGGACGCTACCGTTTCCTGCATCTTCGCATCGTCCCGCACCTGGAATGGGTGGGGGCGGAAGGTGTGGAACGGGTGCATCTCAGAGATTTTGAGATAGACCACCTTCTGATGTTCCACCGGGCGGGGCGGCGCGGTGGCCTCCTCCGCAGCGGGAGCCGGGGGCTGCTCCGCGCCAGGGGCGGACGTGCCCTCCGAAACGGTGGGGGCGCCCCCGGCAGCGCCGCCGCCGGGGGCGGCCTGCTCCTGGGCGGCCTTGCCCCGCTTGCCTCGGGACACTTTGTCCCTGGGCTTGCCCTCCGGGGCGTCCTTGTCCGGGGCGGTCTCCCTGGGTTTACGGCCACGGCGGGGCTTGGCGTCCGGCCCCTCCTGTTCCGCCCGTTCCGCCTTGGGCTTGCGGCCCCGGCGTTTAGGGGCAGCCTCCTCCTGGGCCGGTTCATCCCCGCCCTTGTCCGGCGTGTCCGGCTGAGCGGCAGCAGCCGCCTCCTGTTCGATGGCCTCCCGCGCCGCCTTGTTCCGGGCGGCGATAAGCTCACTGATTTTTTCAAAGTCCACTACTACCTCGCCATCCCCACCGGGGGCGGGGGGCTCCGGCTGCTCTGCAGCGGGGGCATCCGCATCGAACAGGGTCGCCTGGGGCGGGGCATCTTCTGCCACGGCCTCCGCCACGTCCGGCTGCTCCGGCTCCGGGTCGTCCACCTGGGGCGCTGGAGCCTCGCCAGGGGCCTCCGGTTCCGGTTCAGCCACAGCGGGCTCCGCCGGTTCCGTCACTTCCGGCTCCGGGGCAGCGGCCTCGGGCGGGGTTCCCACGGCGGCCTGTTCCGTGACCTCGGGCTCGGCGGCGTTGACTTCCTCCGCGCCGCTGTTCACTTTTTCCTCTGCCATTCAATTCCTCCTAACTTTTTTGATTTTTGGAGTGTTGCACAAATTTTTGCCCGAAAATTTTATACCTGTTTTTTCTGATTTTCACCTCCTCCGGCCTCTCCCGCCGCGCAAAAACACCGCCCGGCTGCCTTCCCGGACGGCGTTTTGCGTAATGTGATAGGTCTTTTTATTTTTCTCAGGCCCGCAAAGCCTTGATATTGCAGGGTTCCTATTATGAGTTAATCATACGAATATCGTCCACCTTGCAGAGGGCGGTTCCGCCAGTCTTCGATGTGAACATACGCTTTCTTGTTCAGCTCGCTGATGGTGGCCGGAGACACCTTGCTGCCCCAAAGCGCTTCTGTGATGTCCTCCACGCGCCGGACGGATACGCCTGCCAGGTACATCTCAATAAGAGCTTCCTCCACACTGCTCTCCCGGCGGCGATACCGCTCAATGATGGCGGTCTCAAAGGAGATCCCCTTGAGCTTGGGCACCTTCAGGGTAACATCCCCGGAAGTGGTGGTGAGGTTGCGGCTGTAGTGGCCGCT
>CALWXU010000152.1 GCA_944385585.1 uncultured Flavonifractor sp.
TGCCCCTCTCCTGCAGGTAGTCCTTGAACTTCTCGAACAGCTCACCGGGTACCTGGAATGCCACCGTTCTCTTGTCTGTGTTCATGTTCTTGTCCTCCTGTTTTTCATAAAATGTCTGGATGAGCCATGTCATGTACTGGCCCAGGGTCTGCCCGGACGCCTCCTGCTCCTGCCGGACACGGGTATGCAGGCTGAGCGGTATCTGGGCGCAAAGGTTTCTTTTTTCTTCTGCCACGATGATCCCCCTTTCCTGATGACAAGGCAAATATATCGGAAGCCTTGCAGAAAAGCTATTCACAGAAAGCAACAAAGTATTCGTGCAAATGGGATCAGAATAAACAATTCCTTTGGCAAAACTTTTGATAGCCATCCGCCAGCGGACCAGGTATAATTTAAGGTAACTTTTTGAGAGGAGGCAGCAGATGTGACGCGTTGCCGCTGGGTTGATCCAAAATCAGAGCTCTATATCGCCTACCATGACCGGGAGTGGGGACGTCCTGAGCATAGCGATCGAAAGCTCTTTGAGATGCTGATCCTGGAGGGGTTTCAGGCTGGGCTATCTTGGCTGACCATTTTGAAAAAGCGGGAGGCTTTCCGTGCCGCATTTGACGATTTTGAACCGGCTGTGGTGGCCGGGTACGGGTCGGAAAAGGTGGATGCTTTGATGGCTGACGCCGGCATCGTGCGCAGCCGGGCCAAGATCCAGGCCGCTATTCAGAACGCCAAGGTGTTCCTTGCCATCCAGAAGGAGTTTGGTTCTTTTGACTGCTACCTATGGGGCTTTTCCGATGGCCAGCCCATCGTGAACCGGGACGATGTTTTCCACACCACCACCGACTTATCTGACCGGATCTCTCGGGACCTGAAACGCCGGGGGATGAAGTTTGTAGGCTCCACAATCATCTATTCCTATCTGCAGGCAACGGGCATTGTGAACGATCACGAGCTGGCCTGTTTCTGCCACCCTGATCATCTGGGATAGCGGAGGGCTGCCACGATCCACCCTCATCATAAATTCCACACAATGATCCATCGTTAGCATGAGCTCCACACCGCTTATTTCGGCGCTGCCGCCTGGACGATAGTGCGGGTGGTGTTGACGGCGGCCTGGGCGGTGTAGACGGCGCTCATGATATTGGCCCGGGTGGTGGTGTCCAGGCCGAAGGCGCCGGCGATGCGGGGCACCTCTCCGGCGGCCAGCATGAGGCCCAGCCCTAAGAGGGCCTTTTCGCTAAATACCATGAGCCCCGCCACCAGGATGGTGGCCTGGAGAAACGCCGTCAGGCACAGCCCGATGACCCCCTTGCACCACTGGGTGAAGCCGTCTGTGTAGCCCCGGGGGATAGAGAACATGTACAGGGAGCCCACGGCGATCTGGATGAGCAGGATGCCGCCCCGCTTCAGGTTGGAGAAGAAGACCTTGATCACCGCATAGGCCATAAGGATCATGGCAAAGAGGAGCATGATGGGGTTGGTGCCCAGGCCCCATTTGGCCTGGGCGGCCACGTCCATGAGGCCAGCCCCCTCCAGGTCTGTGAGGATCTCGTTCCCCAGCTCCCCGATGCTCTTTCCCACTCCTGTGATTTCCATGGCAAAGGTACCCTGGAGGGAGACGGAGAGGGCGTACAGCCGGACGGGCACGGTGGTAAACAGGCTGACGGCGAAGAAACCCTTGATGGCGTTGAGAGCGGGCTGCTGGAGGTTTCCCCGGCCGGAGGCATATTCAATGCCGCACTCAAAGGCGGACACCACCACGCTGACGGCAAACAGGGCCCAGCCCAGTTGGGAGAAGAAGCGCACCACCGACCGCACCCAGGAAAGGTCGAACAGCTCCACCCCCATGTTTCCCATCTGGGCAAAGAAGGCGCCCAGGAAGCCTATGATCTGGCTATAACACCAGTCCATAAGGGCGTCCATCACCGGGTTGGCCACAAAATCCCAGATAAACACGCCGTATCACCGCCCTACACGCCCACGATGTTCCAGATGTAGTTGGGGGCCAGCAGCACGAAGATCAGGCAGACGAATAGGATAGCTGCCCCCGTCCACTCGAACTGGCCGTGCCTGCGGTACTCAAAATACGTCATAGCCACCTTGACGAAGAACGCCACTCCCAGGATCATGGTCAGGGCGGGAAAGACTACCGTGTTGACCACATCCTTGATCTGGCCGGCGGCGTCTGTCCAGGTCTGCTCCACAGCGTCCGCCACGTTGCCGGCGGAGGAGGACGCGAAGGCCGGGACCACACACAGGACGGCCACGATCAGGGCCAGGAGCAAAACCCGGACACATTTTTTCTTCAGGGTCATGTGATACACCTCCATAACTGGGAGGGCCGCCCGGATCGGGCGGCCCTCCTGACGATGGTTGGTCTGGATCAATATCCGGTGCGAGGCAGGGGCTCGGCGGGCTTGTAGACCTTGGTCACCCAGCGGGAGGCGGCCATGATCCACTGGCCGTTATACACCCCTCCTGCGTCTGCCTGGTTGACGAACTGAGCGCCGCCGGTGAGCCAGGCGTAGACGGTGCCGTGGACCTGGGCCGGCTCCACCTGCCGGAAGTTGGCGGGCACCACGCCGAACACCACCATGAACTCGGTGACATACTCGCCGGAGGTCAGCCCAAAGGCGGCGGGCGAGGCGTCCAGCACATAGTTCTGCTGGGTGGACAGGTTGTCGTACATGGTGCGGTAACTGGCATCCAAGTTGGTCTTGTAGACCACCTTGTAATTTCCCGGTACGTTGTAGGTGCCGGTGACGATCTTATCCAGCCGCACCGACTGGGAGGGCAAGGCGTCCCTCCAGTAGAAGGAGGTGAGGCTGGTAGTGGAGTTATTGCCGATGCCGCTGAGTGTATAGCGGATCTGCTGGCCGGGCATGACCTCCACATAGCCGGTCTTCTTGATGGAGACGTTGGTATAGAGGCTCTTGTTGGTCATGGCCGCCTTGACGATCTGGCCGGCGTACTCGATCTCCACTTCGACGGGGGTCTGATCCAAGCCGTAAAAATCCGCCGCTCTGGACTCCACGATTTTGTACCGGCCCAAAGGCAGAGGCCGGGAGGAGGCGACGCCGTTCTTCCCGGTCCGGATGGTGTCCACCAGGCGGCCCGTTCTGGCGTTGTAGATCTCGAACTCGGTGTTGGGGATGGGCGTCCCGGCGGGCCAGCCGTTGACGCTGTTGTAGTCCGCCGAGGTCTTGGTCACCTGGATCTGCCCGGTGATGGGGGTGTTCTCCCACTCAACCAGGGTGGTCTCGCCCGCCTTGGTGTAGACGCTGCGCAGCTCGGAGTCTGGGATATAGCCCTCATTTTCCAGCTCACGCAGATAATAGCGGCCGCTCTCGGTCAGGCCCTCGAACCAGGCGTAGTCGCCTTTGTCCGTGATGCCGTCCGCCCGCACCTTGAGCACCAGGGGCAGGACGGCGGCAGATTCCTTGAGCGCCGAGTGTGCCAGCCAGCCCTTGCCGGCGATGTACACCCATCGCAGGGCGGAGGCAGGATCGCCGGGAACGTCTGGCCAGAGGTATTTGCCCGCCAGCTTTTTGCGGCGCTGCTTCTTGTTGGCGGGGATGGGAGCCAGGATCTTTTCCTCCACCTGGTAACGGAGCCCCAGGGCCTCCACACAGGTGCGGAACGCCTGGCGGACCTCCGGGGTGTCCGCCCAGGCGGGCAGCGGTCCCCCCAGCTCCGAGGCCAGCACGTCCTCCCCCTCCGGGTCTCCCGGGAGCAGGGGCACGTTCTTCACCAGCTCCAGCACGTGGAAGCCGTCCGTCA
>CALWXU010000153.1 GCA_944385585.1 uncultured Flavonifractor sp.
GTGGTGGCGGTGGGGGAGGACGTGGGCACCTCCGCCCTCATCACCCTGAACCTGAAGGAGCTGGGGGTCAAGCGGGTCATCTGCAAGGCCCAGAGCGACGTCCACCAGAAGATCCTGGAGAAGATCGGCGCCGACCGGGTGATCTTCCCCGAGTACGACGTGGGGGTCAAGCTGGCCCAGGGCCTGTCCAGCACCAACGTGCTCAACTTCATCGAGCTCAGTGAGGACTTCGGCATTGTGGAGACCAAGGTCCCCAGGGAGTGGTACGGCAGGACCATCCAGGAGCTGGACGTGCGGGCCCGGCACAGGGTGACGATCATCGCCGTGCGGCGGGGGGAGGAGGGGGAGCTCATCGTGGCCCCCGGCGCCTCTTTCCAGCTGGAGAGCGGGGACGCGGTGGTGGCCCTGGGCCGCACCGAGGATGTCAACCGCCTGCAGGATCTGTGAGGGCGGAGCGCATTACCAGCCGCCGCAACCCCCTGGTGGCCCGCCTGCGGCGGCTGGGCACGGACAAGAGGGCCCGCCGGGCGGAGGGGGCGTTCCTCTGCGAGGGGGGCAAGCTGGTGGGGGAGGCCCTGCGCTGGGGCGCGGAGGTGGAGCTGCTGGCGGTGGCCGAGGGCGCGGCCCCGCCGGAGGGGCTGCCTCCGGATGTCCAGGTGGTGGAGCTGCCGGCGGAGTTGCTGGCGTATATCTCCACGGTGGAGACGCCCCAGGGCATGCTGGCCCTGTGCCGCGCCCCGGCGCTGACGCCGCCAAGGGAGCTGCCCCCCGGCCGCTACCTGGTGCTGGACGGGGTGCAGGACCCGGGCAATGTGGGCACCATCTGGCGCACCGCCGACGCCTTTGGGGCGGCGGGGCTGCTCCTCCTGCCCGGCTGCGCCGAGCCCTTTGCCCCCAAGACGGTGCGCGCCACCATGGGGGCCTGCTTCCGCCTGCCGGTGTGGGAGGCGGAGCTGGGCGGGCTGTCCGCCCTGCTGCGGGGGGCGGGTGTCCCCCTCTACGCCGCCGCCCTCCGGGACGATACGGCGGATATCCGGGAGATCCCCCTGGACCGGGCCGCCGTGGTGATCGGCAGCGAGGGCCGGGGGGTGTCCCAGGCGGTGCTGGATGCCTGTGAAAAAACGCTGAAAATCCCCATGCGGGACCGGTGCGAGTCCCTCAACGCCGCGGCGGCGGCCGCCGTGGTGCTGTGGGAGGGCTGGCGCTGATCCCGCCCAAATGACGGAAGGAGGCAGAACCATGGCGAAGCTGCCCTATCTGCTCTGGTTGTCCACCCGGGAGGGGCTGCGCCCCGAGACGGCGGTGGCCCTGCTCCGCCGCTTCGGCACGGCGGAGGCGGCCTACTTCGCCGACGAGGCGGAGTACCGCCTGCTGGAGCTGCCAGACAAGCTGTGCCGCTCCCTGGCGGACAAGTCCCTGGACGGGGCGGAGCGCATCCTGGCCGACTGCGACCGGCTGGGCATCCAGACGGTGAGCTGCCAGGACGCGGACTACCCGGAGCGGCTGCTCCAGCTCCACGACCACCCGCTGGTGCTCTATGTCAAGGGCCGGCTGCCCCGCTTTGACCAGGAGCTGGCCATCGCCATGGTGGGCTCCCGCAGCTGCACCCCCTACGGGGTGAACGTGGCGGGTCGGCTGGGCCTGGAGCTGGCCCGGTCCGGGGCGCTGGTGATCTCCGGCCTGGCCCAGGGGATCGACGCGGCCTCCCTGCGGGGCGCGCTCCAGGGCGGGGGCACGGTGGTGTCGGTGCTGGCCAGCGGCGTGGACGTGCCCTACCCGCCCCAGAACCGGGAGCTCTATGAGGACGTGATGGCCGCTGGCTGCGTCCTGTCGGAAAATCCGCCTGGCACCCCGCCGGAGGGGTGGCGCTTCCCCATCCGCAACCGGATACTCAGCGGGCTGTCGGTGGGCGTGGCTGCGGTGGAGGCCGCCGAGCACAGCGGCACCCTGATCACCGCCCGGCTGGCCCTGGAGCAGGACCGGGAGGTGTTCGCCGTCCCCGGCCCGGTGGACGCACCCCTGAGCGCGGGCACCAACGGCCTGATCGCCCGGGGCGAGGCCAAGCTGATCCGCTCCGCCCAGGACATTTTGGTGGAATACGCCCAGCGGTTTCCCCATAAGGTACGGCAGGCCCCGCTCCTCTCCCAGGCGGAGACGAGGGACCGGCTGTCGGCGGTGGAGGCGGCGTCCCCCGCCGCCCCGGGGCCAAAGCCCGCCCCCAGGGCGGAGCCGGAGGCGGGGGAGCTCCCCCTGCGCCCCCGGGCAGAGCTGGACGCCCTGGGGGACGAGCAGCGGGAGATCTTCTTCCTGCTGGCCGGCCGCGCCCTGTCCGCCGACGAGATCGTGGGGCGCAGCGAAATCCCCGCCCGGCGGGTGAACACCGCCCTCACCCTGCTGCAGGCCCAGGGCTATCTCACCGAGCTGCCCGGACGGCGCTTCACCGCCGCCGTCCGCTTCCCCGAGACGGAATAGGATTCTCCCGCGCCCCGGAGGCGCTTCACTATATTGGTAAGGAGCATCAAATTGTGGCAAAATCGAATCTGGTGATCGTCGAATCCCCGGCGAAGGCCAAGACCATCGGAAAATACCTGGGCCCCGGCTATGAGGTGAAGGCCTCCATGGGCCATGTCCGCGACCTGCCCAAGAGCAAGCTGGGCGTGGACGTGGACCACGGCTTTGCCGTGGACTACCAGCCCATCAAGGGGAAGGAGGAGGTCATTGACGACCTGAAGAAGGCCGCCAAGAAGAGCGACAAGGTCTTTCTGGCCACCGACCCGGACCGGGAGGGGGAGGCCATCTCCTGGCACCTGAAGGAGATGCTGAACATCCCCGACGACAAGACCTACCGGGTGACCTTCAACGAGATCACCAAGAAGGTGGTCAACGACTCCATCGCCCACCCCCGCGCCATCGACATGGACCTGGTCAACGCCCAGCAGGCCCGGCGTGTGCTGGACCGCATCGTGGGCTATCAGATCTCCCCCCTGCTGTGGAAGAAGATCCGCCGGGGCCTGTCCGCCGGGCGGGTGCAGTCGGTGGCAACCCGGCTGGTGTGCGAGCGGGAGGCGGAGATCAAGGCCTTCGTCCCCCAGGAGTACTGGTCTCTGGACGCGGATCTCTCCCGCATCGCCCCCAACCTGGGGCAGTTCAAGGCCAGCTTCTACGGCCGGGAGAAGAAGGTGGAGCTGAACAGCGAGGCGGAGGTCAACGCCGTCATGGAGGCGGTAAAAACCGCCCCCTTCGCCGTCACCGGCGTGAAGCGCCAGGACAAGCAGCGCAACCCGGCGCCCCCCTTCATCACCTCCACCCTCCAGCAGGAGGCCAGCCGCAAGCTGAACATGACCCCCCGGCGCACCATGTCCATCGCCCAGCAGCTCTATGAAGGCGTGGACATTGAGGGCGAGGGTACCGTGGGTCTTATCACCTATATGCGTACCGACTCCCTCCGCCTGTCCGACGAGGCCACCGCCGCCGCCCGGGACTTCATCCTGTCCCGGTACGGCGAGGACTACTACCCCGGCAAGCCCAGGGTGTACAAGACCAAGTCCGGCGCCCAGGACGCCCACGAGGCCATCCGGCCCTCCAACGTGAACCTGACGCCGGAGGACGTGAAGAAGTCCCTCACCGCCGAGCAGTACAAGCTCTACAAGCTGATCTGGAGCCGGTTCCTGGCCTGCCAGATGGCCTCCGCCGTGTACGACAGCGT
>CALWXU010000154.1 GCA_944385585.1 uncultured Flavonifractor sp.
TCCCGGGCGGGTCTGAGCCACGACTGCATCTACTTCTCCGACCTGATGGAGATGACACCCCGGGAGCTCAAGCCCTACGCCTGCATCATTGTGGACGAGGCGCAGTTCCTCACCCGGGACGAGGTGCGCTACCTCACCGACCTGGTGGACGACTGGAACATCCCGGTGATCTGCTACGGCCTGCGGGCCGACTTCAAGGGGGACCTGTTCCCCGGCTCGGCGGAGCTGCTGGCCACCGCCGACATCATTGAGGAGGTCAAGACCATCTGCTGGTGCGGCAAAAAGGCGGTGTGCAACGCCCGCTTTGACGAGAGCGGCCGCGTCCTCAAGGAGGGGGAGCAGGTGGTGCTGGGGGCCAACGACCGGTACATCGGCCTGTGCCGCAAACACTGGAAGGAGGGCAACCTGGGGCCCAAGGGCTAGGACCCCAGCAGCTCCGGCCCCAGGCACTCCACCGCCGGCAGATACCCCAGCCGGAGCCCCTCGGAGAAGGCGTACTGCCCGTGGGCCAGCATGGGGTTGTCCTGCAGCTCCTCCGGCCGCCGCTCGGGGCGGGGCTGGCCCACAAAGTAGTCGTAGAGCTGTTCAATGGCAGGTGACATGGGGCTGCCCTCCTGTTTTGGACTTTTTAGTCAAAGTCAAGGAGTGTTTATGGATTTTTGTCAAAAACTTTTGCTGCTCCGGACAGAAAAGAGGGTCACCCAGTCTGCTGCCGCCGAGGCGTGTGGGATGACCCTGCGGCAATATCACCGCTTTGAAAAAGGCGAACAGAAGCCGGGCTTTGACAACCTGCGGCATATTGCGGATTTTTACGGGGTCTCCGTGGACTGGCTCATGGGCCGCACGGAGCGCCGCGGGGTCTGGATGTAGGGGCGGATAGTATCCGCCCGCCCTTCTGTCCGTAGGGCCGCACAACCCCAAAAGAAAGGAACGAAGCGGAATGATCTGCAGCCTCTGCCCCCGCGCCTGCGGGGCCCTGCGCACCGAGCGGTCGGGGAACGGCGTGTGCCGGATGCCCGCCCTGCCGGTGGTGGCCCGGGCGGCCCTGCATCTATGGGAGGAGCCGCCCATCTCCGGGACGCGCGGCGCGGGGACGGTGTTTTTCTCCGGCTGTTCCCTGGGGTGCGTGTTCTGCCAAAATGAGGCCATCAGCCACCGGGATTTTGGGCGGCCGGTGAGCGTCCCCCGCCTGCGGGAGATTTTTTATGAGCTCATCGACCAGGGGGCCCACAACATCGACCTGGTGAATCCCACCCACTACGCCCATGCGGTGGCCCAGGCCCTGGCCGAGCCCCTGCCCGTGCCGGTGGTGTGGAACTCCGGCGGCTATGACAGGGTGGAGACCCTGCGGGCCCTGGAGGGGAAGGTGCAGATCTACCTGCCTGACCTGAAATACGTGACGGCGGAGTACGCGGAGAAGTACTCCGCCGCGGCGGACTACCCGGCGGCGGCCCAGGCGGCCATTCTGGAGATGTTCCGGCAGACCGGCCCCTGCGCGTACGACGAGGCGGGCCTGCTGACGCGGGGGGTGGTGATCCGGCACCTGATACTGCCCGGGAAGCTGGCGGAGGCCAAGCGGGTGATGGACTGGGTGGCGGAGCGCTTTGCGCCGGGGGAGGTGCTGTTCTCCCTCATGAGCCAGTACCTCCCCTGGGGGCGGGCGGCGGAGCTTCCCGAGCTGAACCGCCGCCTGCGGCCGTCGGAGGCCCGGGCCGCGGCGGAGTACATGTCAGCCCTGGACCTGGAGGGCTTCACCCAGGAGCCGGAGGCGGCGGAGCGCGGATACATCCCCCCGTTTGATCTGACGGGGGTATAAAAAGCGGCCTTCCCGAGCGGGGGAAGGCCGCTTTTGCATGCGGATCACACCAGCCGCGCCATATCCGCCGGCAGGGGCTGCTCCCACGACAGGGGCGCCCCGGTGACGGGGTGGAGCAGGGAGAGCCGGGCGGAGTGGAGGGCGGGCCGGGAGATCAGGCCGGGGTCCTCGGTGCCGTAGAGAAAGTCCCCCGTCAGGGGGCAGCCCAGGTGGGCCATGTGTACCCGGATCTGGTGGGTGCGGCCGGTATCCAGCTCCAGCTCTACCAGGGCGCGGCCCTGTCCGGCGCGCAGCACCCGGTAGCGGGTGACGGCCCGCTGCCCGTCCGGGTCCACCCGCCGGGCGACCAGGGAGCCGGGCGCCCGGCCCAGGGGGGCGTCCACCACGCCCTCCGGCGGCTCCGGCACGCCGTCGGTCACCGCCAGGTACACCCGGCGGAAGGCCGGCGTGTGGAGCTGCCGCTTGAGCCGCTCCTGGGCGTGGGGGTGCTTGGCCACCACCATGAGGCCGGAGGTGCCCCGGTCCAGCCGCTGGACGGGGTGTACGTCGGCGGTGATCCCGGCATTTTTGTAATAGTACGCGATAAAATTACAAAGGGTATCGGAATAGTGGCCCGGCCCGGGGTGGACGGGCACGCCGGGGGCCTTGTTGAGCACCAGCAGGTCCCCGTCCTCGTACACGATGTCCAGGGGGCCGGGGGTGGGGATCATGACCCCCTTGTGGTCGGGGTCGGCCACCCGGACGGAGAGCCGCTGCCCCGCCCCCACCCGCTGCCCGGTGATGGCCCGGACGCCGTCCAGCAGGATGCCATCCTCCAGCCACTTGACCCGTCGGATCACCGTGCCGGACAGGTGCAGCTCCCGCCGCAGCAGGGTGTCGATTTTCTCCCCGGCCATCTCCGCCGTCACCGTCAGCTCCAGCCGCCGGGGCCCCTCTCCGGCCATACAGATTCCCCCTTCTCCCGCGTTTTTTCCAGTATACCACGGGCCGCACAGCTTTTCAAACCGCGCCCTTTATGCTATAATACAGGATTAAGAACCAAGCCATGGAAACGAGGTGTCCGCGATGGCGGAAAAACTGGGACTCTACATCCACATCCCCTTTTGCCGCAGCAAGTGCGACTACTGCGACTTCTACTCCCTGGCGGGGCGGGAGAACCGGATGGACGACTACCAGAAGGCGCTGCTGCTCCACATGCGGGAGACGGCCCCCCTCACCCGGGGGCATCAGGTGGATACGGTGTACTTCGGCGGCGGCACCCCCAGCTTTTACGGGGCCAAGCGCCTGCGGGAGCTGCTCAGGCTCATCTCCAAGCGCTTCGACCTGGCCAAGGACGCGGAGATCACTGTGGAGTGCAACCCGGACAGCGTGGATCTCAAGTCGTTCCAGCTCCTCCGGCGCTCGGGGGTAAACCGCGTCTCCCTGGGGGTCCAGTCCGCCCACGACTGCGAGCTGTCCTGCCTCCACCGGCCCCACACCTTCGAGCAGGCCAGGCGGGCGGTGGAGGCGGCCCGGGCGGCCAAGCTGAAAAACATCAGCCTGGACCTGATCTACGGCCTGCCCGGGCAGGACATGGCCGGCTGGCGGGATTCGCTGGAGCAGGTCCTGGCCCTGGAGCCGGAGCACCTGAGCTGCTACGGCCTGAAGGTGGAGCCCGGCACCCCCCTGGACGACCGGGTGGTGCGGGGGGAGAAGCTGCCGGACGACGACGCCCAGGCCGATATGTATCTGTGGATGGTGGACCGTCTGGCGGAGGCGGGATACCGGCAGTATGAGATCTCCAACTTCGCCCGGGCCGGGTTTCAGTCCCGTCACAACCTGAAATACTGGATGGGCCGGCCCTACATCGGCTTCGGGCCGGGGGCCCACTCCGACTT
>CALWXU010000155.1 GCA_944385585.1 uncultured Flavonifractor sp.
ATGCGGTTGCCCGCCTCCCGGTTGATGCAGTACTTCTCCATGAAGTCCAGGCAGCTCTTGCTGGCCTCCAGCCACTCCTCCTTCACCCCGTACACGTGGCACAGGTAGGCGAAGGTCCAGGCGCAGCGGCCCTGCATCCAGACGCTCTTGTCGGTGGAGAACACCTTGCCCTCCCGGTCCAGGCAGGTGTAGACGCCGCCGTGCACCGGGTCCATGCCGTTTTTCAGCCAGAAGCGGACGCTCCGCTCCAGCTCCTCCTTGATCCACTTCTGATGGCACTGCAGCCGGACGGACAGCTCCATCGTTCAATCCCACCTTTCCGAAATTTGGGGGGCAGCCCCCATTCGCCTCCATCATACCCGCCTGATGGGGCCCCGTCAAGAGAAAACAGAAAATAATTTTCAAAACTCTGAAAATATGCTTGACAGATCCAAAAAAACTGATAGCCTATAGAGGAAGGAACTCTGTCTGTTTCCTACAAAAAAGGAGGATGTGTACCATGAAGCATCTGGGCATCGACGTACCTGTGAAGCATGTGCCGGAGCTGGATCCCGGCTTTCTCCCCCTGGGCAAGTTCTGCACCGCCTTTCTGAAGGACGCCAGGCAGCCCCTGGACATCGCGGTGGAGCGCTCCGGCGGCGAGGTGGCGGTCTACAAGACCTTTGTCCACGGCACGCCGGAGATGGCCGAGGCTGACACCTATTATATTGACCGGCTGATCAAGACCATGCTGTGGTATATGGGCGGCTTTAAGGTGTACATCAGCGGCAGCAAGGCCATCTATGAGGCCGTGAAGGCCGCCTACTGCGTGGGCGGCGCCCGGGCCTTTGACGCCGAGTTCATGTCCAACGTGTACGAGAAGCCCTTTGAGGTGGTGTCCTGCGACGCCGTGCCCGCCGAAAAGAGCAACCCCCAGGCCGTGGGCCGCCACCTGGGCGGCTGCCGCATCGGCTTTGACGCCGGCGGGAGCGACCGGAAGGTGTCCGCCGTCATCGACGGGGAGCCGGTGTTTTCCGAGGAGGTGGTGTGGTACCCCAAGACCACCGAGGACCCGGATTACCACTACGAGGGCATCGTCTCCGCCCTCAAGTCCGCCGCTGAGCACATGCCCCGGGTGGACGCGGTGGGCGTGTCCTCCGCCGGCATCTATATTGAAAACCGCACCATGGTGGCCTCCCTGTTCCTCAAGGTGCCCAAGGACCTGTTTGACGCCAAGGTGAAGGACATCTACATCCGCGCCATCCGGGACACCTTCGGCGACGTGCCCTACGTGGTGGCCAACGACGGCGACGTGTCCGCCCTGGCCGGGGCCATGAGCCTGGAGGAGAACAACATCCTGGGCATCGCCATGGGTACCAGCGAGGCTGTGGGCTATGTGGACGGAAACGGCAACATCACCGGCTGGCTCAACGAGCTGGCCTTCGCCCCCGTGGACGTAAACCCCGCCGCCATGGCCGACGAGTGGTCCGGCGACATCGGCTGCGGCGTCAAGTACTTCTCCCAGGACGCGGTGATCAAGCTGGCCCCCGCCGCCGGCATCAGCCTGTCTGACGACCTCTCCCCCGCCCAGAAGCTCAAGGAGGTGCAGAAGCTGATGGAGAACCCCGGCTCCCCGGCTGAGGCCATCTTCCGCTCCATCGGCGTGTACCTGGGCCACTCTTTGGCCCTGTACCACCACTTCTACGGCTTCAAGCACGTGCTGCTGCTGGGCCGGGTCATGTCCGGCCGGGGCGGCGACATCGTGCTGGACACCTGCAAGGCCGTGCTCTCCGACGAGTACCCCGACATCGCGGGCAGGATCAACCCCACCCTGCCCGACGAGAAGGCCCGCCGGGTGGGCCAGTCCGTGGCTGCCGCCTCCCTGCCGGAGCTTCGCTGAACCGTGCAGCGGCATATCCTCTGCCTGGGGGATTCCAACACCTACGGCTACACCCCGGAGCCCGTCCCCGGCTCCCGCTTCCCCCGGGAGGTGCGGTGGACCGGGCGGCTCCAGGCCGCCCTGGGGGCGGAATATCTGGTGATTGAGGAGGGCCTGCCAGGCCGCACCACCGTCTTTGACGACCCGGTGGAGGAGGGCATGAGCGCCCTGCCCTACCTCTACCCCTGCCTCATGAGCCACGCGCCGGTGGAGCTGCTGGTACTCATGCTGGGCACCAACGACGTAAAGGAGCGGATGGGGGCCAACGCCTTCGCCATCGGCAAGGGCCTGCGCCGGCTGGTCCGGAAGGCCCGCTCCATTCCCTGCTGGGCGGGGTCGCCCCGCATCCTGGTGGTTGCCCCCCTCTCCCTGGAGGAGGCGGTCACCCGCTCGCCCGCAGCCCAGGAGATGGGGGCTGGCTGCGTGGAAAAGTCCCGCCGCCTGCCCGGGCAGTTCCGGGCTGTCGCCCGGGAGGAGGGCTGCCGCTTCCTGGACGCCAACACCCTGGGCCTGTCCTACAATGCCATCGACTTCATGCACCTGACCCGGGAGAGCCACGCCCGGCTGGCGGAGGTCCTGGCGGCCCAAATCCCAACCCTGCTGCAGCCCTGACCCGGCAAAATCCCGCCGGGTCCGCCGCGGAAAGGAGGCCGTGCCCATGGCCGGCGGCATCTTCAACCCGGAAAACGACATCTGGCGCCTGCTGGGAAAGCTGACCGACCTGATCATCCTCAGTGTGTTCTGGCTGGTGTGCTCCCTGCCAGTCTTTACCCTCGGGCCGGCCACCGCCGCCCTCTACCACACGGTGGTCCGCTGCATCCGGGGGGATGACCGCAGCAGCTGGTCCCTCTTTTTCCGCACGTTCCGGGACAATTTTAAGGTGGGGGCCCTGGCCACCCTGGCGGTGCTGGCGGCTGGCGGGCTGCTGCTCCTCCTCCACGGGCTGCTCTATCAGCTCGGCTCCGCCAGCCGGGCCGGCTTTGTGCTCTATATGGGCTATACCTTCCTTTTGCTGCTCCCTCTGGGCATGGCCTGCTTCCTCTTCCCCGTCCTCTCCCGGTTTACCTTTGGGGTGGCCGGACTGCTGTCCAGCTGCGTCAGGCTGGCCATGGCCCACCTGCCCTCCACCCTGGCGGTTGCGGTGATCTTCTATCTGGCCCAGACTGTCTTTCTCTATCTCCCCGTTACCATGGCAGTCCTGCCGGCGGTGACCGCCCTGCTCCACTCCCTGTTTCTCGAGCGCATTTTCGCCCCCTATGTCCGCGCCCAGGCCGGTACAGAGGGGAACGGCGGCGGGGAGGATCAGGGCCTCTGAGCATCCCGCCCGCGCTCTGGGCTGCCGCGCCCCTTTTCCCCCGCTCTCCTCTGCCCCTGCACAGAAAAAGCCGCCGGGAAGCCATGGCTTCCCGGCGGCTTTTTGTATGTGCTACTCCCGTACCATCTTCTCCAGTTCCTCCCAGGTGGGGGAGATGGCCTCGATGTCCCCCCAGGTTTTAAACCGCTCCTCCATGAGTGCCCAGGTAATGTACCAGAACTTATACTGGATGTCCAGGTGGCAGGGCAGGATGTCCTCCAGAATCTTCTTCATCTCGTCAAACCCGTCGGGGATGCCCGGCACGTCGGGGAAGTACACCTCCACCACGCCGGGGGTGCCGGTCTCCACCGCCACGGCATTGAGGCCGCAGCCCTTCAGGTTGTCGTTGATGGCCTCCAGGGTGAAGCTGTCCCCGCCGATGCGCAGCAGGGCGGC
>CALWXU010000156.1 GCA_944385585.1 uncultured Flavonifractor sp.
ACCAGGTACTCGCTGGTGACGCCGAAGCGGCCGGAGGCCACCTGCTTGATGGCGGAGCACCGGGCGGGATCCTGGAGCCGGTCGGGCTCCTCCCCGCCCTCGCCGGAGTTGGACTTGCCCCCCAGCAGGTTCATGGCCTGGGCCAGGCACTCGTGGGCCTCCCGGGAGATGGAGCCGTAGCTCATGGCCCCGGTCTTGAAGCGTTTGACGATGGCGTCCACGCTCTCCACCTCGTCCATGGGGATGGGGGTGTCCAGGTATTTCATGTCCAGCAGGCCCCGGAGGGTGTGGGGGCTGGTCTCGTCGTCCACCAGGGCGGTGTACTGCTGGAACAGTTGGTAGTCCCCCCGGCGGGTGGCCTGCTGGAGCAGATGGATGGTGCGGGGGTTGTACATGTGATCCTCCCCGCCGGCGCGGGCCTTGTGCTCACCCAGGCTGTCCAGCTCCAGGTCGGTGTCCAGGCCCAGGGGGTCAAAGGCCTTGGAGTGGTTGCGGTCCACCATGGCCGCGATCTCCTTCAGGCCGATGCCCCCCACCCGGGAGACGGTGTTGGTGAAGTACTGGTCGATCACGTCCCGGCTGATGCCGATGGCCTCAAAGATCTGGGCGGACTGGTAGGACTGGAGGGTGGAGATGCCCATCTTGGAGGCGATCTTCACGATGCCGTGGAGGATGGCGGAATTGTAGTCGGCCACGGCGGTGTGGAAGTCCTTGTCCAGCACCCCCTCCTCGATGAGGGAGACGATGGTCTCCTCCGCCAGGTAGGGGTTGATGGCCCGGGCGCCGTAGCCCAGCAGGGTGGCGAAGTGGTGCACGTCCCGAGGCTCGGCGGACTCCAGCAGGATGGACACCGCCGTGCGCTTCTTGGTGCGGATCAGGTGCTGCTCGATGGCGGATACCGCCAGCAGGGAGGGGATGGCCACGTGGTTCTCGTCCACCCCCCGGTCGGATAGGATGATGATATTGGCCCCCTCCCGCCAGGCCCTGTCCACCGCCAGGGCCAGGTGCTCCAGCGCCCGGTCCAGGGGGGTGTTCTTGTAGGTGAGCATGGACACGGTGGCCACCCGGAAGCCGGGCTGATCCATGGCCTTGATCTTCATCAGGTCGGTGGAGGTGAGGATGGGGTTGCGGATCTCCAGCACCCGGCAGTTCTCCGCCCTCTCCTGGAGCAGGTTGCCGTCGTCCCCCACGTAGACGGTGGTGTCGGTGACGATCTCCTCCCGGATGGCGTCGATGGGCGGGTTGGTCACCTGGGCAAATAGCTGCTTGAAGTAGTGGAAGAGGGGCTGCTCTTTCCTGTCCAGCACCGCCAGGGGGATGTCGGTGCCCATGGCGGCGGTGGGCTCCGCCCCGGTGCGGGCCATGGGCAGGATGGTGCTGCGCACGTCCTCATAGGTGTAGCCAAAGGCCTTCTGGAGGCGGCGGAGCTCCTCCCGGCTGCGCCGCTCCACCCGCCTGTTGGGGATGGGCAGATCCCGCAGGTGGAGCAGGTTGGCGTCCAGCCACTCGCCGTAGGGCTGCCGGGCGGCGTAGTGCTCCTTCAGCTCGCCGTCGCCGATGATGCGGCCCTGTACCGTATCCACCAGCAGCATCCGCCCCGGCTGGAGCCGGGATTTCTCCACAATCTCCCCGGCGGGCACGTCCAGCACCCCCACCTCGGAGGAGAGGATCAGCCGGCCGTCGGAGGTGACATAGTACCGGGAGGGGCGCAGGCCGTTGCGGTCCAGCACCGCCCCCACCACATCCCCGTCGGAGAAGAGGATGGAGGCCGGGCCGTCCCAGGGCTCCATCAGGGTGGCGTAGTAGTGGTAGAGATCCCGCCGGGCCCGGGAGATGGTCCTGTCCCCCCGCCAGGGCTCCGGGATGCAGGCCATGACCGCCAGGGGCAGGTCCATGCCGCCCATCATCAGAAACTCCAGGGTGTTGTCCAGCATGGCAGAGTCGGAGCCGGCCTCGTTCACCACCGGCAGCACCTTGTCCATATCCCCATCCAGCAATGGCGAGGACATAGTCTCCTCCCGGGCCAGCATCCGGTCCGCGTTGCCCCGGATGGTGTTGATCTCCCCGTTGTGGGCCATGAGGCGGTTGGGGTGGGCCCGCTCCCAGGAGGGGTTGGTGTTGGTGGAGAAGCGGGAGTGGACCAGTGCGATGGCCGACTGGTAGTCCGGGCTCTGGAGGTCCGGGTAGAACCGGCGCAGCTGGTCCACCAGGAACATCCCCTTGTAGACGATGGTGCGGCTGGACAGGGAGACCACGTAGGTGTTGTCGTTGGACTGCTCAAATACCCGCCGGGCCACGTAGAGCCTCCGGTCGAAGGGCAGGCCTGGCTCCGCCCCCTCCGGCCGGGCCACAAAGCCCTGCTCGATGAAGGGCATCCTGTCCCGGGCCTTCTGGCCCAGGATCTCCGGGCACACCGGCACCGTGCGCCAGCCCAGGAAGGCCATGCCCTCCTTTTCCGCGATCACCTCAAACATCTTCCTGGCCTGGCTCCGCCGGAGGGGGTCCTGGGGGAAGAAAAACATGCCCACGCCGTAGTCCCGCGCCCCGGGCAGGGCAAAGCCCGCCTCCTCCGCCGCCCGGGCGAAGAAGCGATGGGAGAGCTGCACCAGGATGCCCACGCCGTCGCCGGTTTTCCCCTCGGCGTCCTTGCCAGCCCGGTGCTCCAGCTTCTCCACGATCTTCAGCGCGTCATCCACCGTCTGGTGGCTGGGCCTGCCGTGTATGTCCACCACGGCGCCGATGCCGCAGGCGTCGTGCTCAAATTCCGGGCGGTAGAGCCCCCGCGGGCGCTCCTGTGTCGTCATAGTCCGTTCCCCTTTCCCATATAAAACGGCGGCAGCCGCTCTCCCGACTGCCGCCGTGAGACCGCCTTGTCTCTCCTGTTTCTGCTGTGTCTGTGCGGAAGGCCGCCGGGCTCCTACTCCGGTTCCGCGCTGTCCAGCACCAGCTGGGCCGTCTGTCCCAATTTTGCCCCGCTGTCCATGCTTTTTTTCTGCAAATATCGGTGGGCCTGCTCCTCCGTCATGCCGTTCCGGTCCATCAGCAGGCGCTTGGCCTGCTCAATGAGGGCCTGCTCCTCCTGGCTGCGCTGTGGGCGCACATATCGCTCCAGCCGACGGCCGATCTGCAGCAGCATCCGCACCGACGCGGTCAGATCCCCCTTGGACACCGGGGCGGGCAGGCGGAAGATGTCCTCGTTCTGGATCAGCTCCAGCAGGCTCTGGGGGGCCAGCACCAGCATCGCGCAGGACAGGGGCAGGTCGTCGAACAGGATTTCGGCCGTCTGATCCCCCAGCTTATAGCCGCACACCACCGCCGGCACCCGGAGCTTGTGGAGGGTGCGCCGCACCTGGTCGGCGGAGCGGCACACCGCGCAGGCGGCCACGCCGCCCCCCTCCAGCAGCTCCTTCACCCGCCAGGCGGTCTTGCTGTTTTCAAAGGCGACAATCACCGTTTCCATTTCATCCACCTCCCGCCGGGCGGCTTACGCTGTCCTCAGTAGTTGATGATATACTTCTCCCGCTCCCAGGAGCTGACGCGGGTGCGGTAC
>CALWXU010000157.1 GCA_944385585.1 uncultured Flavonifractor sp.
CGGGAGCTGATTGAGAAGTACAACCCCGCCTGCCGGCTGGAGGTGGACGGCGGCATCGGCCCCAAGACGGCGGCGGCGGTGATCGCCGCCGGGGCGGACACCCTGGTGGCCGGTTCCGCCGTGTACGGCGCCGCCGATCCGGCGGCGGCCATCGCCGCGCTGCGGGGGGTGTGACCGATGCAGTACCTTCCGCCCGCCCTGGAGCGGCTGGTGGAGCAGTTCGCCCGCCTGCCCGGCATCGGCCGCAAGACCGCCCAGCGGCTTGCCTTTTTCGTCCTCTCCCTGCCGGAGGAGGAGGCCGCCGCCTTTGCCGACGCCATCGTGGGGGCCAAGGCCTCCATCCACAGCTGCCCCGTGTGCCAGAACTTCTCCGAGGGGGAGGGCCTGTGCCCCATCTGCCAGGACCCCAAGCGGGACACCTCGGTGATCTGCGTGGTGGCCGACCCCAAGGACGTGGTGGCCATGGAGCGCTCCCGGGAGTACCCCGGCCTCTACCACGTGCTCCACGGGGTGATCTCCCCCATGAACCACGTGGGCCCCGACGACATCCGGGTGAAGGAGCTGGTGGACCGGGTGGCACAGGGCGGCGTGGCCGAGGTGATCATGGCCACCAATCCGGACACCGAGGGGGAGGCCACCGCCATGTACCTGTCCCGCCTGCTCAAGCCCTTCCAGGTGAGGGTCACCCGGCTGGCCTACGGCATCCCGGTGGGCAGCCACCTGGAGTACGCCGACGACGCCACCCTCATGCGGGCCCTGGAGGGCCGGAGGGAGATGTGATGCGCCGGCTGCTGGTGCTGGGCTGCCCCGGCGCGGGCAAATCCACCCTGGCCCTGGCGCTGGGGGAGCGGCTCTCCCTGCCGGTGGTCCACCTGGACAGGCTGTGGTGGAAGTCCGGCTGGGTCAACCGCACCGAGGGGGAGTTTGACGCCCTGCTGGACGCCGTTTTTCAGGGGGAGGGCTGGGTGATGGACGGCAACTACCTGCGCACCCTGCCCCGGCGGCTGGAGCGGTGCGACGCTGTGATCCTGCTGGACTACCCCCGGCGGCTCTGCCTGCTCCGGGCCCTGCGGCGGATTCTCACATGGCGGGGGCGCACCCGCCCCGACATGGCGGCGGGCTGCCCCGAGCGCCTGGACGCCGGGTTTATCCGGTGGATCTGGGACTTCCACCGCACCCAGCGGCCCCAGGTGCTGGAGCTGCTGAACCGCTGGGAGGGGGAGAAGCACGTGTTCCGCTCCCCCAGAGCGTGCGCGGACTTTTTGTCGAGGCTGTGAACCGACGAGAGAGGTGGTATGTTGTGGAGGACATTCTGGCCTATATTGAGGAGACCTACGCTCCCGTTGCCCTGTTCGTCTACGGCTCCCGGGCCGACGGCTCCAACGGCCCGGACAGTGATTTTGACGCCTTGGCCCTGGCGGCGGACGGCACGGCACGGCACGATATGTCCTTTGTGGGCGGGGTGCAGCTGGATTTGTTCGTCCACCCCGTCCGTGACCTCCAGGGCTCCTTTGACCCGGCGGAATTTCTCCGCCTGCTGGATGGAAAGCTGGTATGGGACCGGGACGGCTCCGGAAAAGCCCTGCTGGACAGGCTGGCCGCCTATCGGGACAGCCTGCCCGCCAAAACGCCGGAGGAGAACCGCACCCAGGTGGCCTGGTGCCGCAAGATGCTCCAGCGGGCCGGACGCGGGGACGCGGAGGGGTTTTTCCGCTGGCACTGGCTGCTGGCGGACAGCCTGGAGATCTGCTGTGATCTCTATGGGCGCCTCTACCAGGGGCCTAAGAAGAGCCTGCGCTGGCTGGAGACGGCCCACCCGGAGGCATACGCCCTGTACACCGAGGCCCTCTCCCGCCTGGATGCCGCCGCCCTGGAGCGGTGGGTGGCCCATCTGGAGGCTTTGCTCACACATTCAGAGTAACTGCATGCCAACAAAAACATCCCCGGAATCGTTCGATTCCGGGGATGTTTTCTGGCAGCCGGGGTGGAGTTGGCGGGAGCTGGCCCCCGCCCTACAGGAGATATTCAAAGACCTGATAGTCCGTCCAGCCAGTATCGTCGTAGTACATTTTCAGCGTGTCCACAGGGCGGAAGCCCACGGCGGCGTAGGCCCGCTCGGCGGGGAGGTTGCCCCCCAGCACGTCCAGGCGCACCGTTTTCATCCCCTGTGACCGGGCCATTTGGAGGGCATAGCGGGCCATCTCTTTGGCAAGCCCATGGCCCGCAAAGGCGCGGCGGACCCCCAGGGCGTGGATCACCAGCAGCTCGCGGTCCGCCGCCTCCACCCCCCAGGCCACGGAGCGGTAGCCCTCATTGTAAGCCTGGTTGGCCACCATGCAGGCCGCCAGGGCCCCGTCCAGATACCCCAGGTGCAGCTCCCTTTGCCGGATGGAGCTTTTCAGGAACGCCTGAGCGGGGTACACATCCCGCTCCCAGCCAGGGCGGTAGGGCGCGTCCGCCATCTCGTCGGTGAGGGCGTAGTAAAAGTCCCGGACGGCGGGGTAATCCCCCTCCTCCGCCGGGCGGATGACCAGCCGCGCCGCCCCCGCCCCGTCCCAACGCCCGCTCACCGCTCCCGGCGCTCCAGCCGGGACAGGATGAGCCCCGTGCACACCACCACAACGAAGCAGGTAAACAGGCCGACGCCCATCGAGATTCCCGCCTCCATGCTCATGCCGTTGAACAGCCCGGCAAACACCGCCGTAAAGACAAAGCCCGCTGCCGCAACACCAAGCCCCGCCAGTACGGAGTTCAAAACAGCCCTCATTTTTCCTTCCCTCCTTACGCCATCTCCCCGGCCAGGGAGCGCTCCATGTAATCCCGGACGATCTCCGGGTCGTCCGTCTGGCCCAGGGCCCACATGAGCTTGGTCACCGCCGCCTCGGTGGTCATGTCCCGGCCCTGGATCACCCCCTGCGCCAGGGCCCGCTGCCCCACCTCGTAGACGGAGAAGTCACTGGGCTCGTACAGGCACTGGGAGCACACCACCACGGTGATCCCCGCCTGGGCGGCGGCCTGGAGCTTGGCGATCAGATCCCGCCGGACGAAGTGGAGCCCGCCGGCGCCGAAGGCCTCAATGACGATGCCCCGGTAGTGCATCTGCAGGAGCATGTCGAAGATCTCCGGGTCCAGGCCGGGGGTGAGCTTGATGAGGAACACCTTGTCGCACAGCTTGTCCCGCAGGGCGCACTCCCCGGTCTGCCGGGGGATGGCCTCGGGGTGGAGCTGGAGGCCCTTGCCGTCCACGCCGGCGGCCAGGGGCCAGTTGACGCTCTCAAAGGCGTCAAAGTCGGTGGTGCGGATCTTCACCGCCCGGCAGCCCAGCATCACCTTCCGGTCGAAGGCCAGGAAGACCCCCGCCGCGCCGGAGGCCGCCATGGCCAAAGCGGTGCGCAGGTTCTCCGTGCCGTCGCTCAGGGGGTGGGCCATGGGCAGCTGGGCCCCGGTGAGCACCACCGGGATGGCGATGCCCCGCAGCATGAAGGAGAGCACCGAGGC
>CALWXU010000158.1 GCA_944385585.1 uncultured Flavonifractor sp.
GGGAGCAGGTGGAGCGCTGGGGGGACATGGTGTGGCGGCTGGCCCTGGCCCGCACCCGCCATATCCAGGACAGCGAGGACGTGTTTCAGGAGGTGTTTTCCCGCTTCTTCCGCCACGAGGGGGCGCTGGACAGCGACGAGCACCGGAAGGCCTGGCTGATCCGCTGCACCCTCAACTGCACCAACACCCTGCTTGCCGCCCCCTGGCGGAAGCACCTGCCCCTGGACGAGGCCCTGACCCGGGCGGTGCCGCCGGAGGAGCGGGAGGCATATGAAGCCGTGCTGGCCCTGCCCAGGCCCTACCGCACCGCCATCCACCTGTACTACGTGGAGGGCTACTCCGTGGCGGAGGTGGCCGCCCTCATGGGGGCCAAGGAGGGAACGGTCAAGAGCTGGCTGTCCCGCGGCCGGGTGAAGCTGGCCGCGGCGCTGAAAGGAGACGATGAACCTTGATGGACGCATATAAGCGGGCCAATGGGGCCCTGCATCCCCCCGCCTCGGCGGTGGAGCGGGCGGTGAGACAGGCGGCAGCTGGGGCGAGGCCCCGGAAAAACCGCCGCCCCCTGTGGGCGGCAATTCCGGCAGGGGTTGCCGCCGTGCTGGCGGCGGTGCTGCTGGTGAACGGCCTCCCAGGCCTGGGAGGCGGCGGGACCACCGCCTCCGCCGCCTATGCCCTGGCCGAGCCCACCTATCCAGACCTGCCCCACGTCCCGACGGAGCCCACCACTGGAGATGATGACGCCTGGAAGCAGTTCAACAATGACTACGACGCCTGCTGGCAGGCGTGGCGGGAGTTCCGGGACGAGGCCCCCGGCCTGGACGAGCAGGTCGGCCTGCGCTCCGCCCTCTCAGACTTCTCCGCGGAGAGCACCGCCCTGGCCCTGGCGGGGGAGGGGAACGGGGTGTACTCCCCCATCTCCCTGTGGTTCGCCCTGGCCATGCTGGCGGAGACCACCGACGGGGACAGCCGGCAGGAGATCCTGGACGCCCTGGGGGCGGAGGATGTGGAGCAGCTCCGGTCGTGGGCGGACAGCCTCTGGCACGACCTCTACACCGACGACGGCACCGCCTCCGTCCTGCTGGGCACCTCCATGTGGCTGAACCAGGGGGTGGACTTCAACCAGGACACCCTGGACGCCCTGGCGGAGCACTACTACGCCGCCTCCTACCAGGCCCCCATGGGCACCGACGCGGCGGACCAGGCCCTGACCGACTGGACGGCGGAGCAGACCCGCGGGCTCATCGGCTCCGACGGCAAGGTGCTGGAGACCACCCCGGACACCCTGATGGTGCTGGCCTCCACCCTCTACGTCATGGGCCGGTGGAACACCGAGTTCCAGCCGGAGAACAACACCGACGACCTCTTCACCGCCGCCGACGGCACTCAGCAGGAGGCGGAGTTCATGCACCGCACCGAGAACGCCTATTTCCTCAGCCGGGAGGGGTATCAGGCGGCGTCCCTCCAAAGCAGCGCCGGCGAGGTGGTGTTCGTCCTCCCAGACGAGGGGGTGTCCCCCCGGGAGCTGCTGGCCGACCCGGAGTTCCTGGGCAGCCTGGACGTGTACGGCGACGACGGCATTTACGGCGAGGTGCAGTGGTCGGTGCCCAAGTTCGATGTCGGCTCCGACCTGGATCTGAAATCCACCCTGGCCGGCCTGGGGATCACCTCCGTGCTGGATGCGGCGGCCGCCGACTTCTCCCCCCTCACCGGCACCGAGCCGGTGTGGCTGGACCAGGCCAAGCAGATCGCCCGGGTGCAGGTGGATGAGCAGGGCATTGTGGCCGCCGCCGTTATCCTGCTGGGCTTGGGCGATGGTGCCCCGGAGGTGGACCCCCGGATCTGCGTCATGGACCTGGACCGGCCCTTCCTGTTCGTCATCCGCTCCAACAGCGATGTGAACCTCTTTGTGGGCGTGGTGGACAGCCTGGCGTAGGGGCGGATATCATCCGCCCGCATCCGTAGGGCCGCCATACATGGCGGCCGCCCCATGGAGGCCCGGCCTCCGGCGGCACCGCTTTCTTTCCAAAAGAAAGCGGTGGGAAAGAAAGGGCAGGGCGGGGGATTTCGATTCCACGGGTTAAGGTGGCTACGCCTGGATTGCTTTTGGGCTAAAACGTGCCGCCGGCACGTTTCTTCACGCCCAAACCGCCCTGCACCCACCCCTTAAAACGACCAATCAGGGGGGCCTGCGGGCCACGGGTTAAGGAAGATTTGATCTCTTTTTGGCGTTAAGAACATGCCACTGGCATGTTTTTAACGCCAAAACCTATTGGATGTACCCCCCAGGCTGTTCTACAGGGAACTTTCCGGCCGAGGGGGCTTACGTTGTAACGCCCCCTCGGCTCGGGGCCCCGCCGCCCGTCCAGCCTGTGGAGAAAAAGCCCCCGCCCGCCGGAAGCTCCCGGCAGGCGGGGGTATCTGCGCCTATAGGGAAGTGGGTCACCGCAGGACGGCGCCCAGCTCCTTCTCCAGCAGCTCCAGGATGGACTTCACGTCCTCATCCGCCTCGGCGGCGGTGAGGGAGCGGTCGTCGGAGCGGAGGGTCAGGTTGAAGGCCACGCTCTTCTTGCCCTCGGGGATGGGCGCGCCGGTGTAGATGTCGAAGAGCTCCACCTCTTTCAGCAGGCCCTTGGCTCCCCGGTTGATGCAGTCCTCCAGCCGGCCCACGGTGACGGAGCTGTCGCACACCACGGCGATGTCCCGGTTGACGGCGGGGAACTTGGGCAGGGGGACGTACTCCGGGTCGGCGCCCTTGGCGTTCAGCAGCTCGTCAAAGCTGAGTTCGGCGCAGTACAGCTCCCCGTCCACGCCGTAGCCGCGGGCCACCAGGGGGTGGATCTGGCCAAACATGCCGATGCAGTCGCTGCCGCTCCACACGGTGGCGCAGCGGCCGGGGTGCCAGGAGGCGTCGCTGGGGGCGCCGGCGGGCCCCTCAAAGTGGACGTTATCGGCCCGGATATCCTTCAGGACGGCCTCCACAACGCCCTTCATGGCGTAGAAGTCCATGTCCTCGCCGTAGGCGCCCAGGGTGAGCACCTTGGCCTCGTTGGCCAGGCCGTCCTCCCCGCCGGGGAGGTAGACCCGGGCCAGCTCGTACAGCCGGGCGGACTTGTTCCGGTAGTTCCAGTTGCGGGTGAGGATCTCCAGCATGGAGGGCAGGGTGGTGGTGCGCATGATGGAGGTGTCCTCCCCCAGGGGGTTGAGGATCTGGAAGCTCTTGCGCATGAAGTAGTCCTCCGGCCAGCGGATCTTGTCGTAGCAGGCTGGGGAGAGGAAGGAGTAGGTGATGATCTCGTCATACCCGCAGGCGCGGCACACCGCGCCCAGGCGGTTCTCCAGCTTCTGCTCGTCGGAGTAGCCGCCCAGGGTGGTCTCCCCCCGCATGAGGGTGGTGGGGATGTTGTTGTAGCCGT
>CALWXU010000159.1 GCA_944385585.1 uncultured Flavonifractor sp.
GGGGACGAGAGCCGCACCGACGGGGGCAGCGGCCTGGGCCTGTCCATCGCCCGCACCTTCACCGAGGCCTGCGGCGGAGCCTTCTCCGTCCAGACTCAGGCGGACCTCTTCACCGCTACGGTCTCCTTCCCCACCACCATGGAACGGCCCCCCAGGGAGGAGGGCGCGGTATGAGACGCTGTCTGATATGATAGGACTGACGGCCGCCCTGCTGGAAAACGCCCTGGTGACCCGGCAGGGGGCCTGGGTACTGCTGGCGGTCTGCCCGAACACGGAGGAGGCACGGGCGGCCTTTGAGGGCTCCTTCACCCGGACGGAGGTGCGCCCCTCCCCCACCCCACGGCCAATCCCACCCCGGACGAGCTGGGCCGCATCCCCTGCGACCCGCCGGGGACGGCGGACATGACCGTCTACGACACCGGCCCGGTGGTGGAGGCCTACCGCACAGGGGACGGCTCGGATCTCTCCCAGGAGGATCGTGCCATCCTGGAGCTGAGAAAGCCGCGCCTCCGCGGAGTCTTCCGGAGGCGCGGCTTTTCTGCCTTGTTACAAAATGAGGGCCGCGGGGCAATTGCCCCGCGGCCCTCTGTCTGATTTGCCTGTCAGGCTATGGTACCTGTTCAGCAGCAGCTGTTTCCGCAGCCGTTGTTGCAGCCGCAGCCATTGCCGCCCCAGCTGTTGCCGCCGCAGCAGCAGCACAGCAGGATGATGATCAGGATGATCCACAGGCAGCTGCCGCCGCCAAACCCACAGCCATTATTGCACCCCATATGAAGTACCTCCCGGTCTTGAAGATGGAAACCGGGGGCCGGGAGCGGCGGGAAAGCGCCCCTCCGGACCGGTTTCAATCCATCCTATGCCGGCGGGCGCCGTTGGTGCGGGGATGGGGCTGTTTTTACTCCAATTCGAAGGCGCCGGTGTAGAGCTGATAGTACAGGCCGTGCTGCTGGATCAGGTCCGCGTGGTCGCCCCGCTCCACAATGCGGCCGTGGTCCAGCACCATGATGGCGTTGGAGTTGCGCACGGTAGACAGGCGGTGGGCGATGACGAACACGGTGCGGCCGCTCATCAGGGCGTCCATGCCCTGCTGGACAATGGCCTCGGTGCGGGTATCGATGGAGGAGGTGGCCTCGTCCAGGATCATCACCGGCGGGTCGGCCACCGCGGCCCGGGCGATGGCGATGAGCTGCCGCTGGCCCTGGGACAGGTTGGCGCCGTTGCCGGTGAGCATGGTGTCATAGCCCTGGGGCAGGCGGCGGATGAAGTCGTCGGCGTTGGCCAGCATGGCGGCGGCCTCCACCTCCTCGTCAGTGGCGTTCAGGTTGCCGTAGCGGATGTTCTCCCGGACGGTGCCGGTGAACAGGTTGGTATCCTGGAGCACGATGCCCAGGGAACGGCGGAGATCCGGCTTCTTGATGTCGTTGATGGAGATGCCGTCGTAGTGGATTTTGCCGTCGGCGATGTCGTAGAAGCGGTTGATCAGGTTGGTGATGGTGGTCTTGCCCGCGCCGGTGGCCCCCACGAAGGCCAGCTTCTGGCCGGGCTTGGCAAAGAGGCTGATATCGTGGAGGATGGTCTTGCCCTCCTCATAGGCAAAGTCCACATGGTCGAACCGCACGTCGCCGGCCAGCTTGACATACTGGAAGGTGCCGTCGTCCTGGGGGATCTTCCAGGCCCACAGGTTGGTGCGCTCAGAGGTCTCCGCAAGGGTTTTTCCGTCCTTGCCATAGGCCACATTCACCAGGGTGACGGTGCCGTGGTCCTCCTCGGAGGGCTCATCCATCAGGTCAAAGATCCGCTGGGCGCCGGCCAGGGCCATAACCACAGAGTTGAACTGCTGGGAGATCTGGCTGATAGGGTTGGAGAAGCTCTTGGACAGCTGAAGGAATGTGGCAATGGTGCCCAGGGTAATGCCGGCGTCGATGCCGCCCAGGGCCAGCGCGCCGCCCGCCATGGCCACGATCACGTACTGGACGTTGCCGATGTTGATCAGGATGGGCATGAGGATATTGGCGTACTTGTTGGCCTTATCAGCGCTCTCGCACAGGGCGTCGTTCACCCTGTCGAAGCCGGCCTGGGCCTCTTCCTCATGGCAGAAAACCTTGACCACCTTCTGGCCGTTGATCATCTCTTCAATGTAGCCGTTGAGATCACCCAGCTTTACCTGCTGCTGGACAAAGTAGCGGCCGCTGCGGCCGGCCAGGAACCGGGTGACAAAGAGCATAACAATGATGCAGAGGATGACCACGCCCGTGAGCAGCACGTTGGTGACCAGCATGCTGACAAAGGTGACCAGGATTATCATACCGGAGTTGATCACCTGGGGGACGCTCTGGGAGAGCATCTGGCGCAGGGTATCCACGTCGTTGGAGTAGACGCTCATAACATCGCCGTGGGCGTGGGTGTCAAAGTACTTGATGGGCAGGGTCTGCATATGGCCGAACAGGTCGTCACGGATGCGCTTCTGCACCCCCTGGGAGATGGTAACCATGATCCAGCTGTATCCGAAGGCGCACAGTGCGCCCACAAGATACAGGCAGGCCATCATCATGAGGGCCCGGAGCAGGCCGCTGAAGTCCGGGTTGGCCATGGACAGAAGGGGCGCGATATAGCTGTCAATCAGAGCGCCGAGGAACAGGGAGCCGGATACGGAGGCCACCGCGCTGACCAGGATGCACAGGATAACGACCACAAAGAGGGCCAGGTAGCCGCGGCCCACGTAGCTCAGAAGCCGCTTGATGGTATGCCGCTTGTTTACGGGAGATTTATTCATCGTCTCCGCCCCCCTTCGTCTGGGATTCATAGATTTCGCGGTAGATCCCGCAGGTCTGGAGCAGCTCGTCATGGGTGCCCATGGCCGAGATCCTTCCGCCGTCCATCACCAGGATCTTGTCGGCGTCCTCAATAGAGGAGATGCGCTGGGCGATGATGAACTTGGTGGTGTCCGGGATCTCCTCCCGGAACGCCCTGCGAATCAGGGCGTCGGTCTTGGTGTCCACGGCGGAGGTGGAGTCGTCCAGAATGAGGATCTTGGGCTTTTTCAGCAGGGCCCTGGCGATGCACAGGCGCTGCTTCTGGCCGCCGGATACGTTGGTGCCCCCCTGTTCGATGTAGGTGTCGTACTTGTCGGGGAACTCCTGGATGAAGGGGTCGGCCTGGGCCAGCTTACACACCCGGACCATCTCCTCGTCGGAGGCGTCCTTGTTGCCCCAGCGCAGGTTCTCCTTAATGGTGCCGGAAAAGAGCACGTTCTTCTGGAGCACCATGGCCACCTGCTCCCGCAGGGCCTCCATGTCGTAGTCCCGCACGTCCACGCCGCCCACCAGCACGCGGCCCTCGGTGGCGTCGTACAGGCGGGGGATCAGCTGCACCAG
>CALWXU010000160.1 GCA_944385585.1 uncultured Flavonifractor sp.
ATCCAGGCCGCCGGCCACACCATCAACGACGCGGTGATCATCGCCTCCATGATCGAGAAGGAGACCGACGGCCAGGACCAGGCCCAGATCGCCTCGGTCATCTACAACCGCCTGGACAACCCCACCAGCGAGACCGCCGGCTATCTGAACATCGACGCCACCATCCTCTACGCCACCGGCGGCACCCAGGTGGACCTCAATGCCGACACCCCCTACAACACCCACACCCACACCGGCCTGCCGCCCACGGCCATCGCCAGCCCCGGCGCGGACGCCCTGCGGGCGGCGGTCTATCCCGACGACACCAGCTACTACTTCTACGCCCTGGGGGACGACGGGCTGCACCACTTCTTCCGCACCTATCAGGGACAGCAGGACTTTATCGCCACCCAGGAGCTGTATCAGAATGGTTAAGCGGATGGAACTGCTCTCCCCGGCCGGGGATATGGAGCGGCTGCGCATGTCCCTGGCCTACGGGGCGGACGCGGTATATCTGGCCGGGCCGGACTTCGGCATGCGCTCCTTTGCGGGCAACTTCACCCCGGAGGAGCTGCGGCAGGCGGTGGCGCTGTGCCACAGCCGGGGCGTGTCCGTCCACGTCACCTGCAACACCATGCCCCGCAACGGCGAGGTCGCCCGGCTGCCGGAGTGGCTGTCCTACCTCCAGGAGCTGGGGGTGGACGCGGCCATCCTGGCCGACGTGGGGGTGCTCTCCCTGCTGAAGCGGTACGCCCCCAGGGTGAAGGCCCACATCTCCACCCAGGCCAGCGTCTCCAACTACCAGGCCGCGGCGGCCTGGCACGAGCTGGGGGCCAGCCGGGTGATCCTGGCCCGGGAGCTCTCCCTGGACGAGATCCGGGAGATCCGGGCCAAGGCCCCCAGGGATCTGGAGCTGGAGGCCTTTGTCCACGGGGCCATGTGCGTCAGCTACTCCGGCCGCTGCCTGCTCTCCAACTATATGACGGGACGGGACGCCAACCGGGGCGCCTGCGCCCAGCCCTGCCGCTATCAGTACGCCCTGGTGGAGGAGAAGCGCCCCGGGGAGTACTTCCCCATCGGGGAGGACGCGGGGGGCGCCTACATCCTGAACTCCCGGGACATGTGCATGATCGACCACATCCCGGAACTGATGGACGCCGGGCTGGATTCCCTGAAAATTGAGGGGCGGGCCAAGTCGGCCTACTACGCCGCCGTGGTCACCGCCGCCTACCGCCACGCCATCGACGCCGCCGCGGACGGGCGGCCCCTGGACCCCGTCTGGCGGGACGAGGTGGAGAAGGTGAGCCACCGGCCCTACTCCACCGGCTTCTACTTTGGGGAGCCGGGGCAGCACACCAGCCACTCCCGCTACGTGCGGGACTGGCAGATCATGGCCGTGGTCACCTCCTGCGCCCCCGACGGGCTGGCCCTGTGCGAGCTGCGCAACAAGCTCTCCGCCGGGGACGCGCTGGAGCTGGTGGGCCCCGGCCTCCGGCCGGCGCCCGTCACGGTGGAGGGCCTGACCGACGGGGACGGCCTGCCCATCCCCGAGGCCAGGAAGCCCCAGATGCCCTTCTATCTGAGGCTGCCCGTCCAGGCCCCGCCCCTGTCCCTGCTGCGGCGGAAGGCGGTGGGGCTGTGAGCGCCGCGGCGGGCCGACGGCTGGACTGCGACCTGCTGCGGGTGCTGGCCATGGCGGGGGTGGTGTTCCTCCACACCGCCGCCGACGCCCTGCGGCAGCCCATCGGCCCCCTATGGCACTTCGCCAACCTGATCACCTCCCTGGCCACGGCGGCGGTGCCGCTGTTTTTCATGCTCTCCGGCGCCCTCCTGCTGGGGCAGGACCAGACCGCCTCCCTGGACACCCTGTTCCGGCGGCGGCTGCCCAAGCTTCTGGCGCCTCTGCTGGCCTGGTCGGCGGTGGCCATCCTCCTCACCGGCCTGATGGAGGGGCCCCAGGCCGCCGTGAACAAGCTCATCCCCCTGCTCAACACCCCCGTGCTGGTGCCCTACTGGTTCCTGTACGCCCTGGTGCCCATCTACCTGATCTCCCCCTTCCTCAAGCGGATGGCCGACGGGCTCACCGACGCCCATTGGAACTACCTGGTGGGGCTGTGGCTGGTGGTCACCGTCGGGTGGAACACCCTCTACGACCTGGCTCCCGCCGGGGCCTGGAAAACCGCCCTCACCGTCCACTGGACCCTGAACCTGAACTTCGTGGGCGGATATGTGGGCTACTTCCTGCTGGGGGCCAGGCTGGCCCGGCTGGAGAAGCTCCCCCGCCGGGGAGCGCTGTGGGGCGTTGTCCTGGCCACCACGGCCCTCATCTCCGCCGGCACCCTCTGGCTTACCGGAAGCACCGGCGCCTATGACGAGCGCATGAAGAGCTATGTCCACATCTTTACCGCCGTGCTCTCCACCGCCCTGTTCCTGCTGGTGCGCGCCGATACGGAGCACCGCAGCAGCGGCCGGCTGCTCACCGCCCTGTCCAGCCTGTCCTTTGGGGTCTACCTGGTCCACCCGCTGGCCATTGCGTTCTGGCGGCTGGTGTGGCCGGCCTGGCTGCCCGCCCTGGACACCATTCCCGGCCTGTGCCTGACCTACCTGTTGAGCCTGCTGGGCTCCCTGCTGGGCATCTGGGCTGTGGCCTCCCTCAGGCCCCTGTGCTGGGTGTTTACCGGACAGCGGTTTGACGAGGCCTGCCGCACCTGCAACCTCTTCGCCCTGCTGGGGAGAAAGGAGCGGACATGAGAGACTACCGGCGCCTCGACCCCTCCTTCTCCCTGTGCGGGCTGTGCTGCTGCCTGTGCCCCATCCACCGGATGGAGGGGGGCTGCCCCGGCTGCGGCGGCGGGGCGGGGCACCAGGGCTGCGCCATCATCCGGTGTGCTTTGGACCACGGCGCTCCGGAGTCCTGCGCCCTCTGCCCCGACTTCCCCTGCCCGCGGCTGGAGGAGGCCGCCCGCTTTGACTCCTTCGTGCCCCACCGGGAGCAGCTGGCACACCTGCGCCGTCAGGCGGCGGAGCCGGAGGCCTTCCGGGCCGGGCTGGCGGAGAAGAGCCGCCTGCTCACCGCCCTGCTGGAGGAGTACAACGACGGACGGCGCAAGAGCTTCTTCTGCACCGCCGTCAACCTGCTGCCCGCCGGGGATACGGCCGCCGTCCTGGCACAACTGGACGGCTCCCTCCCCCTCAAGGCGCGCTCCGCCCAGGCCGTCCGCCTGCTGACCGGGGCGGCGGAGGCGCGGGGGCTCTCCCTCAAACTGAACCGGAAGCCGAAACACTGAGGGACGGCCTGTGCGGCCGTCCCTCTCTTTTTGTAAAAGAAAACCACCGGCAATGCCGGTGGTTCCAAAAAGCTTTAGCTATGCGAAAAAAGTATCCTCCTTTGGTA
>CALWXU010000161.1 GCA_944385585.1 uncultured Flavonifractor sp.
TTGGCGTGGCAGGCCCAGTCGATCTTGCCGCCCTCGCACATCATGAAGAAGCCGTCCTCGTCCTGGGAGAGCACCTCAATGCCCTTGGACACGTAGTCGGACAGGGCCCACATGTCGTCGGTGCGGTCGATCTCGTAGGTCATGGCGTCGTCATCGGCCAGGTGCTCGTCGATGATCACCACGGGGCCGCCGCTGACGGCCTCGGCCCCGGCCTGGGTGGTCACCACGTTGTATCCGGCCTCCCGGGCCAGATCGTACAGGTTGTCCTGGGTGCCGTCCCCGTCGGGGGAGAGCAGTCCGCCGCCGGCGAAGTACTCAAATCCGGACTCCACCATCTCCACGCCGATGTCGTAGTAGCTGGAGCGGCTGGCCTGGTGGGCGTAGAAGGCGGCGGGGGTGGCGTGGTTCAGGTTGACGGAGGTGATCACGCCGATGGCGTAGCCCTTCTGCTGATGGAGCTTCTCGGCGATGGTCTCATACTCCACGGTGCCGGTCTCGTCCACGTTGATGGAGCCGGAGTAGGTCTTGTGACCGGTGGACAGGGAGGTGGCGGTGGAGGCGGAATCGGGGGCGAAGGAGTTGGAGTCGTAGGTGACGGCGGAGCCGGCGGCCTCAAAGTTCATGAAGTTCAGGTACTCAGGGCCGTCCAGCACGGCGCCGCCGTTGTCGTCCAGGCTGGGCTGGGCCTGCCAGTAATCCTCGTCGGACAGGGCGCCCAGGTAGTCCGACGTGGACTGGATCTGGGGATAGCTCATGCCGTCGCCGATAAACAGGAACACATATTTGGGCGCGGTGAGGGCCTCAGAGGTGGCGGCCAGGGCCTGCACCTCGACAGCGGGGGCGGCCGTAGCCTCCGGAGTGGACGCGGTAGACGAGCCGCAGGCGGTCAGGGCGCCGCCCAGGGTGAGGGCGGCCATGGAGAGGGCCAGGGGACGCTTCCAGTTCATGCTCAATTCCTCCAAAGTTTTTTCATGTTGGACTGGGTGAAACCGTAAAGATCATACCGGACGCCGGCGGGGCGGCGCTATCAGCCCCCGGTAAAGGATTGCAAAAAACGGGTAAGAAAATGTAAGGAAGCGGGTTGGTGGGGATTGGCGGCGGAGCGGGGCTGCGGGATATATAAAGGAGAGGCGCCGGGGACGGCCCCGGCGCCTCCGCGTTTCTGCCGGCATAAACCATTTTCCGGCGCATATCCTGTACCCGAGGTGGTGGACTTGGTTGGAATCGCGGCGCTGGACGTGCGGAACGGGCGCAAAATCGAGCTGATGGAGGAGCGGGTGCTGGGCCTGTCCCTCCTGCGGGCGTCCATCCCCGTACCGGCCGCCGCACGGGAGGGGCGGCTCCGCCGCCGGACGGCCAGGGGTGCGGCGCAGCTGATCCGGGCGGGGGTGCGGCGGGTGCTGACAGCGCCGGACTTCCCCTGCTGGCCGGAGCTGGAGGCGGCCGGCCTGCGCCCCGTGGACCCGGCCCCCTTCTGCCAGGCCATCGCCGGCCCCCTGGCCCTGGCGGGCCTGCGCCGGGCCGGGATTCTACGCACCAGGGCCACGGTGGCCCTGGCGGGGCCCCGGGTGACCCGCCCCCTCTTTGCCGCGGCGGAGCTGCTGTGCCCCCGGGTGCGCCACCTGGTGGTGGACGTGCCCGGAGAGGGGGAGGAGCTGGCCGCCTGGCTGCGGGAGGAGTACGGCACGGCGGTGCTCGCCCCGGAGGCGGCGGCGCCGGATATCGCCCTCCACTTCGGGCCGGGGGGCGGAGAGAAGGGGGGGATGTCGCTCCGTCTGTACGGCCCCGCGCCGGAGCTGGCCGGCCTGTGTCCAGCGCCGGCGGAGGGGACGCTCCCCGAGGGGCTGGCCCCGCTCCCCCTCCTGGCCCTGCTGTGGGAGTGCGGCCGGCTGGGCCCGGGGCAGATCCAAATTTTCACCCCATAACCGAAAAGAATTGACTTGACAGGAGGCTGGAAACTACCTATAATATCGTATTAACGTGGCGGATTGTTTCTATTGTGACAATTAGACGGGTCCGGGCGGGCCCGCAAAATAGAGAACTGGAAGCAAAAAGGAAAGGTGTGCGCAGACAACCATGGCGAAAGAATTCAAGTTGAGTGCAGAGCGCTTGGAGGAGCTCAAGCAGGAGCTGAACTACCTGAAAACCGTCCGTGAGAAGGAGGTGGCCGACCAGATCAAGGAGGCCCGCTCCTTCGGCGATCTGTCCGAGAACAGCGAGTATGACGAGGCCAAGAACGAGCAGGGCAGGCTCTACTCCCGCATTGCGGAGGTGGAGAACATCCTGTCCAACTACGTGGTCATTGAAGAGCATGAGACCGACCCCAACTCCGTCCGCCTGGGCTCCAGGGTCAAGGTACTGGACCTGGAGTTTGAGGAGGAGGAGAGCTATCAGGTGGTGGGCTCCCAGGAGGCCGACCCCATGAATGGCCGCATCTCCGAGGATTCCCCCTTCGGCACAGCCCTGCTGGGCAAGGCCATCGGCGACGAGGTTCAGGTGGAGGCCCCGGCCGGTGTTTTGCGATACCGTATCCTAGAGATTCAAAAGTAAGGAGCCAGAAGAATGAGTACTGAAGAGAGAAGTGTCAACCAGCCTGAGGAGCAGCCCTCCCTGTCCGAACAGCGCCTGATCCGCCGCGCCAAGCTCAAGGAGCTCCAGGATGCCGGCCAGGATCCCTTCCAGATCACCAAATACGTGGTGAAGCACCACTCCGCCGACATCAAGGAGAACTTCGAGGCCCTGGAGGGCACCGAGACCTCCATCGCCGGCCGCATTATGTCCAAGCGGGGCATGGGCAAGGCCATCTTCTGTGATCTGCAGGATGGGAAGGGGCGCATCCAGATCTATGTCCGCATCGACGAGCTGGGCGAGGAGGCCTTCGCCAAGTTCAAAAAGACCGACATCGGCGACATCGTGGGCGTGGAAGGCGAGGTATTCAAGACCAAGCGGGGCGAGATCTCCGTCAAGGCCCACAAGGTGACCCTTCTCTCCAAGTCTCTCCAGCCTCTGCCCGAGAAGTTCCACGGTCTCACCGACAAGGAGACGCGCTACCGCCAGCGGTATGTGGATTTAATCATGAACGAGGACGTGCGCCGCACCTTCCAGATCCGCACCGCCTTCATCAAGCACGTGCGCAAGTACCTGGACGACCGGGACTACCTGGAGGTGGAGACCCCTGTCCTCAACACCATCTCCGGCGGCGCCACCGCCCGGCCCTTCATTACCCACCACAACACCCTGGACATCGACATGTATCTGCGCATCGCCACCGAGCTGAACCTGAAGCGGCTCACCGTGGGCGGCTTTGAGCGGGTGTATGAGATCGGCCGCATC
>CALWXU010000162.1 GCA_944385585.1 uncultured Flavonifractor sp.
CTGGGCACCGAGGAGGCCTTCGAGTGGGTGCGCAAGCTGCTGGAGAGCCAGCAGGACGTGGACGCGGAGGAGTTTGTGCGCACCATGCGGGTGGACCTGTTCGCCGACGAGGTGTTCGTGTTCACCCCCCGGGGGGACGTGATCAACCTGCCCGCCGGGGCCACCCCCATCGACTTCGCCTACAACATCCACTCCGCCGTGGGCAACCACATGACCGGCGCCAAGGTCAACGGCCGCATGGTGCCCTTCGACACCCCCCTGAACAACGGCGACATCGTGGAGGTGATCACCTCCAAATCCGCCCACGGCCCCAGCCGGGACTGGATGAAGCTCTGCAAGTCCAATGAGGCCCGCAACAAGATCCGCCAGTGGTTCAAGAAGGAGCGGCGGGAGGAGAACATCGCCACCGGCCGCTCCTCCTTCGAGTCAGAGCTCAAGCACGCCGGGCTGTCCCTGGCGGCCATCACCGCCGAGGACGTGCTCCCCTTCGTTTTGAAGAAGGTGCGCTTCGGCACCCTGGACGAGCTGTATGCCGCCATCGGCTACGGCGGCATGTCCGCCCAGAAGGCCGTGGTGCGCATCAAGGACGAGATGACCCGGCTGGACCGGCTCCACGCCGAGCAGGCCGCCGCGGAGAAGACCGCCCAGGAGGCGTCCATCCACCCCGCCACCGGCAATCCGCCCCCCATCCCCGTCCAGGCCACCGGCAAGCACGGGCAGAGCGGCATCATTGTGGAGGGCATCGACAACTGCCTGGTGAAGTTCGCCAAATGCTGCACCCCCGTGCCCGGCGACCCGGTGGTGGGCTTCATCACCCGGGGCTTCGGCGTGTCCGTCCACCGGGCCGACTGCCCCAACGCCGACCCCGCCCGCCGCAAGCCGGAGGAGGCCGGCCGGTGGATCAAGGTGTCCTGGGCCACCGGGGACCTGTCCTCCTACCAGACCGCCCTGGAGATCTCCGCCAAGGACCGGGACGGCCTCACCCTGGACGTGGCCATGGCCCTGTCCTCGGCCAAGGTCAAGACCACCAACCTGTCCGCCCGCTCCATGCCCGACGGGTACGCCTCCGTCCACATCGTGCTGGAGGTCAAGGACCAGTCGGAGCTCACCGCCGTCATCAACAAGCTGGGGCAGATCCAGGGCGTGTACCAGGTGAAACGGGCATCAGGCTAGGTATTCCTCCGGTGGCCGCCATATATGGCGGCCCTACGGACAGGCATCAGCCCGACGGAGGATGTAGGGCCGCGATACATCGCGGCCGCCGGTCTGACAGAGTTTCGCCCGCCCTGCGGGCGAAATCCAATCAAGATCCGTCTTTCCGGGAATTCATTTCCCGGAAAGACACCCCGACCCGCGCCACGGGGCGCGAAACCGGGGGTATCGAGCCAAGTCGCCGGCATTTTCGCCGGCACGCAGGCTTGTATCCAGGGGGTATGGGATACCCCCTGGACAGGGTTTAAGGAGAATGGAACATGACAAAAATAGAGAACAGGCCGGAGGCGGCCGGGCTGGGCCGGCTGCTCTCCGAGTGCTTTGACCGGGGGGAGCGGCTCCAGCGGGAGCTGCGCCTGAGCCCGGCCCAGGCCCAGGCCCTGGCGGCGGACTACCCCGCCGACGTGCGCCCTATGGGCGAAAACTGGTATGAAATTACCTTCCGGGGGGCGTATTTCCATGGCAGCTGAGTTTGTGCCGGTGCTGCTGGGCTCCGACATCAACGCCTACAGCATGGCCCGGGCCTTTCACGAGGCCTACGGCGTGAAAACCATCGTCTACGGCATGTATCCCGCCAGCGTGTGCGCCGGCAGCAGAATCATCGACTACCGGGTGCGGGAGGGCAACGACCGGGTGGACAAGGTGCTGGAGAACGTCACCGAGGTGGCGGAGGCCTACCCGGACAAGAAGATCCTGGTGCTGGGCTGCGGGGACAACTACCTCAACGCCATCTCCGCCAACCTGTCCCGCTACCCGGACAATGTGGTGGCGCCCTACGTGAACCTCCAGATGCTGGAGACCCTGATCCACAAGGAGAAGTTCTACCAGCTGTGCGACCAGTACGGCATCGACCACCCGGCCACCGTGGTGGTCCGCAGGGGCATGGGCCACGACTTCACCCTGCCCTTTGACGGCCCCTTTGTGGTCAAGCCCGCCGAGTCGGACACCTACTGGAAGCACCCCTTCCCCACCCAGAAGAAGGCCTACATCCTCCAGACGCGGGAGGAGGTGGATCAGGTCATCGACCAGATCTACGGGGCGGGGTACGAGGACTCCCTGATCCTCCAGGACTTCATCCCCGGCGATGACAGCTACATGCGGGTGGTGACCAACTACTCCGGCGCCGACGGGAAGGTGCGGCTCATGTGCGTGGGCCACGTGCTGCTGGAGGAGCACACCGGCCACGCCATCGGCAACCACGCGGTGATCATCACCGAGCCGGAGCCGGAGCTGTGCGAGAAGCTGAAAAGCTTCCTGGAGGCCATCCGCTTCACCGGCTTCTCCAACTTCGACATCAAGTTCGACCAGCGGGACGGCAAGTTCAAGGCCTTTGAGATCAACTGCCGCCAGGGGCGGAGCAACTACTACGTCACCGGCGCGGGGTACAACCTGGCCAGATACCTGGTGGAGGACCGCATCCAGGGCAGGCCCTGCGAGCTGACGGTGACAAAAAACCGCCACCTGTGGTGGGTGGTGCCCAAGCAGGTGGCCTACGACTATGTCAATCCCCGGTATCATGAGGAGATGCGCGCCCTGGACCAGGCGGGGGCCTCGGTGAACCCCCTGTTCTACGGCCCGGACAGCGGCCTGCTGCACAAGCTGCGCATCCTCCGGGGGCAGCGCCGCTATGTGGGCTGGTACGCCTCCTGCATGGAGAAAGCGAAATAACTTCCCCGAAGCGGCTTCGCCGCTCCGGGGAGGGGGATCGCACAGCGCCGCAGCGCACGCACAGAGCGCGCACGTTTGCGCTGTGAGAGGTGTGTTTTCCGGGGCACATGTCCCCGGAAAACACGGATTTCCACTTTTTCCGGCTCTGCGGAGCCGGAATTCTGCGAAGCGTATGGAGGGAGCGGAGTATGCCTGAACAGCGCCTTGGTATCCTGGGCGGCATGGGGCGCCCCACCCGGCTTACGCCGGGCGGGGACCCCGGTGATTTTATCTGCTCGGGGCAAATAAATTGCCCCGGCATCAAGGTTTTGGCCGCCGGCCAAAACGCTTGGGCCGCCGCACCTGCGGCGCAGGGCCCCATGCCGGCGATTTGCGTGGAGGGAACGGAGTATGCCTGAACAGCGCCTTGGTATCCTGGGCGGCATGGG
>CALWXU010000163.1 GCA_944385585.1 uncultured Flavonifractor sp.
CCCAGCTCCAGGAACACCGAGGGGGCCCGCACCCGGCGCACCTCGCCGATGGAGGTGGTGGGCTCCGCCCGCACCAGATTGGGAAGGGGATAGACGGTCTTGAGGCCGTTTGCTACCAGGCTGGCGGCCCGCTGGCCCTGGAGCGAGCCGGGATAGTAAAACACAAGCACCCCTCTGATTTGGCCGTACTGGCCCTCCGGCGCGGCGTTGGAGTGGAGGGCCAAGTGGAGATCGTAGCTGCCCGCGTTGGAGGCCCGGATGGACGACGCGGCGGTCATCTCGGGGGTGTTGCGGCTGTAGCGGATGCCTGCGGCAGTGAGATAGGGCTCCATGGCGTCGGCCAGGCGGTTCATCCACTCCTCCTCGGTGCCGCCGTTGACGTACAGGTTGTTCTCCTGGGTAGAAGGGGAGAGATAGATGATGGGCATGGAAATACCTCCTTTTTGCCCATCCTATGCGCCGGCGGGGCCGGCTGACAAAGAGCGGCGGGACGGATCAGCTCCGTCCCGCCGTATTCAGCTTCTGGCGGATATACTGGGGCACGCTGTCCTGGGGGATGCCCAGGGCGATGGAGAGCTCCCCGTAGAGCAGCTCCTCCGCCCGCCTGCGGAAGCGCTCGTTCACCTTTCCCGGCTGCCGGCCGGCCTTCCTGGCGTCCGTGTCCTTGTGGTGGATGGTTTTGAGCAGACGGGCCAGCTCCGCGCTGTTGTTGGCGTGAAAGGACGCCTGGTAGGCGTGGGAGCGCAGCTGTGGGTTCCTGGTGTCCACCGGGCACTCGGGCAGGACAGGCAGCTGGAGGATCAGCGCGTCCGCCTCCTGCCGGGTGAGCACCGGGCGTATGGACACATGGGCGTCCACCGGCACGTAGATGGTCTCCGTACCCGCCAGGGGGCGAAGGGTGTAATAATCCCGGCGGCGGTCGCAGGCGGTGGATGCGGGCGTCCCCACCCCCATCACCTGGCAGACGCCGCTGCCGCCGTAGACCACATAGTCTCCAACCTGATACATAGGACCACCCGCTCAGTCCAGGTAGGCGCCGCAGCTGTAGAAGTTATACTGCCGCTTCAGCATGACCAGCAGGGAGCCGTCTGGCTGAGGTGTTTCCGATTCGATTTTATAGGCCACCTGCTTGCGCGTCAGAGACAGCTTGTAGTTCTCCAGCTCCTGCCGGGTCGTCTTGGCGGCCAGCTCGGGGCTGAGATCGTCGCTGGCGGAGAAGAGGATGGTCTGCTCCAGGCAGGCGCTCTGAATCCGTTTCATGGGCAATTCCTCCTTTTTTATCTACAAAAATTATAACACAATTCCTTTTTTGCCCGCCAACGAAACTTTTTGCACAAATTGAAATTTGTGAATTCCGCGCAGAGTAAGCGCCGCCCTGCTTTGTGTGCTTTGACCATAGGAAACGTGCCCGTTGACCAGAGCCGAGGGATCACAGCGGCGAAAAAACGGCGGACCGCTTTTTTGCGATCCGCCGCTCCGCCTCACGATGCACACCCATGGCCGGGAACGATGTCCCTGGAATAGGTTTACGCCGATCTAACTTAGCCTCCTCTTAGGGCTTGTTTGAAAAATGTCAACATGCCCAATCGGCGGGCCTTTTGTCCCCTGGACGGCGCAATGTTTCCTTGAAATCCGTCAGGATTCCTGCGGAAACATTGCTTGCCAGCGGCCCAAAATTCCTCGCCGCTGGGCACATCGCCAATTTTCAAACAAGACCTAGGAATATCTCTGTCAGATAGGTTTTAAAATTTTTGCTGACCGGATTTGCAAGCTTTTCCAGCTGCCTGCGCGTCACATTTTCTGTATCCAATGACCAAAAATCGTCCAGGTCAATTTCTACCACAACTTGTCATAATAATGCTCCATGCAGTATTTGCAAAATTCTTGATTGCCCATCGCTTCGATATTTTTTAGCATAAGCAAGTTCACCGCCAATATTTAAAAATTTTACAAAGAGCCTTAAATAGGATTGCTTCCCCTGATAAAGAAGCAGGCAGCGCATGGGGGCTTTCCATGTGCTGCCTGCTCTTTCTCCACAGGATTGCGGCGGATCATTCTCTGCCTGATAGGCTGCCGGCCGAGCCGCCGGGCGCCGGTTCAGCCCAGCCGGTTCTCCAGGGCGTCCAGCTCCTCAGAGAGCTTCTGGGGCAGCTTGCCGCCGAACTTCTGGTAGAACTCCCGGATGCCCTTGACCTCGTCCCGCCACAGGGCCTTGTCCACGCCCAGCAGGCCCTTGAGTGTGTCCAGTTCCACGCCGGAGTCCTCCAGATCGATGTCCTCCGGCCTGGGCTCATAGCCGATGGCGGTCTCCACCGCGTCGGCCTCGCCGAAGCAGCGCTTCAGAATCCACTCCAGCACCCGCAGGTTGTCGCCAAAGCCGGGCCAGATGAAGTTCCCCTCGTCGTCGGTGCGGAACCAGTTGACGTTGAAGATCCTGGGGGCCTTGTCCCCCAGCTTCCCGCCCATATCCAGCCAGTGCTGCCAGTAGTCGGCCATGTGATAGCCGCAGAAGGGGAGCATGGCCATGGGGTCCCGGCGTACCACGCCCACCGCGCCGGTGGCGGCGGCGGTGGTCTCCGAGGCCATGATGGAGCCCACAAACACGCCGTGGGCCCAGTCCCGGGACTGGTAGACCAGGGGGGCGGTCTTGGCCCGGCGGCCGCCGAACACGATGGCGGAGATGGGCACGCCCTGGGGGCTCTCAAACTCGGGGGAGATGCAGGGGCAGTTCTTGGCCGGGGCGGTGAAGCGGGAGTTGGGGTGGGCGCCCTTCTCGGTGGCCGTCTTGCCGTTCCAGGGGCGGCCCTTCCAGTCTACCGCGTGCTCCGGCGGGTTCTTGTCCAGGCCCTCCCACCACACGGTGTTGTCGTCCAGATTATGTACCACGTTGGTGAAGATGGTGCCCTGCCGGGTGGTGGCCAGGGCGTTGGGGTTGGACTTGGCGTTGGTGCCGGGGGCCACGCCGAAGAAGCCGTACTCCGGGTTCATGGCCCACAGGCGGCCGTCCGGGCCGATGCGCAGCCAGGCGATGTCGTCGCCCACGCACCAGACCTTCCAGCCGGCCTTGCGGTAGTGCTCCGGGGGGATGAGCATGGCCAGGTTGGTCTTGCCGCAGGCGGAGGGGAAGGCGGCGGCCAGGTAGCGCACCTCACCCTGGGGGTTCTCCACGCCCAGGATCAGCATGTGCTCGGCCATCCAGCCCTGCTGCCGGCCCAGGTAGGAGGCGATGCGCAGGGCGAAGCACTTCTTGCCCAGCAGCACGTTGCCGCCGTAGCCGGAGTTGACGCTCATGATGGTATTGTCCT
>CALWXU010000164.1 GCA_944385585.1 uncultured Flavonifractor sp.
ATGGCCTCGGCAAAGGTGGGGTGGGGCCGCACCGGGCGGAGCAGCTGCTCCGCCGTCAGGCCCAGGGTGACGGCCAGGGTGAGCTCGGAGATCAGATCCGTGGCCCGGCAGCAGCACAGGCAGGCCCCAAGCAGGGCGCGGGTCTCTTTGTGAAACACCAGCTTGACAAAGCCCCGCTTCCCCCCCTCGATGAGGGTGCGGGCGTTGCCCCCCAGCACGCATTTGCCGGTCACAAGGGGCACGCCGCCGGCCTTGGCCTGGTCGGCGGTGAGGCCCACCTGGGCCAGCTCCGGGCTGGTGTAGACGCAGGCGGGGATGGGGGCGGTCCCCCGGACGGGGGCGCGGCCCAGCAGCAGGTCGGCCACAGCGTCCCCCTCCGCCTCCGCCTTGTGGGCCAGCATGGCCCCGCCGATGGCGTCCCCGATGGCGTAAATAGAGGGGATGGAGGTGCGGAAGCCCGCATCCACCTTGATAAAGCCACGGTCCAGCGCCGGCGCGGCCCCCTCCGCAAACAGGGCCTCCGTGGCGGGCCGCCGGCCCGCGGCCGCCAGCACCGTGTCGGCGGAGACGGCGTGCTCCGCCCCCCTGTGGGTGAACACCACGGTGGGGCCGGGCTCGATGCGGGACACGGAGGCCCCGGTGAACACGTCCACGCCGGACTTCTTCAGCTCCATGGCCAGGCCCTGGGACAGCTCCCGGTCCAGATTGGCCACCAGCCGGTCCAGGGCCTCCACAATGGTGACCTTACAGCCGGCGGAGGCCCACACGCAGGCCAGCTCCACCCCGATCACCCCGCCGCCGATGATCACCATGCGGTCCCGGGGGCGGATGTCGCCTAACAGCCCGTCGCTGGTGACCACGCCGGGGGTATCCAGCCCGGGGATGGGGGGGAGGGCGGGGACGGAGCCGACGGCGATGAGGATGCCTTTGGCCTCATAGGTCTCCCCGCCCGCCTCCACGGTGTGGGGGCCGGTGACCACCGCCCGATGGGGGATCACCTCCACCCCGGCGGCCTGGAGCTGCTTCTCCTGCCCGGCGCGGAGGGTGGACACCACCCGCGCCGTCTCCTCCGCCAGGGCGGGCCAGTCACAGCCAGGCCCGGCCCCATGGAGGAGGGCCTTGGTGGGCACGCACCCCCGGTTGAGGCAGGTGCCCCCCACCTCCCGCTGCTCGAACAGGGCCGCGGACAGGCCGCCCCTGGCGGCCCGGAGGGCGGCGGCGCAGCCGCCTGGCCCCCCGCCGATGACGATCAGATCCCACATGGCTCAGTCCTCCGGGAAGGCATACCGCACCACCGGATGGCGGGCGGCGGCGGTCTCGTCCGGCCGGCCGATCACCGTGGTCGTCGGGGCGGCGTGGAGAACCTCCGGGTTCTCCCGCGCCTGGCGGAGGATCTCCGAGAGTACCTCCGCCGCCCGGTCCAGGGTCTCGGGGGTCTCGGTCTCGGTGGGCTCGAACATCAGCGCCTCGTGGACGATCAGGGGGAAGTACATGGTGGGCGGGTGGATCCCCGCGTCCAGCATGGCCTTGGCCGCGTCCAGGGCGGAGACGCCGGTCTCCTTTTTCAGCTCCTCCAGGGTGAGCACAAACTCGTGCATGCACAGGCCGGGGAAGGCGGCGGTGTAGCCAGCCTCCTCCAGCTTTTTCTTTAAGTAGTTGGCGTTGAGCACCGCCGTGTGGGCCGCCTCCGCCACGCCTGTGCTGCCCAGCCGCAGCAGGTAGGCCAGGGCCCGCACCACCACCAAAAAGTTGGCGTGGAAGGCCCTTACCTGGCCGATGGACTGCTCCCCGCCGTAGCCCCCCAGGGCGGAGCCGGGCAGGAAGGGCTTCAAAAGCTCCTTGCACCCCACCGGGCCGCTGCCCGGGCCGCCGCCGCCGTGGGGGGTGGCGAAGGTCTTGTGCAGGTTCAGGTGGCACACGTCAAAGCCCATGTCGCCGGGCCGGGCCACCCCCATGATGGCGTTCAGGTTGGCCCCGTCGTAGTACACCAGGCCCCCCGCCTCGTGGACAATGGCGGTGATGTCCAGGATGTCCCGCTCGAACAGGCCCACGGTGTTGGGGTTGGTGAGCATGAGCCCCGCCGTGTCCGGGCCGCAGGCGGCCCGGAGGGCCTCCAGATCCACCAGGCCCTCCGCCGTGGAGGGGATGTTCTTCACGGTGAAGCCCGCCATGGCGGCGGAGGCGGGGTTGGTGCCGTGGGCGGAGTCCGGCACCAGGATCACGGTGCGCTCCGTATCCCCCCGGCTGTGGTGGTAGGCCTTGATGAGCAGCAGTCCGGCAAATTCCCCGTGGGCGCCGGCGGCGGGCTGGAAGGTCATGGCGTCCATGCCGGTGACCTCGCACAACAGGTGCTCCGCCTGGGTGATGACCATCTGGCAGCCCCGGATGGTCTGGATGGGCTGGAGGGGGTGGATGCCGGTGAAGCCGGGCAGGGCGGCCATCTCCTCCCCCAGCTTGGGGTTGTACTTCATGGTGCAGGAGCCCAGGGGGTAGAACCCGTCGCACACGCCGAAGGCCCGGCGGGACAGGGCCTGGTAGTGGCGGGACAGGTCGCTCTCCCCGAGCTCGGGCAGCCGGGGGGCGGTTTTCCGCCGGTGCTCCTCCGGCAGGGGGGCGGCCGGCACGTCCAGCGGGGGCAGGATGTCATTGCCCCGGCCGGGGCGGCTGCGTTCAAAAATCAGCTTCATTTGCCCAGCACCTCCTTCACAATGGCCACGGCCTCGTCCAGCTGCTCCTTCGTCTGCTTCTCCGTGGCGCACCACAGCAGGCCGTCCCCCAGCAACCAGCCCCCCAGGATGCCCTGGGACTCCAGGGCGGAGAGCACCTTCCGGGGCTGGGGCAGGTCGGTGACGAACTCGTGGAAGAAGGGACCGGGGTGGCGCAGGGCTACGCCGGGAATCTTGCACAGCTCCTCCGCCAGGTAGTGGGCCTTGGCGTGGCACTGCTCCCCCACCTGCCGCAGGCCCTCCGGCCCCATGAGGGACAGGTAGACAGAGGCGGTGAGGGCGCACAGGGCCTCGTTGGAGCACACGTTGGAGGAGGCCTTCTCCCGCCGGATGTGCTGCTCTCTGGCCTGCATGGTGAGGACGAAGGCCCGCTCCCCCCTGGAGTCGGTGGTCTCCCCCACGATGCGGCCGGGCAGCCTGCGCATGAGGGGCTGAGCGGCGGCCATAAAGCCCAGGTAGGGGCCGCCCCAGGCCAGGGGCAGGCCCAGGGGCTGGCCCTCCCCCACGGCGATGTCCGCCCCGCAGGCGCCGGGGGACTCCAGCAC
>CALWXU010000165.1 GCA_944385585.1 uncultured Flavonifractor sp.
CTGGCGGGGCACTACGAGACCTGGAGCCACGGCCAGGCGGTGGCCGCCGGCATGTGCGCCGCCGCAAAGCTGGGGGTCAGGCTGGGGGTCACCCCGGCGGACATCCCCGGCAGGGTGGAGGGGGTGCTCTCCGCCCTGGGCCTGCCCACCGCCATCCCCTGTGCCGCGGAGGACTACGCCGCCGCCATCGGCCTGGACAAGAAGGGGAGCGGGGACGGCATCTCGGTGATCCTGCTGGAGGAGCTGGGCCATGCCGTGCCCCACAGGATGCCCAAGGCAGAACTGCTGGAGGAGCTGACATGAACGTCACCATCACACCCACCTTATTAAAGGGGACGATCACGCCGCCCCCCTCCAAGAGTCAGGCCCACCGGCTGATCATCGCCGCCGCCCTGTCCGACGGGGTGTGCCGCCTGTCCAACGTGGAGCTGTCCCAGGACATCCAGGCCACCCTCCGGTGCATGGGCACCCTGAACGCCGACGCCTCCTCCGACGGCACGGTGATCCGGGGCTGCAATCTGGTGGACGGCTTCGAGGTGCCGCCCCCGGAGATCATGGACTGCGGGGAGTCCGGCTCCACCCTGCGGTTTCTCATCCCCGTGGCCCTGGCCCTCCAGGGGGGCGGGAAGTTCACCGGCCACGGCCGCCTCATGGAGCGGCCCCAGGGCCCCTACTTTGACCTGTTCCGGGAGAAGGGGATCGCCTGGTCCCTGGAGGACGGGGTGCTCACCGTCTCCGGAAAGCTCACCCCCGGGGAGTACGCCCTGCCCGGCGACGTGTCCTCCCAGTTCGTCACAGGCCTGCTCTACGCCCTCCCCCTGCTGGAGGGGGACAGCGAGATTCGGCTCACCACCGGCCTGGAGAGCCGGGGCTATGTGGACATGACCCTGGACGCCCTGGAGCAGTTCGGGGTGGCCGTGGACTATGACGGGGACCGGCGCTTCCGGGTGCCGGGGAATCAGGCGTACCGCCATCGGGATCTGGCCATCGAGGGGGACTGGTCCAACGCCGCCTTCTGGTACGCCGCCATATCTGCCGGCTGCGGGGTGGAGCTGGAGGGGCTCAACGCCTTCTCTGTCCAGGGGGACATGAGGATTGTCCCCTGCTTTATGAAGCTGCAGGGAGAGGGGGCTGTGGAGCTGGACGTGTCCCAGTGCCCCGACCTGGTGCCGCCTCTGGCGGCCATGGCCGCCTTGCGGGCGGGGGAGGAGACCCGGATCGTCAACGCCGCCCGGCTGCGGATGAAGGAGAGCGACCGGCTCTTCACCGTGACGGAGGTGCTGACCGCTCTGGGAGCTGACGTGGAGGAGCACCAGGATTTTTTGGTGATCCGGGGCAAGAGGAGCCTGCCTGGCGGCGTCACCGTCTCCGGCCACAACGACCACCGCATCGCCATGATGGCCGCCATCGCCGCCGCCCGGTGTGAGAGGCCCGTCACCATCACCGGCGCGGAGTGCGTGGAGAAGTCCTATCCCCGGTTCTGGGAGGACTACGAAAAGCTGGGCGGGCGGCTGGTCAGGTCCATGTAGGGGCGGATAGCATCCGCCCGCAGATTCACCAGGGAGGAAACCTGTATGAGACATATGATTTTCGGCGAGTCCCACGGCCCGGCCATCGGCGTGGTGGTGGAGGGGGTGCCCGCCGGGCTGGAGCTGGATCTGGACGCCGTCCAGCGGGAGCTGGACCGCCGCAGGCCGGGGCAGGGGCCCACGACAACCGCCCGAAAGGAGCGCGACGCGGTGGAGGTGCTCTCCGGTGTGTTTGAGGGCAAGACCACCGGGGCCCCCCTGGCCATGGTGATCCGCAATTCCGACCAGCACTCCCAGGACTACGAGGCCATCCGCTACACCCCCCGGCCCAGCCACGGGGACTACGCCGGGTTTATCAGGAGCAGGGGCTGTCAGGACTACCGGGGGGGCGGCCACTTCTCCGGCCGGCTCACCGCCCCCCTGGTGGCCGCCGGCGCGGTGGCCAAGCAGGTGCTGGCCCAGCGGGGCGTGTGGGTGGGAGCCCACATCAGCTCCATCTACGGCGTCACCGACGCCTCCCTGGAGGATGCGGAAGCTCTGCGGGCCGTGGCCGCCAAGCCATTCCCCGTGCTGGATGACGCCAAGGGGGAGGAGATGCGGCAGGCCATCCTGGAGGCCAAGAACGAGGGGGACAGCGTGGGCGGCGCCGTGGAGTGCGCCGTGTTCGGCCTGCCCGCCGGGCTGGGGGCCCCCGACTTCGGCTGCAATGTGGAGGGTGTCTTTGCCCAGTACCTCTTCGCCGTCCCCGCCGTCAAGGGGGTGGACTTCGGCGCCGGGGTGGCCTTCTCCCTCATGCGGGGCAGCGAGGCCAACGACCCCTTCGAGGTACAGGACGGCAAGGTGGTCACCAAAACCAACCACGCCGGCGGCGTCAACGGCGGCATCACCAACGGCATGCCGGTGACCTTTGAGGCCACCATCCGCCCCACCCCCTCCATCGCCCTGCCCCAGGAGAGCGTGGACCTGCGCACCGGCGAGGAGACGGAGATCGAGATCCACGGCCGCCACGACCCCTGCATCGTGCCCCGGGCCGTGCCGGTGATCGAGGCGGCGGCGGCTTTGGCTGCCTGTCAGGTATTGGGAATCTGACCGCGCCGCCGCCTCGAGCGAGCGGGGGCATGTAGGGCCGCCATACATGGCGGCCGCGCAGTCCGGACTGCTGAGATAGGAGAGGGGAAGCCATGGATGAACTGGAACAATACCGCCAGGAGATCGACCGCATTGACGCCGGGCTGGTGAAGCTCTTTCTGGAGCGGATGGCCGTCACCGGGCAGGTGGGGGAGTACAAGCTGCGGCAGGGCATCCCGGTGCTGGACGCGGACCGGGAGAAGCGGGTGATCGCCGCCAGGACGGCCCTCACCGACGACCCGGCCCGCAAGGCGGATCTGGCCGCCCTGTATGAGGGGATCATGGCCATCTCCCGCCGGCAGCAGCGGCAGCTGGTGCGGGAGAGCGACAGCGACCCGGGCTATGCCGCCTATGCCGCCGCCATGAAAAACCGGCGGGAGCCGGTGTCCGGCCCCCGGGTGGTGTACCAGGGGGAGCCGGGCTGCTACAGCGAGGAGGCCGCCGCGGGCTTCTTCGGCCCGGATGTGGACAGCCGGGGCCTGGCCTGGTTCCCCGACGTGTTCGCCGCCCTGGAGCGGGGGGAGGCCGACTACGCCGTCCTGCCGGTGGAGAACTCCTCCACCGGCTCCATCCGGCAGGTGTACGACCTGCT
>CALWXU010000166.1 GCA_944385585.1 uncultured Flavonifractor sp.
GGCCCCCTGCTGGATCAGCTCGGTCTTGAGCCGCTGGATCTCCGCCCCGCGCCGGGGGGGGAGGGCGTCCTCAAACACGTTGTACATCCGCCGGGCCACGCCGGCCAGATCCCCCGCCTCCAGGGCGGAGAGCAGGCCGGCCGTATCCGGCCGGCAGCGGATGCGCACCTTGTCCAGCCGGGCGAACAGCTCCGGCGTAGGCACCGAGAAGGCGGGCTTGCACACCACCACATGGCAGGGGGGGAGCAGGGGCAGGTCGGTGAGAAGCTCCCCCCGGCCCTCGGCCAAGACCGTGCCACCCCGGACGCAGTAGGGTACGTCGGAGCCCACCTTCGCCCCGACCGCCTCCAGCCGCTCCGGCGGCAGGCGGAGCCCCGCCAGGGTGTTGAGCCCCCGGAGCACGGCGGCGGCGTCGGCGCTGCCGCCGGCCAGGCCGGCGCACACCGGGATGGCCTTGTCCAGCGTGATGGACAGCCCGCCCCAGTCCGTCCCCGTCTCCTCCGCCAGGCGGAGGGCCGCGGCGGCGGCCAGGTTGCGGCCGTCGGCGGGGAGGAAGCCCAGGCTGCTGCGCATGGAAAGGGGCCTGCCCGTGCCGGTCTCCAGCCGGAGGCGGTCGCACAGGCCCGCCGTCTGCATCACCATGCGCATCTCGTGGTAGCCGTCGGCCCGCCTTCCCAGCACGTCCAGGGAGAGATTCAGTTTGGCATAGGCCAGCACGTCCAGCGCGGGCATGGCGGTCGCCTCCTGGTGGTAAATTTGAGACACGGGCGACCGCAGGCCGCCCCTACGAATACGGGTGTAGGGGCGACCTGTGGCCGCCCGATCATGGTCACCTAATTTTCCGCGCTTCTAGATAGAACCGCTTATCGTGGGCCTCCCCCATGGAGAAGGTCTTGCGGGGGAGCACCCCGTCGTGGATGACGGTGGGGAAGAGCTGCTCCTTGCCCATGGCGGGCAGGAGGAAGGCGATGTTGCCGGGGCGGGCGGCCAGCTCCCGGGCCACGTCCGCGCCGTGGATGTAGTCGATGCGCCCGCCGTGCTCCTTGACATACTGGTCCAGCACGGGCTGGAGGGTGCCTACCTCCAGCTGGGCGGCGGGACGGGGCACCGTGACGGCCCCCCTGCGGCCCTGGGCGTACCAGCGCAGCACGTGGCCGTCCCCCTCGCCGGCATAGGCGCCGGGATGGGCATTCAGCAGGGCCTCCACCACCCCCTCCGGCTCCACGCCAAAGACCACCCGGTGGATGGGCTCGAACTCCAGGGAGGCGTCGTGGAGGTTCACCAGCTCACACAGGGCGTACCGGGCGGGCAGGGACTCCCACTGGTCCGGCGGGGTGAGCTTCTTCTGCCGCTCATAGCACTCCTTGGCGGTGGCCAGGGAGTGATTGCCGTCCCCCACGGCGAAGAGGAGCACCGGCTTGTCCGCCGTGCCGTATTTCTGGCTGAATACGGCGGGGTCGGCCAGTCTGCGCAGGGCCGCAGCAACCAGGGCCATGCTCTCATCATCCAGCCTCCAGCCGGCGATGTGGCCGCCCCGCTCCATCAGATCGAAGTCGTACACCTGCTCCATCTTGTCCTTTCGGGCGGACAGGGGCTCGATGACCGTCCTGTCCGGGTCATCGGCCAGGAGCATCACGTGGGGCAGCTCCAGCGGGGCGTTCTTGCGCACCGCCACCCGGGGCGGGATGCGGGACAGGACCGTGCCCTCGGTGGCCCGCACCAGGGCGGGCGAGCCGGGCTCATAGTCGTACTGCTCCAGATCCACCATGCCCACCAGGCCCCGGCGCAGCCGCAGGTTGTCCAGCCGCCGCTCCACATAGATCAGGGAGGCGGGCAGGGACTTGAACCGCTCCTCCCGCAGGTAGCGGGTCATGGTGTTGTTGATCTCCATGATGTCGGTCTCCACGTTGGGGCCGTCCAGGCAGCTCTCCGGCAGGATCAGCCGCAGGGCGGAGGGGGCGGAGCCCACATACTCCTCCACCCGCTGCCAGTACTCCGGCTGGGAGGTGTACTGGTCGCAGGCCACCACCGACCACTTGGCGTACTCACACCCCTGGGGCAGCAGGATGTCCGCCGGGGTGAAGGGCAGGCCTTCAAACAGGTTTGTCATGTTTCTCACTCCCCGCTCTCGTCTCGCGCGCCCTATTGGGCCATGGCGCCCCGGATGGCTGCCAGCAGGTCGTCGAATTCCGTAAAGGCGGGCAGCTCCGGGTGCTCGGCCTGGATGGCCGGGGTGCTGCGGAACAGGAAGCCGGCCTTGCTGGCCTGGATCATGCCCAGGTCGTTGTGGCTGTCCCCGGCGGCGATGGTCTGGAAGCCGGCGGACTGGAGGGCCTTCACCGTGGTCAGCTTGGACTGGGGGCAGCGCATCCGGTAGCCGGTGATGGCCCCGTCGGGCGCCACCTCCAGGGTGTTGCAGAACAGGGTGGGCCAGTTGAGCTTGCGCATCAGGGGCTGGGCAAACTGCTCAAAGGTGTCGCTGAGGATGAGCACCTGGGTCTCCTCCCGCAGCTGGTCCAGAAACTCCCGGGCCCCGGGCAGGGGGTCGATTCTGGCGATGGTGGCCTGGATCTCCTTCAGCCCCAGATGGTGCTCCTGGAGTATGTCCAGGCGGTAGCGCATGAGCTTGTCGTAGTCCGGCTCGTCCCGGGTGGTGCGCTTGAGCTCCGGGATGCCGCTGGCCTCGGCAAAGGCGATCCAGATCTCCGGGACCAGGACGCCCTCCATGTCCAGGCAGGTGATGTACATATCGGTTCCCCCTTCTCAGCTGTATATGTTTTGGCGTGCCAGGCGGGGATTACCCCTCCCGGGCCTGCTTCTTGCGCAGGTTGGTCAGGAAGTTGTCCATGCGGGTCAGAGCCTCGGCGATGTCCTTCATGCTGGTGGCGTAGCAGCAGCGGACAAAGCCCTCGCCGCCGGCGCCGAAGGCGGAGCCGGAGATGACCGCCACCTTCTCCTCCATCAGGAAGCGCTCGCAGAAGTCGTCGGAGCTGAGACCGGTGCCCCGGATGTCGGGGAACACGTAGAAGGCGCCCTTGGGCTCGAAGCAGGGCAGGCCGATGCGGCGCAGGCCCTCCACCAGGTAGCGGCGGCGGCCGTCGTACTCGTCCCGCATCTTCTC
>CALWXU010000167.1 GCA_944385585.1 uncultured Flavonifractor sp.
AGGTCGGCCACCGTATTGCCGAAGAGCTTGGCGATCTCCTCATGGGTGGCGCCGGTGTCCTCGATGCAGTCGTGGAGGAGGGCGGCGATGATGGAGTCGGTGTCCAGCTCCAGCTCCGCCACGATCTCCGCCACCGCCAGGGGGTGGGTGATGTAGGGAGAGCCGTCCTTGCGCAGCTGCCCGGCGTGGGCGTTGTCCGCGTAAGTAAACGCGCTGAACAGGCGCTGGGCGTCCAGCGCCGGGTTGTATGCCTTGATTTTTTCCTCCAGCGCCTGATAGCGCTCCAAAATGGGATCCATACCGGAGACCTCCCGTTATCACAAGCGTGCCAGCGGGCGGGCCGGTGTGGCCTCACTCGTTGGAATGGATGATGCAGCGCAGGGCGCGCAGGATGGCTGACTCATCCAGATCCACCTTCCCCTCCACCGGCCGCAGGGCGATGTGCAGGTGGTCGGTGGTGCGCTCCAGGCGGATGAGCCCGCGCTCGTCAAAGACCTCCAGGCACACCAGGGTGCGCATGACGGTCTCCCGCCGGCCGGCGGCGCGGGCGATGCTGCGGGCCAGGCGGGGGGCCGTGGCGTCCAGCGGGGACTGCCCCGCGTGGCCCTTCAGATAGCGCCAGAGGGTGACAAACTCCTCCCGGCTGGGCAGCAGGGCCTCCGCCTCCTGCCGGGTGAGGGCCTCCCCCCGGCGGAACTTCTCATAGAGGGCCCGCTCGGCCTGGGCCCGGGTCAGGGCGGGGCGGAGGTCGCACAGCTGCATCTGTACGCTCCGCCACCCCCGGTACTCGTTGATCTGGGGGGTAAAGGCCGCGTCCACCCGGTCGCCCACCCCCACGGCGGCCTCCGCCGCGGTGGCGGAGAAGAAGATGGCGTCAAAGGCCCGGCCGCCGGCGGCCAGACGCAGCTTCAGATGCCGGCCGCCCCCCACCTCGCTGACGGCGGTGACCTGACAGCCGGACAGGGCGAACACCGGCTTGGGGTTGCCGGCGCCGTAGGGCTCCAGCAGCTCCAGGCCCTCCACCCCCTCCAGGGTGAGCAGGCCGGGGTCGTCCAGCTCCCCGTCCACCTCCAGCGCGGAGACCATCTCCGCCCCGCCGGTGGCGGACAGGACGTACTCGTTCATGGCGGCGGCAAAGGCGGGGATGTTCTCCTCTTTGATGGTGAAGCCAGCCGCCAGGGCGTGGCCGCCGAACCCCTCCAGCAGGGGGGCGCAGTGCTCCAGCGCGGCGAACAGGTTGAAGCCCGCGAAGGAGCGGCAGGAGCCCTTCCCCCTCCCGTCCTGCAGGCAGATCATGAAGGTGGGGCAGGCGTACTTCTCCGCCAGGCGGGAGGCCACGATGCCCACCACCCCCTGGTGCCAGTGGGCCCCGGAGAGCACCAGGGCGTGCCGCTGCGACTGCGGCAGGGCGTCGGCCAGGGCCGCGCTCTCGGCGAAGATGTCGGCCTCGATGGCCTGCCGCTCCCGGTTGAGGGTGCACAGGCGGCGGGCCAGCTCCTCCCCGCGGACGGGGTCGCCCGTGAGCAGCAGCTCCCCCGCCAGGGCGGCGCAGCCCATGCGGCCGGAGGCGTTGATGCGGGGGGCCAGGGTGTAGCCCACCGCCGTGGCGTTGAGGGGGCGCTCGTCCAGCCCCGCCTCGTGGAGCAGGGCCCGCAGCCCGGGCCGCTGGGTGTGCCGCAGGGCCTTCAGCCCCAGGCGCACGATGGTGCGGTTCTCCCCCGTCAGGCTCATCACATCGGCCACCGTGCCGATGGCCGCCAGATCGGCGTAGCGGTCCAGCAGCTCCTCCCGCCGGGCCGAACCCCCCAGAGCCAGTACCAGCTTGAGGGCCACGCCCACCCCCGCCAGGCACTTGAAGGGGTAGGGGCAGTCCTCCCGACGGGGGTCTACCACCGCCAGCGCGCCGGGCAGGGCCTTTTTGCACTCGTGGTGGTCGGTGATCACCACGTCCACCCCCAGGGAGGCGGCGAAGCGGGCCTCCTCCACGGCGGTGATGCCGCAGTCCACGGTGAGGATCAGCCCCACCCCCTGGGCCCGGAGGGCGGAGACCGCCTCCCGGTTCAGGCCGTAGCCCTCCTCCAGCCGGTCGGGGATATAGGGCGTCACCAGGCCCCCCTCCCGCTGGAGGAAGTCGGTGAGCAGGCAGGTGGCGGTGATGCCGTCCACGTCGTAGTCGCCGTAGACCGCGATCTGCTCGCCCCGGCCCAGGGCCAGCCGCACCCGCTCCGCCGCCGCGGCCATGTCCTTCATCAGGAGCGGGTCCAGCAGCTGCCCCCGGCCGGCGTCCAGAAAGGCGCGGGCCTTCTCCGGCGTGTCCAGCCCCCGGGCGCACAGGGTCAGGGCCGCCAGCGGCGGCACCCCCGCCCGCTCCATAGCGCGCCGCGCGGCGGGGTCGCAGGCGGCCACACGCCACTGCTTATATTTCATCGCTCCGCCCGCCCCCTCTCGCCGCCCGGCCCCGGCCCGCTCTCAGGCAGGGACCGGCAAAATATCGAACCCATACCCCTTATTATAACAAATTCCCGCCTCCCTGACAAGGGGCGGACGGGAGGGGCGCGGAGAGGCCGAAAGCCGTCCGCAGCCGGACTGCCGAGCCGCAAAATATCCGCAAGCGCGTAGATGCTGCGGAGCGGGCGGTGCGGGCGTCGCGGACAGGGGCGATGTGGGAAAGGGCGGGCAGGCTGCCCAGCCTGTCCGCCCTCCGCGTGTCGAAAAGGGATTCTTCGCAGCGTTCGCTTGTGTTCCCGATTTGCCCGGCCTCCCCAAATGCCGATGGGCACAAGCCCGCAGGACGGGAGAGGCGCCTCAGTCCAAGGCTTTCTGCAGGGCCGCTTTTTGCAGCAGCACAACCGTCTCCACATGTGTCGTTGCTATGATAGGAACACATAGCGTTTACCTCGTCGGTTGTATCGGAACACAAATCAGCGCATTGTTTTGCAGCCTTACTATTCTTTCTCGGCGGCTTGAAGTTTGCCCCGTCCACACTATTCTCAAATCCGGTCTTATAAATAAATGTTAGCATATGCTCGCTATCCAGCTTCATAAACTTTGCCTTGACAAGCTCCGCCGGGTAGTCGTCCCCGGCAATACGGATTGTCTTTCTCCGGGT
>CALWXU010000168.1 GCA_944385585.1 uncultured Flavonifractor sp.
GTGTCCCTGGCCTTCGTGCCCGAGGACCGGCTGGGCATGGGCCTGGTGGGGGGCATGGGCATGGTGGACAACATGATGCTCAAGACCTACAAGGACCACCCCGGCCCCCTGGTGGACCGGAGGCCCCCCCGGGCCCTGGCCGAGCGGCTCATTGAGGAGCTGGAGATCGTCACCCCCGGCGTCACCACGCCGGTGCGCCGCCTGTCCGGCGGCAACGTGCAGAAGGTGCTGGTGGGGCGGGAGATCGCCTCCCAGCCCACGGTGCTCATGACCGCCTACCCGGTGCGGGGCCTGGACATCAACTCGTCCTACACCATCTACCGCCTGCTCAACGAGCAGAAGATGAAGGGGGTGGCGGTGCTGCTGGTGGGGGAGGATCTGGACGTGCTGCTGGAGCTGTGCGACCGCATCCTGGTGCTGTGCGGCGGCCGGGTGTCCGGCGTCGTGGACGGCCGCACCGCCGCCAAGGAGGAAGTGGGCCTGCTCATGACCAAGGTGGACGCCGGAAGGGAGGGAGCCTGATGCACCACGAGGGAAATACGCCGCTGATCCGGCTGGCCAAGCGGGACGGCATGCCCCGGGGCCAGGTGTGGGCCATCCGGGGGGCCTCCTTCCTGCTGGCCATCGTCATCGGGGCCCTGATCTTCCTGCTGCTGGGCCACAGCCCCTTTGCGGCCTACGGCGCCATCCTGGAGGGCTCCCTGGGCCGGCCCACCATGCTGCGGCAGACGGTGCGCATCGCCGTGCCCCTGCTGGGCACGGCCCTGGCCATCGCCCCCTGCTTCAAAATGCGCTTCTGGAACATCGGCGCCGAGGGGCAGATCACCGCCGGCGCCGTGGGGGCCAGCTACTTCGCCCTGTTCTGGGCCGACGCCCTGCCCGCCCCCGTGCTGCTGGTGGTCATGGCCGTCTCCGGCGCGGTGCTGGGCGGCCTGTGGGCCCTGGTGCCCGCCTTCTTCAAGGCCCGCTGGGGCACCAACGAGACCCTGTTCACCCTGATGATGAACTACATCATCATCGGCGTCGTCCGCTGGCTCCAGGGCGGCCCCTGGGAGGGGCGGCCCGGCTCCCAGATCATCCCGGAGTTCGCCGACGCGGCCCTGCTGCCCCGGGTGTTCGGCGTCCACTGCGGCTGGATCATCGTCCTCATCCTGACGGTGCTCATGTTCCTCTACATGAGGTACACCAAGCAGGGCTATGAGATCGCCGTGGTGGGGGAGAGCGAGAACACCGCCCGCTACGCCGGCATGAACGTGGGGCGGGTGATCATGCGCACCATGTTCCTCTCCGGCGCCCTGTCGGGGCTGGTGGGCTTCATCGTGGTGTCCGGCGCCGACGGCACCCTCCACGCCGAGGTGGCCGCCGGGGTGGGCTTCACCGCCATCACCGTGGCCTGGCTGGCCCAGCTCAACCCCTTCGGCATGGTGGCCATCTCTGGGCTGCTGGCCGTGCTGGAGAAGGGGGCCGACCGGCTCCAGACCAACATGGACGTGCCCGCCTCCATCTCCGACATCATCACCGGGGTGTTCCTCTTCTGCATCCTGGGCAGCGAGTTCTTCATCAACTACCGGCTGATCCTGGGCCGCGGGCGCCAGGGAAAGGAGGCGGCGGACAATGGGTGACATCAACAGCAGCCTGTGGGTGGCCCTGCTGGCCGCCGCGGTGCTCAACGGCGTGCCCCTGCTCTACGGCACCCTGGGGGAGATCTTGTCCGAAAAGGCGGGCAACCTGAACCTGGGCGTGGAGGGCATGATGTACATGGGCGGGGCCGTGGGCCTGGGCGCGGCCTTCTACTATGAGAGCTTCGCCGGCGCGGCGGCCAGCGGTGTGGCGGCGGTGCTCCTGTCCCTGCTCTTCGCCTTCCTGGCCGGGGCCTTCGCCGCGCTGATCTACGCCTTCCTTACCATCACCCTCCGGGCCAACCAGAACGTCACCGGCCTGGCCCTCACCATCTTTGGCACCGGCGCGGGGCAGTTCATCGGCGAGTACATGCGCCGCACCTCCGGCGGCTATGTGTCCATCGGCAACGACCTGAAGGCCGTGTTCGCCGGGTCGCCCTTCCCGGCCGCCTTCCAGGAGCTGCCCCTGCTGGGCCCCATCCTGTTCCGGCACAGCATCTTCCTCTACCTCGGCCTGGCCATCGCCGTGGCCATGGCCTGGTTCCTCAAGCGCTCCCGGGCGGGCCTGTCCCTGCGGGCGGTGGGCGAATCCCCCGCCACCGCCGACGCCGCCGGCATCAACGTCACCCGCTGCAAATACCTGGCCACCGTGGTGGGGGGCGGCATCTCCGCCATCGGCGGCATGGTCTATATCATGACCATCGCCAGCTGCGTGTGGAACCACGAGGGCCTGTCCGGCGAGGGCTGGCTGGCCGTGGCCCTGGTCATCTTCTGCCTGTGGCGGCCCCTCAACGCCATCTGGGGCTCCGTCCTCTTCGGCGGGCTGATGATCCTCTACAACTACCTGTCCCTGCCCATGGTGCCCACCCAGCTCTACCGCATCCTGCCCTACGTGGTTACCGTGATTGTGCTGATCTTCACCTCCATGCGCAACAGCCGCGCCAAGCAGCCGCCGGCCAGTCTGGGCCTGGCATACTTCCGGGAGGAGCGGTAAGCGGAGTGACGGCAGCCGTCTGACAGGCTGATTGGCGCGGCGGGACCCGCCGCAGGCGGGACGCGCCGAAGGCGCGGAGGCCGGGGGAATTCAGTTCCCCCGGCCGCAAATCAAAAGAGAGGGGTCCCCGCGGGGCCAAAGGCCCCGTGGGGTGCCAAACAGCCGCCGGCCAGTCTGGGGCTTGCCTACTTTAGAGAAGAGCGGTAAGCGGAGCGGCAGCAGCCGATTCTGTCCAGTGGAAAAAACAGGGATGGCAGACACCCTTGTGTCTGCCATCCCTGCAATTTTTGTACCAGCTTCCCGGAAGGATGCCCATAAAATGTGGAGAGAGGGGGCGCAGCGGGCGGGCTGGAGCCTGCGGCGACAACGACGAAGGCCGGACGCCTGCTCCTGACGTCCGGCCCTCATCGAAGGAAAGAGGATACAATGAAATGAAAAGAAACTGTCTCTTGCGAGTATGATCATACCAAGGAGATGTTAACGAA
>CALWXU010000169.1 GCA_944385585.1 uncultured Flavonifractor sp.
GGAGCTGGAGCAGGACTCCGCCGCATAAATGAGAGCAAAACAACGGGCGTCCGGCCAAGAGGCCGGACGCCCGTTGTGATACGTGGTTCAGTCCGGGATGTACGCCCGGATGCGCAGGGTGACGCCCAGCTCCTCACAGAGCTTCCGGCAGCGGTCGATGTCCTCCTGGGTCTTGTCCTTGTCCACGATGGTCATCACCACGTGGGGGACGTATGCCCGGCACTTGCGGGCGAAGTCCAGCATGGCGTCCCACGCCTTCACCCCGTCCCGGGGCTTGGTGACGGCGCAGTACTCCTCCGGCGTGGAGCCGTTGAGGGAGATGGAGATGGTGTCGATCCGCCCGGCCAGCTCCGGCGTCACGTCCCGGCCCAGGAACAGGCCGGCGTGGCCGTTGGTGTTGATGCGCACCGGCGGCAGGTTGGGCACCTGCTTTTTCAGCTCGTCCACCAGCCACAGGATGTCGTCGGTGCGGTACATGGGCTCCCCGAAGCCGCAGAACACCAGCTCCCGGTACTTGCTGTAGTCCCGGGAGAGCAGGTTGTCCAGGGCCTCCTGCCGGGTGGGCTCGTGCTCCAGCCACAGGTCGTCGGCGTAGATGGAGCCCTTGTGGCCGTTGTGCCGCAGGCAGAACACGCAGGCGCAGTCGCACCGGTTGGTCAGGTTCACATAGAGGGCGCCCTCGTACTCATAGGAAATGGTCATCATGCTTGCTCAACCTCCGTCGGTCGTCAAATTTGTGGGGCGCGGCGGCCTGACCCGCCCTACCCCGCGATGCCGAAAAATTTCTTCCCGTTCTCCAGAGTGATGTGCTCCACCTCGTCCCGGGTCAGGCCCCTGAGCTGGGCCACCGTCTCCGCCGAGCGGGCGATCATGGTGGAGTCGCACCGCTGCCCCCGCCAGGGCTCCGGGGCCATGTAGGGGGCGTCGGTCTCCAGCATCAGCCGGTCCAGGGGCAGCCACTTCAGGATCTCCGGGGCCCGGCGGGCGTTTTGGAAGGTGATATTGCCGGTGAAGGAGAGCATCCAGCCCCTGTCCACCAGCACCTTGGCGTCCTCCAGGCTGCCGGAGTAGCAGTGGAACACCCCCCGGGCCTTGGGGTGGGCCCGGACCATATCCAGGCAGTCTTTATGGGCGTCCCGGTCGTGGACGATGGCGGGCAGGTCCAGCTCCTCCGCCAGGGAGAGCTGGGCGTCAAACATGTCCCGGGAGAAGGCCCGGCCCTCCGGGGTTTTGACCCAGTAGTAGTCCAGGCCGATCTCCCCCACCGCCACCACCTTTTCGTGGCCGCACAGGGCGCGGATCTGGTCCACATGGGCCAGGGACACCCCCTCCAGGTTCTCCGGGTGGTAGCCGGCGGCGGCGTAGAGGAAGGGGTAGCGCTCCGAGAGGGCGATGGACTGCCGGGAGGACTCCAGGTCGCAGCCGGGGCAGACCACCAGGGCCACCCCCCGCTCCGGCAGGGAGGACAGCAGCGCTTCCCGGTCGGCGTCAAAGGCGTCGTCGTAGTAGTGGGCGTGGGTGTCGAAAATCATAGGGCAGACCTCGCAATCCAGTGTGTGGGTTTCTCCCCTATCATAGCGCGAAACGGGGGAAAATACAAGGAGGCGGCGCGGAAATTCCGCGCCGCCTCCTCTGCGGGGAAACAGATCCCGCTGCGGGCCGCCTCAGCCCGCCCCGTCCGCTTCCTCCCGCTCAAAGATCAGATCCAGCTCCTTGGTGCCCCCCTCGCTGGAGAACATCGTGGGCACATAGCCCGCGAAGCGCCAGCCGTCCCGGGCCCGGGCCTCAATGATGTCCCGGTGCTTGCAGTCTCTGTTGTCGATCCAGAAGCCGCCGCCCACGCGGACAGTCTCGTACTCGTAGCGGTACATGGCCGCCTCCTCAGCACAGGCCGTAGCCGGCGGGCACCTTGTCGTCCAGCATGATCAGGTGGAGCTTCTCGGAGCCGTCGGGCTCCTCCTTCACGGCGGAGATGAGCATGCCGTTGGACTCCAGGCCCATCATCTTCCGGGGGGCCAGGTTGGTGCAGGCCACCACCGTCTTGCCCACCAGCTCCTCCGGCTCATAGTACTCGTGGATGCCGGAGAGGATCTGCCGGGGCTTGCCCTCGCCGCAGTCCAGGGTGAAGCAGAGCAGCTTCTTGCTCTTCTTCACCGCCTCGCAGGCCAGAATCTTGGCGGTGACGAAGTGGACCTTGTTGAAGTCGTCGATGGTGATATACTCGGGGGCCTTCTCCTCCGCGGCGGGGGCGGCGGCCTGGGCGTGCAGCTCCTCCAACGCTTTCAGCTCCTTTTCCATGTCGATGCGGGGGAACAGGTTCTCCCCCTTGTTCACCGCGGCGCTGGTGGGGAGCAGGCCCCACTGCCCGGCGGCCTCCCAGGTGCGCAGGCCCTCCTCCGCGCCGATCTGGGCAAAAATCTTCTCACAGGTGGCGGGCATGAAGGGGGTGAGCAGCACCGTCGAGATGCGCACGCACTCCAGCAGGTTGTAGAGCACGTGGGCCAGCCGGGGCCGGTTGGCCTCGTCCTTGGCCAGCAGCCAGGGCTTGTTCTCGTCAATATACTTGTTGGCCCGGCCGATGAGCTGGAACACCTCCGCCAGGGCGTTCTGGAAGGCGTACTGCTCCATGGCGTCCTCATAGGCGTCCCGCAGGCGGGCGGCCTGGATCACCAGCTCCGCGTCGAACTTCCGGGGGTCGTCCTCCGGGAAGTTCATGGCCACGCCGAAGGTGCCCTTGGACTGGGCCACCATGCCGGCCAGATCCCGCTCGTCCTCCGTGGCGCCGCTGCCCTCGGGCAGGTGCTCGCCGAAGTACTTGCCCGCCATGGCGGTGGTGCGGCTCACCAGGTTGCCCAGGTCGTTGGCCAGGTCGGTGTTGATGGTCTGGATGAGCAGCTCGTTGGAGAAGTTGCCGTCGGTGCCGAAGGGGAAGGTGCGCAGCAGGAAGAAGCGCAGGGCGTCCACGCCGAAGCGCCCGGCCAGCACGTAGGGGTCCACCACGTTGCCCTTGGACTTGCTCATCTTGCCGCCGTCCAGCAGCAGCCAGCCGTGGCCGAACACCTT
>CALWXU010000170.1 GCA_944385585.1 uncultured Flavonifractor sp.
CCTCCTCGTTATGATTGTCCCATCTGCATGCCGCCCAGGCCCTCCCGGGCCAGCATCTGCTCCAGGACGGTGATGTCAGTTGAAATGTCCAGCGCCTCGTCGGCGAACAGGGCGTCCAGCTGCTTGTCAAAGGCCCTGACCACCTGGTCCATCATGGCGTCGATGCGCCCCATGGTGCCGTCGATGTTGGCCCCCTCCACCCCGGCGCTCCCCATCCGGTCGTAGGCGTTGAGCAGCTTCAGGGTGGTGGGCAGGTAATAGTTGAGGAACCGGCGGATCTGGGGCAGCTTTCCGGGCTGCCCGGCCACAACGTCAAAGATCTTGCCGGTGACCTCCTCCATGTGGACAATCTGGGCGGAGATCTTCTCATCCTCGATGTTCTCGTCCAGCCGCCGCAGCTCAGACAGGGCCCGCCGCCGCTCCGCGGCGATGGGGTCCTCCGGCTCCGGCGCCGCCGGCTGGGGCTCCGGCGCCGGGTCTGGCGCTGGCTCCGGCTCGGGCAGGTTCAGCACCTTGTCCGGGCACAGCTTCTTCAGGCCGAACCACACCAGCAGCGACGCGGCGATCACCAGCGCGAAGTGCCACAGGGCGTACATGGGCAGGAATACAGCCCACAAAATCCACACCGCCGCCGCGCCGTACAGCGGAATCGGGGATTTTTTCACGATTTTCGCCATGGGATCTCCTCCAGACTTGGGGTTGGTTTTATTCTACCTTTCCAGTCCCCAGGTGTCAAGAACACGTTGACTTTGGCTCAAAAAGTTATTATGATAAAGGAAATACGGTTTCATCCAGAGAGGAAGTCTGCGCCATGCTCACCCTGAAAGATTTTAAAGAGGCCCGCGGCGTGCTCTCCGGCGTCATCCGGGACACGCCCCTGGTATACAGCCCCGCCTTCTCCAAGGCCACCGGCAACCAGGTTTACATCAAGCCGGAGAACATGCAGCTCACCGGCGCATATAAGATCCGGGGGGCCTACTATAAGATCAGCACCCTCAGCGACGAGGAGAAGGCCCGGGGGCTGGTCACCGCCTCCGCCGGCAACCACGCCCAGGGCGTGGCCTACGCCGCCCAGCACGCCGGGGTGGAGGCCACCATCGTCATGCCCACCACCACCCCCCTGGTGAAGGTGAACAACACCAAGGACTACGGGGCCAAGGTGGTGCTCCACGGGGAGACCTTTGACGACGCCGCCGAGCTGGCCGCCAGACTGGCCCAGGAGGAGGGGCTCACCTACGTCCACCCCTTCAACGACCCCGCCCTGGCCACCGGGCAGGGCACCATCTCCTATGAGATCTTCCAGGACCTCCCCGACGTGGACGTGATCCTGGTGCCCATCGGCGGCGGCGGGCTGGCCTCCGGCGTGTCCACCCTGGCCAAGCTGCTCAACCCCAACGTGACGGTCATCGGCGTGGAGCCCACCGGCGCGGCCTCCATGAAGGCCAGCGTGGAGGCGGGCCATGTGGTCACCCTGGACAGGGTGGAGACCATCGCCGACGGCGTGGCGGTAAAGACCCCCGGCGACCAGATCTTCCCCTATATCCAGAAGAATATCGACGACATCATCACCATCGACGACGACGAGCTGGTGGACGCCTTCCTGGACATGATGGAGAAGCACAAGATGATCGTGGAGAACGCCGGCCTGCTGCCCATCGCCGCCCTGAGCCACCTGGACTGCAGGGGCAAGAACGTGGTGCCTGTCCTCTCCGGCGGCAACATGGATGTGATCACCGTGGCCTCCCTGGTGCAGCACGGGCTGATCAACCGGGGGCGGGTGTTCACCTTCTCGGTTCAGCTGCCCGACCGGCCCGGCGAGCTGCTGCGGGTGGCCCAGATCGTGGCCGAGGCCAGCGGCAACGTCATCCGGCTGGAGCACAACCAGTTTGTCAACATCAACCGCCAGAGCGGGGTGGAGCTTCGGGTCACTCTGGAGGCCTTCGGCCACAGCCACAAGCAGGCCATCCTGGAAAAGCTGCGCGCCGCCGGGTATCAGGCCAGGGAGTGCAGCACCAAGAACGTGTACGATTGAAATCCCTCTAGGGGGGACGTTGTCCCCCCTAGATACGGATTTCCCGCGCCGCCTTTAGGCGGCACAGGCAATCCGATACCCCCCTCGCCTCCGCAGTGCGGAGGCGGTTGCCCGCCAGTGCGGGCAAGTATCGGTGTCCTGCGCAGGCGCATGTCCTGCTCCGGACTTTTTATTCCTTTATTTTCGCCGCAAGCGGCGAAAACTCTGCGAGGCGTTCCATGGTTCAGGGTCAACCCTGTCAGGGACAGGGCCGACCCTGAACCTTTATGCGAAGCGGTGCCGTTTCCCCCAGGGCAGGGGCCGCCGGGCCGGCGCCCGTGGGCGGGAAGGGGAGCCCCGGCGGGGCCCCGGGCGGCGTCCGCTTGCCGTATCCTATGTGCCGGCGCCCCGGTTTGCCCCGGGCCCATCTCAGGCGCCGCGGCTTATCCTACCACAGAATTCTGAACATCCCTTCAAGGAGTGGTAAAAAAATGATTAAAATTGCCCCGTCTATCCTGTCGGCGGATTTTGCCAACCTGGAGCGGGACATCCGCCGGGTGTCCTCCGCGGACTGGCTCCACGTGGACGTGATGGACGGCTGCTTTGTGCCCAATATCACCATCGGCGTGCCGGTGGTGGGGTCCATCCGCAAATGCACCGAGATGTTTCTGGACGTGCACCTGATGATCGACAAGCCGGCGCGGTATGTGGAGGCCTTCGCCCAGGCGGGGGCGGATCTCCTGTCCGTCCACCTGGAGGCCGACCACCCCACCGGCATCGCGGAGGCCCTGCGCCGCATGGAGGCCTGCAAGATCAAAAAGGCGGTGGCCCTGCGGCCCATCACCTCCGCCCGGGCGGTGCTGCCCTACCTGGAATCGCTGGACATGGTGCTGGTAATGACGGTGGAGCCCGGCTTCGGCGGGCAGGCTTTTCTGGAGGACCAGCTGGACACCATCCGCCAGGTTCGGGAGCTGATTGAGAAGTACAACCCCGCCTGCCGGCTGGAGGTGGACGGCGGCATCGGCCCCAAGACGGCGGCGGC
>CALWXU010000171.1 GCA_944385585.1 uncultured Flavonifractor sp.
TGCATGCTCCTCACCCTGCTGCTCCCCGCCCTCTATGTGGCCATGGTCACCTTCCACCAGGAGATGATCCCCACCAAGCTGGCCCTGTCCATCATCGCCGCCAAGCAGGACGTGCCCTTCCGCTCCGCCTTTGAGGTGATCGTGCTGCTGCTGGCCTTTGAGATCCTCCAGGAGGCGGGCCTGCGGCTCCCCCAGTCCATCGGGCAGACCGTGTCCATCATCGGCGGCCTGGTGGTGGGCAGCGCGGCGGTGGAGGCCAAGATCGTCTCCCCGGCGGTGCTCATCGTGGTGGCCGTCGCCGGCATCGCCGGGTACACCATGCCCTCCCAGGAGCTGGCGGGGGCCCTGCGCATCTGGCGGTTCCTGCTGGCGGCGGCGGCCAGCCTGGCCGGCCTGTTCGGCGCGGCGGCGGCCCTGGCCGCCCTGGTGATCCACCTGGCGGGGCTGGAGAGCTTCGGCGTGTCCTACCTCTCCCCCTTCGCCACCGAGTCCGACGCGCCGGACCAGGGCGGCGCCCTGATCCGCCACCCCCTGCCGGAGGTGAAGTGGCGCCCGGCGGCCATCCACCCCCGCAACCGGAGGAACCAGCGGTGAGGCGGGCGCTGTGCGCCCTCCTGGCCGCCGCCCTCTCCCTCCCCCTGGCCGGGTGCCGCCGGGGCGGGGAGGCGCTGCCCCGCGGCCGGGAGATCGAGGACATGGAGCTGATGCAGACCCTGGGGGTGGACGCGGCGGCGGAGGGGCAGATGTCCGTCACCGCCTCCAGCGGGGCGGGGGACGGCCCGGACAGCGGGGCCACCGTGGTCAGCGGACAGGCCGCCACCCTCAGCGCCGCGGTGCTGGGCCTGCAGGGGGAGGGCTCCTCCTACCTCTATTTCGGCCACGTGGGCCAGCTGCTGGTGGGGGAGGAGCTGGCCCGCCGGGGGCTGTGGCCCGCCCTGGACTACGTGCTCCAGGACGTGGAGATGCGCCTGGACACCGCCCTCTACCTGGTGCGGGGGGACACCGCCGGCGCGGCCCTGGAGGCGGCGGCCCAGGACGGCTCGGCCAGCGGCCGGCTGGAGGCCATGGCGGAGGACACGGGGCTGATGGCCGGCTCCGCCCGCCGGACGGTGAAGGACGCCATCACCGACCTGTACGCCCAGGGGGCCACCTTCCTCCCCGCGGTGGAGGGGTCGGCGGGCCTGCCCGCCGCCGGATACGGCGTCATCAAGGACGGGGCCCTGACGGCCTGGGCGGGGGAGGACGCCGCCCAGGGGATCAACCTGCTGCTGGGCGCGGTGGAGGCCGACGTGGTGGAGCTCCCCACGGACGGGGGGACCGCCGCCCTCCGGGTGGTGGGGGCCTCCTCCTCCGTGCGCCCGGTGCTGGACGGGGACGCCCTCACCGGCCTGTCTGTGACCTGCCGGGTGGAGGCCAACGCGGCCGAGGGGGCCCTGGACCTCCGGGACGGGGAGGGGGTCCGCGCGCTGGAGGAGGCCCTGGCCCGGGTGGAATATGAGCGGGTGTGGGCGGCCCTGTCCCTGGCCCGGGAGCAGGACGCCGACTACCTGGGCCTGCTCCGCCGGGCGGCCCTGGCCAGGCCGTGGCACAAGGCGGCGCTGGAGGGGGCCTCCCTGGCGGAGCTGGAGCTGGAGCTCACCGTGGAGGCCCAGCTCCGCCGGGGGTACGACGCCGCCCGGCCCACGCCGTAGACGGGCTCCCCGCCGCAGATCCGGCGGAGGGCGCACAGGGGGGACGCCCGCCCGCACCACCGGGGCGGCCCGCAACCTGTGCCCGCTGGAATAATCGTAGAGGGGAGGAGGGCCCATGGCCGACGACCGAATTTCTCTGCGGCAGCTGCTCTCGCTGCTCTTTGCCGCCCTGCTGGCCCCGGCCATCGGGGTGCTGCCGGCCCAGACCGCCGCCCTGGCCGGGGAGGCCGGGTGGCTGTCCGCCATCGCCGCCCTCCCGGCGCTGCTGGCGCTGTGCTGGGTGCTGACCGCCCTGCTGGGCCCGGCGGGGGAGGGGGCCGGCCTGGCCCAGGCGGCGGAGGGGGCGCTGGGCCGCCCGGTGGGCAAGCTCCTGCTGACGGCCTATCTGGCCTGGGGCGTGCTGCTCCTGGCCGCCAACGCCAGGCTGTTCTCCCTCCGCTTCCTCTCCACCGGCTACCGCAACTCCCCCGCCGGGCTGCTCCTGGCGGTGCTGCTGGGCCTGGCCCTGTGGCTGGCGTGGAGGCCGGTACGGGTGCTGGCCAGGGCGGGGGAGGTCTTTCGCCTGGCCCTGGCGGTGGGCCTGGCCTTTTCCCTGGCGCTGGGGGCCTTTCAGGTCCAGCCCCGCCATGTGCTGCCCATCTGGGCGGAGGATGTGCCCGGCCTGCTCTCCGCCGCGCTGCCGGTGCTGGGCCTGCTGGGCTACGGAGTATTCGCCGCCTTCCTGGGGGGAAACGTGACGCGCTCGGAGGGCGACTGCCGCCGCCTGCTGGTGTGGGGGACGGTGTTCTGCCTGGTGCTCACCGCCCTGCAGCTGGTGTGCCAGGGCAACTTCGGCCCCACCCTCACCGCCCAGGCCGACACCCCCTTCTTTTTAATGGTAAAGGGCATCGGCATCGAGGGCACCTTTCAGCGGGTGGAGGCGGTGATCATCGCCCTGTGGATCTTCTCCGACCTGGCCCTGCTGGCCCTGCTGGCCTCCGCCTGCTCCGACCTGGCCCAGTCGGTGTTCTCCCTGCGGGAGCGGAGACACGCCGCCCTGCCGGTGGTGCTGCTGGCCCTGGCGGGGGCGTGGCTGCTCTTCCCCGACGCCTTTTCCCTGAGCCGGTGGATGGAGCGGGTGATGTGGCCGGGCAACCTCCTCTTCGGATTTGGGGGGCCGGCCCTCCTGCTCTTGGTAAAAAAGCTGAGACGGCAGGAATAGGGTGGCATATCTTGTGCATACTAAGGGGTGGTGCACCACAGATCTAGCTGCCGCAAAAAAGCTGCAGAAAAAGCGGAAAAAAGAGTTGACAAAGCGGGCGAAAGCTGGTATTCTAACTGAGCGCCTCACGGAGGGCAAG
>CALWXU010000172.1 GCA_944385585.1 uncultured Flavonifractor sp.
AAGGTATAGGTGGCTGCCACGTTGTCCTGGGAGCCGTCGCTGGACAGGAAGGCGATGGTGTAGTCAAACACGCCGCCGTCCTTCATCTGGTAGGCGTCCTCCACCTGCTGGGCGAACACGGCGCCCCACTTGAAGTAGTAGTTGTCGTCGTCCTTTGTCCACCAGCCGGAGCCGGCGTTGGCGTCGGTGGAGCTGGGCATGGACCAGGTGTTCCACTTGCCGCCGTTGACGGAGCGGGCGATCTTGTCGAACTGGAGGGTGCCCTCGCCCAGGGCCTGGGGCACGGAGTAGTACACGGTGTACTCCCCGCCGCCGCCCATGGCGGCCACCTGGGACTGGGTCAGCTCTCCGGAGCCGCCGTTCTCCACCAGGGCGGTGGAGCCGTCAAAGGACAGGCCCTCGGCGGTGGAGGAGACGCCGGCGGGCATCTCGTGGGTGGACACGGTGACGCCGGTCAGCTCCGGGATGTCCACCTGGACGCCGGACAGGTCCACCTCATAGCGGACCGCCTCCTGGCCGTCCCACTGGAGGGTGATGTGGGTCTTGGGGGTGAGGGCGGCGGCGTTGATGAAGAACACCGCGTACTTGCCCTCGCCGATGGCGGGGTTCTCGGTCACGCTGGTGCTCTGGCCGGCCTCGTCGCTGGCCTCGGTGCCGAAGGAATAGTGGAAGGTGCCGCCCTCATAGTTCTCGGGGGCCTGGAAGGCCACGCCCACCCAGGCGCCCTTGCCGGCGCCCTCGCTCTGGTGGACGGGGACCACCTCGTCGGTGGACAGGGCCACGCGGACGAAGTCCTCGCCGGCGCGCTTGACGGCCTTGGCGGTGACGGCGGGCAGCTGGGTCTCAGGGCTGTCCTGGTCCACGGGGCGGACGCCCACCACGCCGGACACCTTCTCCACGCCGCCGGTGACGGTGTCGCCGTCGCTGTCGGTGGGCGGGGTCACGCCCTCTGCCACCTCCACGGCGTCGGGCTGCCTGCCGTCCAGCACCACGTTGTCGGCGTGGATGTTGGCCTTGGAGATGGAGCCCTGGTTGTCCACCTTCACGGCGGCCCGGGCGTTGAGGGCGCTGACGGAGGAATCCGCGCCCACGGTCACGGTGCCGTCGGCCTTGTCCACGGTCAGCTCCGCCACCTGGGAGGTGCCCTCCAGGGACACGGCGGCGCCCTTGGTGTTCACCCACAGCTCACCGGCCACGCTGGAGTCCTTCACGGTCAGCTTGGCCTCGCCGGCCTTGGGGGCCACGATCACGCCGCCGTTCACGTCGGCGGCGTCCACGGTCACGTTGTCGGCGGCCACCAGCACGATGCCGTCCACGTCGCCGGTGACGGACGCGCCGTCCTCCTGGGCGTACTCGGCCACCGTGTTGTCCAGCAGGGTGACCACGGAGCCGCGGGTGATGCTGGCGCCCAGGGCCAGCTTGTTGTTGCCGATGCCCTGGACAATGCCGGCGTCGGCCATGGCATCGACGTATCCCACGGACCAGTCGGCGGCCTCATCGCCGTCCACGAAGCTGGACAGGTCGGGGTTCTCGCTGGGGCGGATGCCCATGGCGCGGGCGAAGAGGACAGTGGCCCGCTCCCGGTTCATGGGCTCGTTGGGGTTGCAGTTGGCGCCGTCGCCCTCCAGGATGCCGGCGGCGGTGAGGCGCAGGATGTAGGGGGCGTACCACTCGTCGCCCTTCAGGTCGGCGTAGGGGTTCTCCACCGTCTCAGTGTAGCCCATGGCCCGGCAGAGGATGGCGGCGAACTCTGCCACCGTCATGTTGGCGTCGGGGCGCATCCCCCGGCTGTCGCCCTCCACGATGCCGTGGGCGTGCCACCGCTCGAAGGCGGCCTGGCTCCAGTGCCCGTCCAGCTCGGGCAGGGAGCTGGCGGCGTTGCCCTGGGCGGCTGAGGCCAGGGGGCTGGTCAGAGAGGCCGTCAGGGCCAGGGACAGCAGGGCGGCAGGGATCTTCTTCATAGCTGGTTGTGCTCCTTTGTGTTGAACTCCCCGATGGGCCGGCTGGGCCGTCCCGTCGGGCTGTGCTGTTATCATACAAAATCGCTATGATAATTGCAATGCTGAACTTCTGGAAGGGGAGGCAGCCGCTGGACGGCAGGATTTTTTTGCAAAATCGGGAACCAAACCGGCCCTGTGCGCATCTATAGGGTGTCCGGACAGGGAAAGGAGGCGGCAAGCCTATGGAATTGGTGCCAGCGGCGGACGAGCAAGCCAGAGAACAGTTTTCCGCTGTAGTGGCCCGGCACAGCCACAGCCTGTTCCGCGCGGCCAGGGCCGTGCTGGACAGCGATGCCGACGCGGAGGACGCGGTGGGTGAGGCGGTGTTGCGGGCCTGGCAGTCCTGGGACAGGCTGCGCACAACCGAGGCCGCCCGGGCCTGGCTGCTGAAAATCGTGGTCAACTGCGCCTATGAGCAGCGGCGGAAGGGGAGCCGGGTGACCTACACCGACGATCTGGAGGCTCTGGCCGGGGCGGAGGAGCCGGTGCCGCCCGCCTCCGGCCTGTGGGAGGCGGTGCTCCGCCTACCGGAGGAGCAGCGTGCGGCGGTGGTGCTCTACTACTATGAGGAGCTGAGTGTGGCGGAGACGGCCCGCGCCCTGGGGGTGGCCCAGGGGACGGTGAAGTCCCGCCTGAACCGGGCCCGGGGGCGTCTCCGGGACCTGCTGAACGAGGAGGAATCCTGATGAACGAATTTGACAAGCGCATGAGGGCCCGGGCCGCCGCCGAGGACTGCCCCCTCCCGGCGGGCTTTGACGGGCGGCTGGACGCCCTGCTGGAGGAGCTGCCGGAGCGGCAGGCGGCCCGAAAGCCCCGGCGGCTCCGCAGGACCGTGGTGGCCGCAGCGTTGGCGGCGGCCCTGTGCGTGGGCGGTGTGGCGGCCGCCCCTGGGGTGATGGAGCTGATCGCCCGCCCCGGCGGCTTCGGCGGGGCGGCGGGGGACGTGCAGCCCTACTCCGCCCAGGTGGGGGCGTCGGTGACCGACCAGGGCTACACCCTCAGTCTGGACGGCATCGGCGTGGA
>CALWXU010000173.1 GCA_944385585.1 uncultured Flavonifractor sp.
GAGGAGACCATGGACGTGGTGCAGCAGGTGCTGTGCGGCAAGGTGAACAAGAACCTGGTGGCCACCCTGAACCAGACGGGGGGCCGGGCGGTGGGCCTGTGCGGCATGGACGCCGGCCTCTTCCAGGCCAAAATGCTGGACGAGAAGTACGGCCTGGTGGGGGAGATCACCGCCGTGGAGCCGACGGTGGTGGTGGACGCCCTGGAGAACGGCTACATCCCCGTGGTGTCCACCGTGGCCCAGGGGACGGACGGCCCCACCGCCTACAACATCAACGCCGACACCGCCGCCGCCAAGCTGGCGGTGGCCCTGAAGGCGGAGAAGCTGCTGCTGCTCACCGATGTGCGGGGGCTGCTGCGGGACCCGGCGGACGAGGACACCCTGCTGCCAGAGGTGCGCCTGTCCCAGGTGCCCGGCCTGGTGAAGGACGGGGTGATCCAGGGGGGCATGCTCCCCAAGGTGACGTGCTGCGTGGAGGCGGTGCGCTCCGGCGTGAAGAACGCCGTCATCCTGGACGGGCGCATCCCCCACTCCCTGCTCATTGAGCTGCTGTCCGACGCCGGCATCGGCACCATGCTGCTATAATTCCCAGAGCGGTGCCCCATTGGGGGAGAGGGCCGCGGCTGGAAACAGATTTTGACCGGATTCGCGCCTGCGGGCGCGGACTCTGCGAGGCTTTTGAGGCGGCGGAACCCCGCCCGCGAAGGAGGCAATTTCCATGACCCACGAAGAGCTGATCCAGCTGGACCGCCAGTATGTGGTCCACACCTACGGCCGCTATGACGTGGACATCGACCACGGGTCGGGGGCCACGCTGTACGATCTGGCGGGGCGGGAGTACATCGACTTCACCTCCGGCATCGGGGTGTGCTCCATCGGCCACGCCAACCCCAGATGGGTGCAGGCCATCACTCGGCAGGCCGCCCGGCTGGGGCATATCTCCAACCTGTACTACACCCAGCCCTATGCCGGGCTGGCCCAGGCCCTGTGTGAGCGGTCCGGGCTGTCGGCGGCCTTCTTCGGCAACTCCGGCGCGGAGGCCAACGAGGGGCTCATCAAGCTGGCCCGCAAGTACTCCTTCGACAAGTACGGCAAGGGCCGGGGCACCATCCTCACCCTGAAAAACTCCTTCCACGGCCGCACCATGGCCGCCCTCACCGCCACGGGGCAGGAGAAGCTGCACCGCTCCTTCTTCCCCTTCCCCGACGGGTTCCGGTACGCCGAGGCCGGCAGCATGGACGCCCTCCAGGCGGCGGCCGGCCACGACGTGTGCGCCGTGCTGCTGGAGCTGGTGCAGGGCGAGGGGGGCGTGATCCCCCTGGCGCGGGAATACGTTCACGAGCTGGCGGTGCTGTGCGCCGAGCGGGACTGGCTGCTGCTGGTGGACGAGGTGCAGACCGGCATCGGCCGCACCGGCACCCTGTTCGCCTTCCAGCAGTACGGCATCCTGCCGGACGCGGTGTCCTTCGCCAAGGGCATCGCCGGAGGCCTGCCCATGGGCGGCTTCCTGGTCAGCGAGAAATGCCGGGATGTGCTGGGGCCGGGGGACCACGGCTCCACCTTCGGCGGCAACCCCATCTGCGCGGCCGCGGCCCAGGTGGTGCTGGACACCCTGGACGAGGACGCCCTGGCCGAGGTGAAGCGGAAGGGCCGCTGCCTCCGCGCCGCCATCGAGGCCATGGGCCTGCCCTGCCTGGGGGCCACCCGGGGCCTGGGGCTGATGATCGGCATCGAGGTCAAGGGCCCCCGCACCAACAAGGAGCTGGCCGCCCTGCTGGCCCAGAACGGCCTGCTGGTGCTCACCGCCGGGGACGCCCTGCGGCTGCTGCCCCCCCTGACCATCAGCCAGGCCGAGCTGGACCGGGGGCTGGAAATCCTGAAACAGACGCTGTCGTAAGAGGTGATTGCAATGAAAAAGGACCTGCTCAAGCTGCTGGACCTGTCCAAGGCGGAGATTGTGAAGATTTTGGACACCGCCGACCAGATGAAGTATAACCAGAAGCACAGCCTGAACCACCACTATCTGGAGGGCAAGACCCTGGCCATGATCTTTGAGAAGAACTCCACCCGCACCCGGGTGTCCTTCGAGACCGGCATGTTCCAGCTGGGGGGCCACGCCCTGTTCCTCTCCGGCAAGGAGAGCCAGATCGGCCGGGGCGAGCCCATTGAGGACACTGCCCGGGTACTCAGCCGCTACTGCGACGGCATCATGATCCGCACCTTCTCCCAGGAGGGGGTGGAGAAGCTGGCCCAGTACGCCTCCATCCCGGTGATCAACGGCCTCACCGACTTCGCCCACCCCTGCCAGGTGCTGGCCGACCTGATGACCATCCGGGAGCACAAGTCCCGGCTGGAGGGGCTCAAGCTGTGCTACATCGGCGACGGCAACAACATGGCCAACTCCCTGATTGTGGGCGGCCTGAAGGTGGGCATGGATGTGTCCGCGGCCTGTCCCGAGGGCTACGACCCCGACCCCAAGGTGCTGGACTACGCCAGAAGCGTCACCGGCAGCACCTTCACCCTGTGCCGCGACCCCAAGGAAGCTGCGGCGGGCGCCGACGTGCTGGTCACCGACGTGTGGGCCTCCATGGGCCAGGAGGGGGAGGCCGCCCAGCGCCGGGCCGTCTTTGAGGGGGTCTACCAGATCAACGACGCGCTGCTGAAGGCGGCCCGCCCCGGCTGCATGGTGCAGCACTGCCTGCCCGCCCACCGGGGGGAGGAGATCACGGCGGAGGTGTTCGAGGCCCACGCCGGCGAGATCTTCGACGAGGCGGAGAACCGCCTCCACGCCCAGAAGGCGGTGCTCTACCTGCTCATGGGGGAGGACAAGTAATAAAAACCACCGGGGCGGCACACCGATGTGTGCCGCCCCGGTTCCGCTGTATGGAGTTTACTTGTTCCCCGTGTTGAGGAAGGGGGCCAGGGCGGCGGCCACGCCGCTGATGGCCATGGTCTGGAGCACGATTTTGCCCGGGCCGGTGACCACCGTGTT
>CALWXU010000174.1 GCA_944385585.1 uncultured Flavonifractor sp.
AAACGGCTGAAACCCTTGCCGCAGCAAGGGTTTCAGGGGTTGCATCTTTTTCAGCAACCTTAGTTGGTGCCGGTAGTCGGACTCGAACCGACACGATGTTGCCACCAACGGATTTTGAGTCCGTCACGTCTACCAATTCCATCATACCGGCGGCTATACTGTAATCCATTATACACGGACACATACAAATAGGCAAGTATTTTCTGGAGGATTTCCTCGCTGCAGAGGTTCACCGCCATGCTTATATTCCTTCGCCCTCATATGCCGGCGCAAATACTGCCGTCTCCCGCACATTTTGCAGCAAATCTGGTACGCACACTACGGAACTGGATTCCCGCCTGAGAAGCCCCGTTCCAGGGGGCCGTGACGGGGTTTGGGAGCAGGCCGGGGACACCCGCCCATGGGTATAAAAAGAGGGCCTTGGATGGCTCCAAGACCCTTAAAAAATACGATGCGATGCCGCCCACCTGTGCGTCAGGATTGGTGCGACAGGCGGTGCGTTTTTCAATCAATCGTCACACTGAAAGCCGAAATTCCGGATCAAATTCACATTATCCCGCCAGTTTTCCTTCACCTTCACCCAGGTCTGCAGGAACACCTTGGCATCCAGGAACCGCTCGATATCCGAGCGGGCCAGGGAGGAGATTTTCTTCAGCATGGCGCCCCCCTTGCCGATGATAATACCCTTATGGGAGGTCTTTTCGCAGTAGATGGTGGCGTCCAGCTCGATCACCCCGTCCTCCCGCTCGGAGAACCTGGTGATCTCCACGGCGGTGCCGTGGGGGATCTCCTTATCCAGGCAGAGCAGCAGCTTCTCCCGCAGGATCTCGGCGCAGATCTGCCGCTCCGGCTGGTCGGTGATCATGTCCTCCGGGAAGAGCTGGGGCCCCTCAGGAAGGAACTGGGAGAGCAGCTCCAGCAGCTCCTCCACCCCTTCCCCGCTCTTGGCGGAGATGGGCAGGATGGCATCGAAGTCATGGGCTTCGCCGTAGACCTGCATGACGGCGAGCAGCTTCTCCTTCTCCACCGTGTCGATCTTGTTGATCACCAGCACGGCGGGCACGTTGAGGGCCTTGATGCGCTGGATCAGCTCCGCCTCCGGGGCGCCGATGTGGTCGATGGGCTCCACCAGCAGGAGCACCGCGTCCACATCGGCCACGCTCTCCCGCACCACCTTCACCATGTAGTCCCCCAGCCGGGTGCGGGCCCGGTGGAGCCCCGGTGTGTCCAGGAACACGTATTGACAGCCCTTCCGGTTGACCACTGCGCAGATGCGGCTGCGGGTGGTCTGGGGCTTGTTGGTGACGATGGCGATCTTCTCCCCTGCCAGGGCGTTGGTCAGGGTGGACTTGCCCACATTGGGCCGGCCTACGATGGCGATCATGCCGGATTTTGTGATGTCCATGGCGACACTCCTTGTCTGCTCTTCTGGTTTCCCGCCGGCCCAATCGCGCAGCGGGCGAACTTACCCCTCTGTTTTCTCCCCGCGGGTGATGCCCAGCCCGTTCAGGATGGCCTCCTCCCGCGCCCGCATCTGGCGCTTCTGAGGCCCCTCGTCCAGGTGGTCATAGCCCAGCAGGTGGAGCACCGAGTGGACGGCCAGATAGGCCGCCTCCCGCTCCGCCCCGTGGCCGTACTCCGCCCCCTGGGCCTGGGCCCGCTCCAGGGAGAGCACCATGTCCCCCAGGGGCACCAGGCCGGTGCCAGGGTCCGCCTCCACGTCGTCCGGGGTGGGCGGCGTGCCGGGGGTCAGGCTGAACATGGGAAAACTCAGCACGTCGGTGGGCCGGTCCACATCCCGCTGCTCCCTGTTGATGGCCTGGATGCCCGCGTCGTCGGTGAACAGCACGTCCACCTCGCAGGGGAAGGGCACCCCCTCCGCCTCCAGGGCGGCGGGGATCACCCGCTGCAGCAGCTCGGCGTAGAGCTCCGCCCCGTCCACCTCGGTCTCAATGAGAATTTCGTGGTTCATTTTGTCTCCTCCTCCGGGCCGTCAATGGGCTCGTCCAGCACCCAGGGCAGGTACATACCACAGTCCAGGTCGAAGTGGGGCGCGGGAAATTCAGGCTTCACCGGGAAGGTCTCATGCCCCAGCGCCAGCCCGCCCCAGGGAAATTCCACGCGGGGGCCCCAGGTGGGGCCGTCGCCCGCCCCGGCGGGCCTGCCCGTGATCCTTCCGGCGACGCGCCAGGAGAACTGGTAGCGCAGCCCCTTCTCCCTCCAGTCCTCGTCGTGGTAGAGCTCGCAGACGTAGGTGGCCTTCTCCGGCGGGATGGACAGCCCGTCCAAGATGTCCAGCAGCTCCCCGGGCAGCTTCCGCGCCCGGGCCAGGGTCAGGAAGCTGCGGCAGTGGCCGCAGTCGCAGCTCCAGTCCTCGGCCTGGGCATACCAGGCCCGGGTGGCGGGCTCGTCCACCTCCACGGTGTAGCCGTACCAGGAAAAAACAGTCACTTGCGCACCTCCCGGCTTTCCTTCTTGGCCCGCCGGGCCTCGTCGGCCTCATAGGCCCTGATGATGCGCTGGACGATCACGTGGCGCACCACGTCGGCCTCGCCCAGGCGGCAGATGGCGATGTCCTCCACCCCGTCCAGCACCCGCATGGCCTCCTTCAGGCCGGACACGGTGTCCCGGGGCAGGTCGATCTGGGTGATGTCGCCGGTGATGACGATCTTGGAGCCGAAGCCCAGGCGGGTGAGGAACATCTTCATCTGCTCCCGGGAGGTGTTCTGGGCCTCGTCCAGGATGATGAAGGAGTCGTCCAGGGTGCGGCCCCGCATGTAGGCCAGGGGGGCCACCTCGATGTTGCCCCGCTCCAGGTACTTGTTGTACGTCTCCGCCCCCAGCATCTCAAAGAGGGCGTCGTACAGGGGCCGCAGGTAGGGGTCCACCTTGCTCTGCAGGTCGCCGGGCAGGAAGCCCAGCCGCTCCCCCGCCTCCACCGCCGGGCGGGTGAGGATGATGCGGTTGACCTGCTTGTCCCGGAAGGCGG
>CALWXU010000175.1 GCA_944385585.1 uncultured Flavonifractor sp.
TGGAGCTGGGACAGGCCGAAGCGGTCGGCGTTCTCCACCACCATCAGCGCCGCGTTGGGCACGTCCACCCCCACCTCAATCACGGTGGTGGACACCAGCACATCCAGCTCCCCCCCGGCGAAGGCGGTCATGACGGCGTCCTTCTCCCTGGGCTTCATCTTCCCGTGGACCAGCCCCACCCGCAGGTCGGGGAACACCTGGGTCTGGAGGCCCCGGGCGTAGGTGACTGCGGCCTTCAGGCCGGCCCCCTCGTCCTCCCCCTCCTCCACGGCGGGGCAGACCATATACACCTGCCGCCCCTCCCCCACCAGCCTGCGTACAAAGCCGTACATCCGCTGCCGCTTGTCCTCCCCCACCACGAAGGTCTGCACCGGCGTGCGGCCGGGGGGCAGCTCGTCGATCACCGACACGTCCAGGTCGCCGTAGATCACCAGGGACAGGGTGCGGGGGATGGGGGTGGCGGAGAGCACCAGCACGTGGGGGGGCCGCCTGGCCTTGGCCGACAGGGCCGCCCGCTGGGCCACGCCGAAGCGGTGCTGCTCGTCGGTGATCACCAGGCCCAGGTCGGCGTAGTCCACCCCCTCCGACAGGAGGGCGTGGGTGCCGATGAGCAGGTCCACCTCCCCCGCCGCCAGGGCGGAGAGCAGGTCCTTCCGGGCCTTACCCTTCACCGCCCCGGTGAGCAGGCCCACCCGCAGCCCCGCCGCCCCCAGCAGGGGGGACAGGGAGCGGAGGTGCTGCTCGGCCAGCAGCTCCGTGGGGGCCATGAGGGCGCACTGCCGGCCGTTTTTCGCCGCCAGCCACGCGCCGTAGGCCGCCGTCATGGTCTTGCCGGAGCCCACGTCCCCCTGCACCAGCCGGTTCATGGGCGCGCCGGAGGACACGTCGGCGGCGATCTCCGCCATCACCCGCCGCTGGGCGCCGGTGAGGGGAAAGGGCAGCAGGGACAGGAACCCCTCCTCCGGCGGGATGGAAAAGGGCGTGCCCGCCGCCTGGTCCCGCCGGGTGCGCAGCAGGGCCATGCCGCAGGTGAGGCAGAACAGCTCCTCAAAGATCAGCCGCCGCCTGGCCAGCTCCAGGGCCTCCTCGTCCTCGGGAAAGTGGATGCTGCGGCAGGCAAATTCCGCCGCCGCCAGGGCGTGCTCCTGGCGCAGGGCCTGGGGGAGCACCTCCTCCATCTGCCCGGCGCACGCGTCCACACACCGCCTGGCCAGCCCGGCCATCAGGCTGTTGGAGATGCCGTGGGTCAGGGCGTAGACCGGCAGGATGCAGCCGGTGAAGCGCACCCTGTCCGACCGCTCGCACACCGGGTTGGTCATCTGCCGGCGGCCCGGGGGGCCCTCCACCCTGCCGTAGACCACGTAGGTCTCCCCGGTGCGCAGGGAGTCCTTCCGATAGGCCTGGTTGAAGAAGGTGGCGGTGACGCTGCCGGTGTCGTCCACCAGGCGGACCCGCACCAGCTCCAGCCCCCTGCGGATGCGGGAGAGCCGGGGGGGCTCCGCCACCAGCAGCTCCAGGCACACCGGCAGGTCCTCCGGCGCGGCGGCCACGGTGGAGAACCGCCGCCGGTCCTCATAGGCCCGCGGGTAATCGCGCAGCAGATCCTCCACCGTCACCAGCCCCAGCCTCTCCAGCCCCTTCGCCCGGGCCGGGCCCACGCCGGGCAGGGTATCCAGCCGGTCGGTCAGCGTCAGGGCCATCCCGCTCCCCCCTCTCCTCTGTAATTTTGTAGTGTAGCACATTTCCCGGGGCCGGGCAAGGGTTCTTGCGTCCCATCCGCCCCTGTGGTAAAATGGGGCATGCCCAGCCGGCGGCGCCCGCCCCGCTGGATGAAAGCCCTAAAACGGCGCCCCCGCGGCCGCAATTCCTGTGCTGTCCGCCGATATTTGCAATTCATTGCGTTTATTCTTGCAAAACCAGACGCACACTGCTATAATAATATCAACGACTGAAAAACATCCGTACGCCGACAATGGAGCCGGCAATTCAGCAGGCCGGACGCGCCTGCTGCTTCTGTATTCCCCTCATTTTGACAGGACGGGTACAATTTCATTCAGAAAGGAAGGACGGCATGGCAGAGAAACAGTTTAACAAAGTCCTGGTGGCCAACCGGGGTGAGATCGCCATCCGGGTGTTCCGGGCCTGCTACGACCTGGGGCTGCACACGGTGGCCATGTACTCCAACGAGGACACCTTCGCCCTGTTCCGCACCAAGGCGGACGAGGCCTACCTCATCGGTGAGAACAAGTCCCCCCTGGGGGCCTATCTGGACATCGACGGCATCATCGACCTGGCCCGCCGCCGCAATGTGGACGCCATCCACCCCGGCTACGGCTTCCTCAGCGAGAACGCCGACTTCGCCCGGGCCTGCGAGGAGGCCGGCATCACCTTCATCGGCCCCTCCTCCAAAATTCTGGCCCAGATGGGGGACAAGCTCACCGCCAAGGCCATCGCCAAGGCCTGCAAGGTGCCCACCATCCCCGGCTCGGAGCAGCCCCTGAAGGACGGGGAGGAGGCCCTTGCAAAAGCCGTCGAATACGGCTTCCCCATCATCCTCAAGGCGGCCGGCGGCGGCGGCGGACGGGGCATGCGCCGCTGCGACAGCGAGGAGGAGGTCATCCCCGCCTTCAACCTGGTGAAGAGCGAGGCCAAGAAGGCCTTCGGCAACGAGGACATCTTCATTGAGAAGTACCTGGTGGAGCCCAAGCACATCGAGGTGCAGATCCTGGGCGACCAGCACGGCAATGTGGTGCACCTGTTTGAGCGGGACTGCTCCCTCCAGCGCCGCTACCAGAAGGTGGTGGAGTTCGCCCCCGCCTTCAGCGTGCCCGAGGAGACCCGGCAGAGGCTCTATGAGGACGCGGTGAAGGTGGCCAGGCACGTGGGCTACGTCTCCGCCGGCACGGTGGAGTTCCTGGTGGACAAGAGCGGCGCCCACTACTTCATCGAGATGAACCCCCGCATCCA
>CALWXU010000176.1 GCA_944385585.1 uncultured Flavonifractor sp.
GAAGCCCAGCCGCTCCCCCGCCTCCACCGCCGGGCGGGTGAGGATGATGCGGTTGACCTGCTTGTCCCGGAAGGCGGACACGGCGGCGGCCACCGCCAGATAGGTCTTGCCGGTGCCCGCCGGGCCGATGCCCAGGGTGATGGTGTTTTTCTTGATGGCGTCCACATACCGCTTCTGGCCCAGGGTCTTGGCCTTGATGGGCTTGCCCTTGGCGGTGACGCAGAGCACATCCCTGGCGATGTCGCCGATGTGCCCCTCGTTGCCCGCCTTCACCAGGTTGATGATGTAGCGCACGTTCTGCTCGGTGATGGTCTCCTTGCGGCCGGCCAGGTTGAGCAGGCCCTGGACGGCCTTGACGGCATAGAGCACGTTCTCCGCCTCGCCGGAGATCTTCAGCTGGTCGTCCCGGTTGACCACGGTGACGCCCAGCTCCCGCTCAATGAGCTTGATGTTCTCGTCAAAGGAGCCGAACAGGTCGATGATATCCTCGACCCGCTCCATGTTGATGGTCTGTTCGATCATGAATCGGCCTCGATTTCTTGTGTAAAATGTTCTCTGGGCACAAACCGCCCGATCTCCTCGGTGCACTCGGCCTGGAGGGTGACGGTCAGCAGGCCGTTCTCCTCCGCCGCGGCAAAGCTCGTCTGGAGGATCTCCCCGTCCCCCACGCTCTCCCGGAGGGCGCGCAGCAGCTCCTCCTCCAGCAGGGCGCGGGCCGCCTCCCTCTCCACGGGGGCGGTCTCCAGGGTGTAGGCCCGGCGGGTCTCCCGGGTGAGGGCCAGGGGCATCTCCCGGCCCCCGGGGAGGGCCAGCGTCCAGGTATGGCTTATTTTATCATACTCCGGGAAGGAAATTCCACTGTTTCCGAAAAAATCGATCCGCCGGCCGAACATGGTCAGGGTCCAGCGGCTGTGCTCCTCCCCGGTGTAGGCCTTGACCTGGGCCTCCAGGGGGATGGCGGCGGCGAGGGTGCGCCAGGTGCGGGCGTACACCTGCCCCTGGGCCTGCACCTCCATGGTGCCCAGGTTCTCCAGCTCGCTGTACATGGGCGCGTCCAGGGTCACGGTGCCGGAGATGAGCACATCCCCCTCCACCACCGTGTCCCCCACGCCGAAGCGGGCCTCGCCGGACAGGGGGTCGATGCCGGTGATGATGCCGGAGGCCCGGGCCACGATGTCCCCGATGCGGCTGCCGTCCGAGATCTCCGGCTCCTCCACCGCCTCCCGCACCAGCACCTCCGCCCGGGTGCCGTGGAGGTTGACGGACATCCAGGACAGGCTGGGCAGGTTCATCAGGGCCCGGCGGCCCACCGCCTCCTCATTGAGGCCGGGGCCGTAGGCGCCCACGCCCAGCCCCTGCCGCCGCAGCTCGGTGAGGATCTCCGCGGTGGTGACGGTCTCGTTGCCCTCCACCTCCACGGTGAGGATGAACTGGGACAGCACGCACACCGCCGCCAGGGACAGGGCCAGCCCCACCAGCAGGGCGTACCGCCGCCGGAACCGGGCCAGGAAGAAGGGCACCCCCTCCTGCCCCGCCGGGGTGACGGTACACAGCACCTTTTCCCCCAGGGCCCTGGCCGGGCCGCTGCCCTGCCGGGTGACGGTGAGGCGGAGCCGGGTGGCCTCCATCCACTCCACGTTCCAGAAGAGGATGCCCCGCTGGGCGCAGAGGTTGAGGAACCGCTCCGGAAAGGCCCCCGTCACCTCCAGCCGGACGCTCCCCCGCAGGGCGTTGACCAGCCTGTTCAGCATCGCCCCGCCCCCTATTCCAGCTCCACGGCCTGGATGGCCCCGGTGATCAGGAGCTCGCTGGCGTTCATGCTCTTCAGCTCCAGCCCCGCGCCCCGCACCTTCACCACCAGCTTGCCGCCGGATATGTGGATCTCGTCGTCGCCGTAGGAGAGAATCCCCCGGTGGTTCTCCATCCGCAGCTCCCGGCTGCCGATCAGCTCCAGCCGGGGCAGGCCCGCCAGCACGTCGCCGGGCAGGTCGAACACCTCCGCCGTCTTTTCCAGCAGGCCCTCTTTTCTTCCGCTCCGGTCCATGGCGCTCCCCCCTCGTCCTCCATCCTTATGAGGGCGGGGGGACGATCTTGCCTGTCCCAGGGAAAATGGGGACACAGGCCTGCCAGGTCACAGGGGCGGATGCGCTCCGCCCGCAGCTCCCCCTCCGGCCTGGATCTCCCGCGCCAGCTTCAGCAGCATCTCCCGGGTGTTGTCCTCCGGGCGGGCCAGGATGTGGGCGGCCAGGCGGCGCTGCACGGCCCCGATGGCCGCCCCCTCCAGCCCCAGGGCGGCCAGCTCCCCGCCGGAGAGGGCCAGCGCCCGCACCGCCTCCGCCTCGGGGTGGAGCACCCCCCGGCGCAGGGAGCGCTCCACCGGCAGGGCAGTGATGGGGAAGCCGGTGAGGCGGCAGAACTCCCGCCACCGGGGGACAGGGGCGGCAGGCACGTCCCCCAGGGGGGACAGGTCGGGGCAGTCCGGGCTCCCCCCCAGGTGGGAGAGCAGGCCCAGCCGCAGAGCCTCCCCGGCCAGCTCCGGCCGGGGGGAGAGGAGGATCTTCTCCAGCTCCGCCTTGATCCGCTCCCCCGACAGGTTTGCCGCCCGGGAGGCGTTGCGCCGGACGGCGGCCAGGGTGCCCTCCTCGATGGAAAAGCCCAGCTGGGCGGCGAAGCGCACCGCCCGCAGCATCCGCAGGGCGTCCTCGGCAAAGCGGGTGTCCGGGTCGCCCACGCAGCGGATCAGCCTGCGGAACAGGTCCAGCTGTCCGCCGTACAGGTCGATCACCATGCCGTTCCCATCCAGAGCCATGGCGTTGACGGTGAAGTCCCGCCGGGCCAGATCCTCCGCCAGGGTGGCGTCGAAGTCCACTTCATCCGGGTGGCGGCCGTCGGCGTAGCCCCCCTCCCTCCGAAAGGTAGTCACCTCCACCGGCCCGTCCTCCGTCAGCAC
>CALWXU010000177.1 GCA_944385585.1 uncultured Flavonifractor sp.
TCCACACAGCTCACCGGGGCCAGGTTGCCCTCCAGCACCCGCAGGATCTCCCCCACGGTGTACTCCTCCGGCTCCCGGGTCAGCAGGTAGCCGCCGCCGGCCCCCCGCACCGAGCGCACCAGGCCCGCCCGGGAGAGCTGGGTGACGATCTGCTCCAGGTATTTGTCCGAGATCTCCTGCCGCTGGGCCACATCCCGCAGGGGCACGGCCGTGCCGTGGCTGTTCAGGGCGATGTCCAGCATCAGGCGCAGGGCATAGCGGCCCTTTGTGGAAATTTTCATACCTATCCCACCTTTTCTGACAATATAATACCATAAAGGTGGTAGGAAATCAAGGAGAATTTCCTCTTGACTTTCACAGCAAAACGTGCTAAAGTCACTCACAAGAAGGAGCGTGACCCGTTTATGCGCAGGCACACCGGTTATGGATACGGCTATTACCGCTATTGCGATAGCGGTCTGTCTGCCTGCCCATAACCGGCCAGCGAGGAAAAGGGGCGCTCCAGCAGGAGCCAGGAACCCCCGCGGCTGCCTTTGGGCGGCCGCGGGGGTTTTCTATTTGCGGAGTGGAAAGGAGCAAATATTATGGTCGTCATTATGAAGCGGGGATTCACCCCCGAGCAGCTGGAGGCCGCCGTCCGCACCATGGAGGAGGGCGGGGTCAAGGTCATGGTGTCCAAGGGGGCGGAGACCACCATCCTGGGCGCCGAGGGCAACGCCGAGCACATCGACCAGGAGAAGCTGTCCCTGCTGCCCGGCGTGGACCGGGTCATGCGGGTCACCGAGCCCTACAAGAAGGCCAACCGGAAGTACCACCCGGAGGACACGGTGGTGGACCTGGGCGGCGGCGCCGCCGTGGGGGGCAGAAAGCTGGCGGTGATCGCCGGGCCCTGCTCGGTGGAGAGCGAGGCGCAGATCGTGGCCGTGGCCAAGGCCGTGAAGGCCAGCGGGGCCGCCGCCCTCCGGGGGGGCGCCTTCAAGCCCCGCACCTCCCCCTACTCCTTCCAGGGTATGGGCAACGACGGCATCCGCCTGCTCCAGGAGGCCAAGGCGGCCACCGGCCTGCCCATCGTCACCGAGATCATGTCCACCGACAACGTGGAGATGTTCGAGATGTGCGTGGACGTGATCCAGGTGGGGGCGCGGAACATGCAGAACTTCGACCTCTTAAAGCAGCTGGGCAGGACCTCCAAGCCCATCCTGCTCAAGCGGGGGCTGTCCTCCACCATCGAGGAGTGGCTCATGAGCGCGGAGTACATCATGGCCGGGGGCAACAACAGGGTGATCCTCTGTGAGCGGGGCATCCGCACCTTTGAGACCTTCACCCGCAACACCCTGGATCTCTCCGCCGTGCTGGCGGTGAAGCAGCTGTCCCACCTGCCGGTGGTGGTGGACCCCTCCCACGCCTGCGGCAAGGCGTGGATGGTGGAGCGGATGAGCATGGCGGCCATCGCCGCCGGGGCCGACGGCCTGCTCATCGAGGTGCACAACGACCCGCCCCACGCCCTGTGCGACGGGGCCCAGTCCATCACTCCGGAGCAGTTTGACGCCCTCATGGGCAGGCTGGCCCAGCTGGCCCCCTGCGCCGGCCGGGAGCTGTAGGGCGAATGCCGCGAAAGGGGCGGCCCGCCGCTGCCTGCGGAAGAAGCGGGAATCCGATGGGAGCGGCCGCCATGTATGGCGGCCCTGCCGGGGGAGACTGGCCGTTCGGTTCATCTGTAGGGCCGCGATAGATCGCGGCCGCCCCGCGGAAACCAAAAGAAAGGGAGACGAGTTCCATGAAACGCACCCTTGTGATTGTGGGTCTGGGCCTGATTGGCGGGTCGCTGGCTTTAGCCCTGAAGGGCTTTGAGGATTTTGAGGTCGTGGGCGTGGACGTGTCCCAGCCCACCCTGCGCTACGCCGCCGAGCACGGCGTGGGCGACCGGGTCACGGAGAAGGCCGCCGATGTGGTGCCCCAGGCCGACGTGGTGGCCCTGGCCCTCCACCCTCAGGGGATTGTGGACTTCCTGGCGCAGTACAGGGACCAGTTCAAGCCCGGGGCCCTGGTGTGGGATGTGTGCGGCGTCAAGACCGCCATTCTGGAGGCGGCGGAGGTACTGCCGGACACGGTGGACTTCATCGGCTGCCATCCCATGGCGGGCACCGAATTCTCCGGCGTGGAGCACGCCTTCGCCGAGATGTTCCGGGGCTCCCACTTCCTGCTGGTGCCCCGGGGGGACAGCAGGCCGGAGCACATCGCCCTGCTGGAGCGGCTGGCCCGCTACATCGGCTGCAAGGACGTGTGCCACACCACGGCCCAGGCCCACGACGCCCTCATCGCCTACACCAGCCAGGTGATGCACATCATCGCCGTGGCGGTGTGCGACGACCCGGAGCTGTTTGACTGCCGCGGCTTTGAGGGCTCCTCCTTCCGGGGCTGCACCCGGGTGGCTGCCCTGGACGTGGGGCTGTGGACCCAGCTGTTCTCCCTCAACCGGCCCGCCCTGCTCGCCGTGCTGGACCGGCTGCTGGGCAATCTGCAGTCCTACCGGGACGCGCTCTCCTCCGGCGACCGGGAGGCCCTGGCGGAAAAGCTCTCCCGCTCCGCCGCCCGCAAGCGGCAGATGGACCTGCCCGGGCCGGATCTGCTGGAGTGAGCTGCAAAAAGAGCGGGGCGGCCGCATATGCGGCCGCCCCGCTCTGTACTTTACTTACCGGACCAGGCCGGTCTACCGCAGCTCCCGGTAGAGGGCCGGGGCGTCGGCCTTGCCCACGTGCTCGGCCACGGAGAGCACCTCCACCTTCACGGTGCGCTCTCCGAAGCGGAGCTCCAGCACGTCCCCCGCCTTCACGTCGTAGCTGGCCTTCACCGGCCGGCCGTTGGCGGTGACCCGCTGGTTGTCGCAGGCCTCGTTGGCCACGGTGCGCCGCTTGATGAGGCGGGAGACCTTGAGCCATTTGTCCA
>CALWXU010000178.1 GCA_944385585.1 uncultured Flavonifractor sp.
CGGTCAGGGGGCGCAGGGCCAGGCAGCGCTCCTTGCCCTCCTCCGTCACCGCCTGCTCCGCCAGGCGCTCCAGCACCCTGGGAAGCTCTAAGGTCTGTATGGATTTCTCAAATAGATCGGTCATAGCGTGTTTATCATCCTAAATCGGTGGTTTTTTCGGGTATGGGCGGGCCTGTCACCCCAGCAGCTCACACCGCAGGGTGAGCACCGCCCGGCCGCCCACCTGCACCTTCACGCCGCCCGCTGTTTCCGTCAGGCGGCTGAGGATCTCCGAGGGCTTGCCCATCTTCTCCCCCTGGACGAAGCGGTTGTCCGCCCCGGCGGCCACCAGGCCCCGGCGGAACAGGTAGTAGGTCAGGGCCCCGTTGGAGGTGCCGGTGGCGGCCTCCTCCGGGATGGCGTACAGGGGGGCGAAGTTGCGGCAGTGGGCGGCGGCGTCCGTCGTATGGGCGCAGAACATGTGGACGCCCACCACGCCGTACCGCTCCGACAGGCGGGTGACCGCCCCCTCGTCCTGGACGGCACGCTCCAGGGCGTCCAGATCCTTTACGGGCAGGAGGATGTCCAGCAGGCCGGTGCTCACAGCCTGAGCCTCCAGAGCGGCGGGCCGGTCGGCCAGGGACAGGCCGTAGGCGGCGTAGAGCTCCGCCTGCTCCTCCTCCGAGAAGCCCCGGCCGTCAGTGGGGGGCGCCATGTCCATCCACACCGAGTCCGCCCCCACCTGGATGGTCAGGTCGCCGGAGCGGGTGTGGAGGGCGTAATCCCCGGGCCCGATGGCCCCGGTGTCCCGCAGGACGGTGAAGGAGGCGATGGTGGCGTGGCCGCAGAGATCCACCTCCTCCGCCGGGGTGAAGTAGCGGATGTGGAAGGCCCTCTCGCCCGTCCGCCGCACAAAGGCGGTCTCCGAGTGCTTCAGCTCCCCGGCCAGGGCGCGCATCAGGCCCTCCGCCGGGAAGGACTCCCCTCCCAGCAGGGCCACGCCGGCCTGGTTGCCGGAAAAGCGCCGGGTGGTAAAGGCGTCCGCGACGTACAGCTCCATGGTCAATTCCCCCATTGATGATAAAAATCCAGGGTCCGGAACCCCCGGTCCAGCTGTGTGGTGAGAAACTGCTCGCAGGCCCGCCCCAGGCGGGCCAGGCTGTCCCCGTCCGCCTGGAAGGAGAACAGCCGCTTGGGATTGCCGTAGACGATATGGCGCATGGCCGCCGCCGCCCCGGCTGTCAGGGGGAGGTCGTCCCCCTCCCCCACCCGGCAGGACGCGCAGTGGAGCACCCCCTCGGTCAGATGGAAGCGGGGCTCCGCCGGCTCCGGCACGCCGCAGACGGCGCAGGCGTCCACCAGGGGCTCATACCCCGCCAGGCACATGAGGCGCAGCTCGTAGGCCGCCTTCACCAGGGCCAGGGGCTTGTCCAGCTGGTCCAGGGCGTACAGGGCGTTGAGGATCAGGGACAGCTCTGCCGGGTCGGGCCGCCCCTCCACCGCCACGGCCTCCATCACCTCGGCGAAGTAGGAGGCCAGGCTCAGCTTCACCACGTCGGACTTCATGTGCCAGAACTGCTGGAGGGATTCCGCCTCGTTGAGGGTGAAGTGGTCCCGGTACTCGAACAGGGTCATGTCCGAGTAGACCAGCAGCTGGGCGGAGGCCGCCAGGGGGCTCCCCTTCCGGCGGCAGCCCCTGGCCTTGACCGTGCGCTTGCCCCCCTCGGCGGTGAGGACGGTGAGGAGCTTGTCCGCCTCTTTGTAGTTGACCTCCCGGAGCACCAGGCCCTGGGTGCTGATATGCACGGCGCTCCCCTCCCTCCAGTGTCCCCCGGTTCCGTCTGCATTATAGCATGGCCGGGGGCGGCGCGCAAGCCAGCCCCGGCGCTTCCGGCAAAAAGAGGCCCCCGGGCTCAGTCCTCCGCCTGGAAGGGGGGACACATCCTTGTCCGCCTCCGCCGCGGCGATCAGCCTGCCGCCGTCCCCGCTTTTTCAGGCGGTATGAACCGGCGCTTGATGCCGGCCCGCCCGCCTCAGGCATGTTCCATCCCCCTCCGGCATAGACAATAGGACAGGAGGTGGGGGGACATGGCATGGGCGGAACGGCTGGGCAATTTCATCTGGAACCCCTGGCTGCTGGGGCTCTTTCTCCTCACCGGGCTGTATTTCTCGGTGCGCACCGGCTTCTTTCAGGTTTTCCGGGCCCCCCTGTGGCTGAAAAACACCCTGGGCTCCCTGCTCCGGCGGGAGAAGCAGCGGGAGGGGGAGGGCCTCACCCGGCTCCAGGCCCTGTCCACCGCCCTGGCCGCCACCATCGGCACCGGCTCCATCGCCGGGGTGGCCACCGCCATCTTCTACGGCGGGCCGGGGGCGGTGTTCTGGATGTGGGTGTCCGCCTTTTTGGGCATGATGACCGGCTGCCTGGAAAAGACCCTGACGGTGCGCTACCGGGAGAAGGACCCCGCCGGGGGCTGGCGGGGCGGGCCCATGTGCTACATGGAGAAGGGGCTGGGCAGCCGGGGCCTGGCCTGCCTGTTCGCCCTGTGCTGCGTATGCGCCAACCTGGGGGGCGGCAACGTGGTGCAGGCCAACTCCATCGCCGCCGCGCTGGAGGCCTCCTTCGGCTGGGACCGGCTGGCGGTGGGTATCGTGACGGCGGCGGTCACCGGGATCGTGATCCTGGGCGGCATCGGCCGCATCGGCAAGGTCAGTGAGAAGCTGGTGCCCTGCATGGCCCTGCTCTTCCTGGGGGGCGGCATTGTGGTGCTCATCGCCCACCACGCCGCCCTGCCCGCCGCCCTGGAGCGGATCTTCACCGCCGCCCTCACCCCCAAGGCCGCCCTGGGGGGCGGCGTGGGCTACGGCATGGCGGCGGCCATGCGCTACGGCGTGGCCCGGGGGGTGTTCACCAACGAGGCGGGCATGGGCACCTCCGCCATCGCCCACGCCGCCTCCAACACCAG
>CALWXU010000179.1 GCA_944385585.1 uncultured Flavonifractor sp.
GTCCACAGGTGCTCCGGCGTGATGCAGCAGGTTTTCAGCTCCTCCACCGTGGCCAGCAGGCCGGAGAGGAAGGCGGGTTTGCGGGAGGGCCGCTGGTACACCTTCAGCTCCGGCGCCACGGATTTGAGGGCGGCGCACAGCAGCAGCAGGCGCCCGCCCCCGTCCAGGGCCGGGGCGGCCAGGCCGCCGTACACCGAGAACACCCGGCTTGCCAGCCGGGTGAAGGAGAGCACCTCCGCGTGGAGGGAGACCTGGTTGCCCCCCATGGCGCACAGCTGCCGCTCCATGCTGTGGGAGTGCTGCTCCGGCACAATCAGCACCTGGGGCCGGCCGGACTGGGCGGCAATCGTCTCCAGCAGGGCGCGGGTTTTCCCCGTCCCCGCCCGGCCCAGCAGCAGCTTCAGCATGGTATGACTCCCCCCTTCTCTGGACAGATTATAGCATACCCCGCCGCGCCCACGCAACGCCCCGGCGGAAGATTCCTCTAGAGGGACCGGGCTGTGCCTTGCCGTCTCCTGCCGCATATGGTATACTGTGTTATCTGGAGTGGCCAAAGGGGGCGTGTGAGGATGGCACATCTCTCCTACCGGGGAGCGCGGCTCTTTTTCACGGAATTCGGCGACGGGCCGCCTGTCCTGTTTCTCCATGGCAACACCGCCTCATCCAGGCTGTTCGAGCCCCTGATGCCCCTGTACGCGAAAGCCTTTCGCTGTATCCTGCCTGACTTTCTGGGGAACGGCCGCTCTGACCGGACGGCGTTCTTTTCCCCCGACCTGTGGTATGAGGAGGGCCTCCAGACGGCCGCCCTGGCGGAGGCTTTGGACTGCGGCCCGGTCAGCCTGGTGGGCACCAGCGGCGGGGCATGGGCCGCGCTCAACGCCGCACTGGAGCGGCCGGAGCTGTTCCGCCGGGTCGTGGCCGACAGCTTTGACGGACGTACGCTCAATGACCGGTTTGCCGAACGGCTGCTCACCGAGCGCTCCCAGGCCAAGCGCAGCCCGCAGGCCAGACAGTTTTACGCCTGGTGTCAGGGGGAGGACTGGGAGACCGTCGTGGATCAGGATACTCAGGCCCTGCTGCGCTGCGCCAGGGAACAGCGCCCGCTGTTTCGCAGGCCGCTGACGGAGCTGCAGGTGCCCGTCCTGTTTCTCGGCAGCCTGGAGGACGAGATGTGCCGGGACAACCTGCAGCAGGAGTATGAAGAAATGGCGGCGCTGCTCCCCCATGCGGCCGTCTGCATGTTTGCGCACGGCGGGCATCCCGCGCTTTTGAGCAACGCGGAAGCTGCGGCCCGCCGCATCACCGCCTTTCTTCTGGCGTCCGGGATGGAACTGGCGCCGCCTCTGTGATAGCGGGGGGCACAGTATCAAGGGAGGGTTTTCATGCGCTCTGTCATTCTCTACATTGCCATGAGCCTGGACGGATACATCGCCGACCGGGCGGGCGGGGTGGGCTGGCTGACCGGCCAGGAGCCCGGCCCAGACATGCCGGACAGCTACAACGCCCTGCTGGAACGGATTGACACCGTGCTCCTGGGGTGGAACACCTACCACCAGTTGGTGACGGAGCTCTCGCCGGACCGCTGGATCTATGAGGGGCTGGACTGCTATGTGTTCACCCACCGGGCGCTTCCACCTGTGGAGGGGATTGCCTTTACAGCAGAAAACCCCTGTTCCCTGGTGCGGAGGCTGAAGGCCAGGCCCGGGAAGGACATCTGGCTGTGCGGCGGGGCCGCCCTGGCCCAGGCGCTTGCAGCGGCCGGCCTGATTGACCGCTATGAGATCACGGTCATCCCCACCCTGCTGGGGGGAGGCGTCCCGCTGTTCGGCACCCTGGCGGAGGAGCAGCAGCTCCGCCTGCTCCACACCGGCACCTTCAACGGCATGGTGGAGCTGGTTTATGCGCACAGATGACAAGACCCGCCGCCCCGGACAGGGCGGCGGGTCCTCTTATCACTTGACGCCGTAAGTCTCCCACAGCGCAAGGGTGTTCTGGATGGTGAGCTTCTCGGCAAAGAGCTCCCGGAACTGGGCGGTCTTCTGCTTCCCCTGGTTCCTGAGGGCATCCATCCGGGCGGCGATCTCCCCCTGACGGACGGTCAGGCGCTCATAGGCGCTCTCGAAGGCGGCCAGGCGCTGGGCGGCCTCCCCCTCCCGTCCCGCAGGGACCGTCCAGGCCCCATCCGGGCCGGATACCGTGATGCGCTCCATGGCTTACTGCCCGGAGATGGTGTAGTTGGGGGCTTCCTTGGTGATATAGACATCGTGGGGGTGGGATTCCTTCAGGCCGGCGGAGGTGATCTGCATGAACTGGGCCTTGGCCTGGAGCTCCTCCACACTGCGGCAGCCGGTGTAGCCCATACCGGCCCGCAGGCCGCCCATCAGCTGGTAGATGGTCTCACCCGTGAGGCCCTTGTAGGGCACCCGGCCCTCCACGCCCTCCGGCACCAGCTTCTTGTTGTTCTGCTGGAAGTAGCGGTCCTTGGAGCCGTTGGACATGGCCCCCAGGGAGCCCATGCCCCGGTAGACCTTGAACTGGCGGCCCTGGTAGACCTCGGTGTCGCCGGGGGATTCCTCACAGCCGGCCAGCAGGGAGCCCAGCATGACCACGCTGGCGCCGGCGGCCAGGGCCTTGGCGATGTCGCCGGAGTACTTCACGCCGCCGTCGGCGATGATGGGGATGCCGTACTTGGCGGCCACGCAGGCGGCGTCGTAGACGGCGGTGATCTGAGGCACGCCGATGCCGGCCACCACCCGGGTGGTGCAGATGGAGCCGGGGCCGATGCCGATCTTCACGCAGTCGGCGCCCGCCTCAATGAGGGCGCGGGTGCC
>CALWXU010000180.1 GCA_944385585.1 uncultured Flavonifractor sp.
CTGTCCCGGGTGGAGGCGGCCGCCCTGTCCCACGGCCACTACGACCACGGGGACGGCTTCACCGCCTTCTTCCGGGTGAACCGGGCGGCCCAGATCTACGCACGCCCCGCCGTGCGGGAGGACGACGTGCTGGACGGGGACCATGTGGGGCTCAACCCCGGCCTGTTCCGCCGCCACGCCCGGCGCTTTGACCTGGCGGACGGGCCCCGGCTGCTGGCGGAGGGCCTCCACCTGATCCCCGACGCCGTCCACCACGAGCAGTCCCTGGCGGCGGAGACGGGAGAGGGGCTGGTGGTGCTCAACTCCTGCTGCCACGCCGGGGTGGGCAATATTCTGGACGATATTCGCGCCCGCTTCCCCGGAAAGTCCATCCGGGCGGTGCTGGGGGGCTTCCACCTGATGGGCCCCGGCGGCACGGCCACCCTGGGCCCCGCGCCGGAGGAGGTGCGGGAGCTGGCCCGCCGCCTGCGGGACGGGCTGGACGTGGGGGAGGTGTGCACCGGCCACTGCACCGGCGGCCCCGCCTGGGCGCTGCTTGCGGAGGAGCTGGGGGAGCGGCTGCGCCCCCTCACCACTGGCGCGGTGTTCTCCTATCCCGACTGAACTGCGGAGCGCCCGGACATCTGTCCGGGCGCTCCGCTCTTTTACGATCACCGCGCTCTCCTAAACCCTATTTTCCGCCCCGCCTCTCCGTTTGCTCTGCGGGGCAGCGGGGGCGGGCTCTGCCCAGGAACCTCACAGCGCCCGCTCCATCCGCACGTCGGAGAGCTGGAACCACTTGTCAGAATACGCTGTATATTCAAATCCAAGCTTCTCATAGAGGCCCAGGGCGGCCCTGAGCTTGTGGTTGGAGGTGAGCACCGCCCGGCTCTGCCCCGCGTCCCTGGCGGCCTGGAGGGCGGCCTCCATCAGGGCCTCGCCCACGCCCCGGCCGCGATAGGCCTCCTTCACCCCCAGCTTGAGCAGCTCGCACTGCCCCCCGCCCTGCAGCTCCACCATCACCATGCCCACAATCTCCTGTCCCAGGCGGGCCAGCAGCACCCGGCCTCCGCCGGCCACGAAGCGGTACGGGTCCGCCAGCATCTCCAGATCCACCGGCTCCAGCAGGTCGTGCTCCAGCAGCCAGGGCAGGGAGATGTCCTCCAGCGCGGGCTTATAGCGCTCCTCATAGTCGATGATCTCCACGGGCAGTCTGGCCTCCACGGACAGCTCCTCCTTTATTGCCGGGGGCCTGGCCCCCAAATCAGCTTTATCATACCATCCGCCGCCCGGCCCGTCAATGCCGGAGTGTCAGCAGCCTGCCGGCCGGATTGCTGGTTTTTCCGCGTTCACACTTAATTTACAACCGCACCCCTTGACAATTTTGGAGGAGCGTGCTACAGTATCATTAGCACTCAGAGAGTTTGAGTGCTAAACCGATGAAAGGGTGGCCGGAATGGATTTGACAGAACGGAAACGACGGATTCTCCGCGCCATCATCGAGAGCTATATCCAGTCGGCGGAGCCGGTGGGCTCCAAGGCCATCGCCGCCTCCATCGGCATGGAGGTGTCCTCCGCCACCATCCGCAACGAGATGGCGGATCTGGAGGCCATGGGCCTGCTGGAGAAGCCCCACACCTCCGCCGGGCGCATCCCCTCCCCCAAGGGCTACCGCTTCTACGTCAACGAGCTGATGGAGGCGCACAAGCTCTCCCTGCAGGAGACCGAGCGCATGAACCAGGCCCTGCGCCTGAAGATGCAGGAGCTGGACCGGGTGCTGGACCAGGCGGGCCGGGTGGTGTCCCAGCTGACCAACTACCCCGCCTTCGCCCTCTCCTCCGGCATGGACAAGGTGACCATCCGGCGCTTTGACCTGCTGATGGTGGAGCACAACGCCTTCATCATTGTGGTGATGACCGACACCAACGTGGTGCGCAACCGGCTCATCCGCCTGCCCTCCGACCTGACGGAGGCCCAGCTGCAGATGCTCAACACCCTGCTGAACACCACCTTCACCGGCCTGACGCTGGCGGAGATCACGCCGGAGCTGATGCGGGTGGCCCAGCACGCCGCCGGGGAGGCCTACGGGCTCATCTCCCTGGTGGTGTCCTTCGCCATGGAGGTGCTGGAGGGCCTGGAGCAGCGCCGGGTGCACACCTCCGGCCTGGCCCATCTGCTGGAGCTGCCCGAGTACCAGAGCCTGGACCGGGCCCAGCCCCTGATGAGCTACCTGTCGGAGGACAGCGACCCCGCCCGCTTCCCCGTCCCCAAGGACGACCCCATGCGCATCCTCATCGGCCCGGAGAACGTGGCCGACGCCTTAAAGGACACCAGCGTGGTGGTGGCCAGCTACGACATCGGCGAGGGGATGCGGGGCGTCATCGGCGTGGTGGGCCCCACCCGCATGGACTATGCCAAGATAACCGCCCGCCTGTCCTACCTGGCGGAGGGCCTCTCCCGGCTGTTCGGCCAGGGGGAGCTGCCCCAGGGCAAGGGCGATGAGAACTAGGAGATGATGACATCCTATGAGCGAGCAGAAGAAAAAGAAGCTGGACGAGCAGGCGGCCGCGCAGGAGCAGGCCGCGCAGGCGGCCCCCGAGGGGGAGGCCGTCCAGGCCGAGAGCGTTGAGGCCGAGGCCCCCAATCCCCTGCTGGAGGAGCTGGAGGCCCTGAAGCAGAACCTGACCGACCAGGAGGACAAATTCCTCCGGCTGGCCGCCGAGTATGACAACTACCGCCGCCGCAGCCAGAAGGAGAAGGAGTCCGCCTGGGCGGATTCCAAGGCGGAGACCGCCGC
>CALWXU010000181.1 GCA_944385585.1 uncultured Flavonifractor sp.
CTATACCTTCAAGCCCATTTGCCGAGGCGCCGTTGGGGTAGCTCATGACGGCCTCGGCGGTGAACACTGCGGCGAAACCCTCCGCGGTAAAGTCCCGGCGGTCGAGCAGCGCGGCAAATTCGCGAGCGAGCGCGCACAGCTCCGAGCGCGCGATGCACTCGCACATTCTGTTTTCAAGTTCTGCGTTCATAATACCTCCTCACGCCATACGCAGGATGGAGCGCTTTATGAGCTCACGGGCGATGTCGACCTTGTAGGCGTTCTGCCTGAGCGGTTCCGCACCCTCGAGCGCAAGCTCAGCGGCCTTTTCGGCAGTCTCCTCGGTCACGCTCCTGCCGGTAAGATACTCCTCGGCCTTCGATGCGCGTATCGGCACGGGAGCGACAGCGCCGAGCACGATGCTTGCGTACTTTATCTTGCCGTCCTCCACGGCGTAATCGCTGCCGAGGCCCACGACGGCAAAGTCTATGCTCTCGCGCTCGCGGAACTTGTCGTAGTGCGCCGTGCCCTTGGGAGCGGGCAGCTCGACGGAGGTGACTATCTCGCCCGGAGCGAGAATGTCGCTCACCTTTGCCGCGCGGGTGAAGAACTCGTCGGCGCTGTAGGAGCTAAGGTTCGTATGTATCGTAGCGCGCAGGGCCATGAGCGCCGTAGCCATATCCGAGGGCGCGACGGCATAGCACGAGCAGTTGAAGCAGCGGAGAGCCTCGCGCTCCACGGCCTCGAAGGGCAGGCCCATGTCGTCCTCCGCGTCCATGCTGCGCTCGGCTGTGGGGCGCAGATTGGCCTTGACGGGCTCTTTTATGTCCAGGCAGTCCGCGCCGCGCTTTACAAAGCCCTCTTTTATCGGCGTCTCGGCTATCGGCGCGCCGAGGTATTCGGAGATGGCCAGCGCCGCGCGGTGGCCGCCCGCCATGGCCTCGACCACGGTGGAAGGCCCGGTAGCTGCGTCGCCGGCGGCGAACACGCCCGGCTTGCTGGTGGCCTGGCTCTCGCTGACGCTTATGCGCCCGCGCTCGGTGAGCACGCCGAGGCGCTCGTCGAGGTAGCTCAGATCCACTTTCTGGCCCACAGCCAGCAGCACGGCGTCACAGGGTATGGTGACGAGGTCGCTCTCGTCGGCGGTGACGGTGAGCCTGCCGCGCTCGTCGTATGTTGCGCTCGTGCGCACAAACCGCATTCCCGTGACGCGCTCGCCCTCACGGATAACGGCCTTGGGTGCCAAACGCTCAGCCAGGACGACCCCGGCCTCGCGGGCACGCTCTATCTCCTCGGCTGAGGCCTTGAGCTCGCTCTCTGGTTTGCGGAAGGCCATGGTCACGCTCTTGGCGCCGAGGCGCTTTGCCGTGACCGCCACGTCCATGGCGACGTTGCCCGCGCCGACGACCACTATGTCGCTGCCGGGCTTGCCGCGCATCCAGCTCTTGACTTCAACGAGGAAGTCGAGGCCGAAGATAGTGCAGTCCTCGCCGTCTATGCCGATAACGTTCTGCTTCCAAGCGCCGGTGTCGAGGAACACGCTGTCGTACTCGCCTATCAGCTCGTCAAGCTGCACGTCCTCTCCGACGGAGACCTTCTGTCTGAACTCTATGCCCATGCCCGAGAGCGCGCCGGTAAGGCGGCGGACGACGGCCTTGGGCAGACGGTACTCGGGTATGGCGTACATGAGCAGGCCGCCCGGCTCGTCCATCTTGTCGAGCACGGTCACGGCGTGCCCGGCGCGGCGGAGGTAATATGCCGCGCTGAGCGCCGCGGAGCCGGCGCCGACGATGGCGACGCGCTTGCCGCTCTCGCGCTCGGGAGGCGGCATTAGGCGCGAGGCGTTATCTAGGATGTAGTCGCCGACATAGCGCTCTATCTGCCCGATGTTGACGTGCGCGTCATAGCTGCCGCGCTCGCAGCCGTCCATGCAGAAGTGGTGGCAGACGCGGCTCGTCACGGCGGCGAGCGGGTTGCGGCGCAGCAGGATCTCAGCCGCGCCGTCGAGGTCGTGCGCGCGCACCCGCTCGAGGTACTGCGGGATGTTGACGTGCGCCGGGCAGGAGCGCGAGCAGGCGCTCTGGTGGACGCGCATGCCGCCGAAGATGCTGTGGTACTTGTTCTCGCCTGTGAAGGCGTAGCACTTCTCGCCGTCCTTGCGCGCGCAGTCTATGCGCCCGCCTATCTGGTTCGGGTAGCGGTAGTACCAGCACCTAACGTCCTGACACAGGTTGCCGCCGAGCGTGGCCTGCGTGCGCACGAGCGGGCTGGCTACGCTCTTCGCAGCTTCGGCTATAGCGGGATAATCGCGTTTTAGCGTCTCGTTCTCCGCGAGCGCGGCGAGCTTCACGTTCGCACCTATCTTCACGACGGAACCGGTGGATTCGATCTTGTCGAGTCCGGGGATGGTCTTTATATTCACCAGCTCTGCGGGGTAGTCGGGCAGGATCTTGTCCTTGAGCTCGCCGAGGATATCCGTGCCCCCGGCTATAACCCGCGCGCCGCCCTTTACGGCCTCGGAGGCCTCGGCGACGGTTGCGGCATCTATGTGGTCAAAATACTTCATTGCTTCGCCTCTCCTTTCTCCTTGAGAGCGTTCAGAATGGCGTCGGGCGTGACAGGGTAGTGGTTGAACCAG
>CALWXU010000182.1 GCA_944385585.1 uncultured Flavonifractor sp.
GTCGGTCATGAACATGTCCAGGAAGGACACGGGGTCGTTGTAGTCGGCGATCCAGCCGTTGCGGCAGATGCTGTAGTTGCCGGCGCTGCGGGTCTCCAGGAACACGTTCCAGTCATGGTTGTTCAGGGTGACCTCAACGCCCAGCACGGTGCGCCACATCTCCTGCAGGGCCTCGGCCACGGCCTGGTGGGTGTCGTCGGTGTTGAACAGGTAGGTGGTCTCGGGGAAGCCCTCGCCGTTGGGATAGCCGGCCTCGGCCAGCAGCTCGCGGGCGCGCTCGCAGTTGGCCTCGTAGTCCTCAGCGGCCACGCTGTAGTAGTCGCCGCCCACGGCGCGGAAGTCGTCGCCGTCGGTGCCCTGGGCGTCCACCACGTTCTCGGGCACCCAGGCGCCGGCGGGGATCTGACCGGCCTGGGTCACGTTCTCCACGATGAAGTTGCGGTCAATGGCCAGGGAGAAGGCCTCGCGGACCAGGGGGTCGTCGAAGGGCGCCACCTGGTTGTTGAAGCAGGCGTAGTAGGTGCCCAGGTAGTCGCCGGGGATCAGGGTGCCGTCAGCCAGCAGGGTGGCCACCTCATCGGGGGGCGGGTTCTGCATGAAGTCCAGGTCGCCGGCCTGGAAGGCGGTGAGCTGGGCATTGCCGTCATCCATCAGCATGAAGGTCAGGCTCTCCAGGGTGATGTTGGCCACGTCATAGTAGTTCTCGTTGGGCACCATGACGATGGAGGCGTCGTGGGTCCAGGACTCCATGCGGAAGGGGCCGTTGGTCACATAGGTAGAGGGATCCTGGGTCCAGGTGGTGTTGCCCTCCACGATGTCCTCACGCAGAGGCATGGTGTTGGGGAAGGCGCAGATGTCCAGGAAGTAGGGGCAGTTGTAGGTCAGCTCCACCACGAAGGTCTGGTCGTCGGGAGCGGACACACCCAGGTCCTCCTTGGGCAGCTCGCCGGCGATGATCTCGTTGGCGTTCACCACCATGGCGATGATGGTGTTGTAGGGGGAGGCGGTGTTGGGATCCACCAGCCGGCGCCAGGAGTACACAAAGTCGTTGGCGGTGACGGGCTGGCCGTCAGACCACTTGGCATCCTCGCGGATGGTGAAGGTGTAGGTGTAGGTGCCGTCCTCATTGGGGGTGATCTCAGGCTCGGACGCGGCCATGCCGGGGGCCAGCACGGCGGTGGCGCCCTGCCGGCCGTCGCCGGAGGAGTCGCTGTCCACCCACTTGTACAGGCCCTCGAACAGGTGGCTGATCATGACGTTGCCGTCCACAGTCCGGTTCAGGCTGGGGTCCATAGTCTCAGGCTCAGACGCGAAGCAGACGCTGAGGGCCTGGGCCGCGGCCTCGGCCACAGGGGACTCGGCAGCGGGGGTGTCCGTTCCGGCGGGGGTCTCCTGGGTCTCCGTGCCGCCGCCGCAGCCTGCCAGCAGGGACAGGGAGAGCGCGGCCGTCACGCCCAGGGCAAGAATTCTGCGCTTCTTCATTTGCTTGTACCTCCAATCAGTTTCTTTGATCCTCTTGGATATTGTATCGAAACGCCGCTTGGCGCAGATACCGGCAGATAGGCTGTCCCACCAGGGTGGGACAGCGGACAGGCGCGCGCGCCTGTCCGCAGAGAAAAAACATTTGTGCTCTTTATAGAGCGCATTATAGCACAAACTCTTCCAGTTGTAAAGTAAAATACCTCTTTGCAGGGCGGGGCAAGCCCCGCCGCCGGAAAACGCCGCTTTACCCCAGCAGGTGACAGGCAGCCCAGTCAAGGCGCGGGCATGTTCTGCGGAACATGCGTCGCTTCGCTCCAAAGCCGCGCCTTCCAGGGGGAACCAGTTCCCCCTAGATACGCGCCTGCGGCGCGATACCCCCTCCGCTCTCCGAGGGGGACGGAAGCCGGCCGCTCTGCAGGGCGGGGGCAAGCCCCCGCCGCCGGAAAACGCCGCTCTACCCCAGCAGGTGACAGGCGGCCCAGTCAAGGCGCGGGCATGTTCTGCGGAACATGCGTCGCTTCGCTCCAAAGCCGCGCCTTCCAGGGGGAACCAGTTCCCCCTAGATACGCGCCTGCGGCGCGATACCCCCTCCGCTCTCCGAGGGGGACGGAAGCCGACCGCTTTGCAGGGCGGGGCAAGCCCCCGCCGCCGGAAAACGCCGCTCTACCCCAGCAGGTGACAAGCGGCCCAGTGCCCGGGCGCGTGCTCTTTGAACTGGGGCGCGGCCTCCTTGCACTGGTCGGTGGCGTAGGGGCAGCGGGTGTGGAACCGGCAGCCCTTGGGCGGGTTCATGGGGGAGGGGATGTCGCCCTCCAGCACGATGCGCTGGCGCTGGCGGCTGACCTCCGGGTCGGGCACCGGCACGGCGGACAGCAGGGTCTTGGTGTAGGGGTGCAGGGGGTTCTTGTTGAGCTCGTAGCTCTCGGCCAGCTCCACCAGGGAGCCCAGGTACATGACGCCGATGCGGGTGGAGATGTGCCGCACCACGGACAGGTCGTGGGCGATGAACAGGTACGTCAGCCCCAGGTCCTGCTGCATGTCCTCCAGCATGTTGACCACCTGGGACTGGATGGACACGTCCAGGGCGGAGATGGGCTCGTCACACACGATGAACTCGGGCTTGACCGCCAGGGCGCGGGCGATGCCCACGCGCTGCTGCTGGCCGCCGGAGAACTCGTGGGGATAGCGGTTGGCGTGCTCGGTGTTGAGCCCCACCATGCCCAGCAGCTCCTTGATGCGGTCGGTGCGCTCCTGCTTGGAGGCGCAGAGCTTATGGATGTCCAGGGCCTCGCCGATGATCTCGCCCACCGTCATGCGGGGGTCCAGGGAGGCGGAGGGGTCCTGGAAGATGATCTGCATCTT
>CALWXU010000183.1 GCA_944385585.1 uncultured Flavonifractor sp.
GGGGGTACTGCTTCATCCGCTTCTGCACGTTGTTGATGCCCACCAGCTCCAGCATCTCCATGGCCCGCTTGGCGGCGTCGGCCTTGGAGATTTGCTTGTCGTGGGCCCGCAGGGCCTCGATAAGCTGGTTGCCCACGGTATAAACCGGATTGAGGCAGGTCATGGGGTTCTGGAAAATCATGGCCACCTCGCTGCCCCGGAAGGCGGCCATCTCCTTTTTGCTGAAGGAGAGCACGTCCCGGCCCTCAAAGGTGATGGAGCCGCCGATCACCCTGCCGGGGGGCTGGAGCAGGCCCATGATGGAGTAGGCCTCCTGGCTCTTGCCGGAGCCGGACTCGCCCACAATGCCCATCACCTCGTCGTAATTCAGGTCATAGCTGATGCCGCTGACCGCCTTGACCTCGCCGGCGGGGGTGAAGAAGGAGACGCGCAGGTCCTTGACTTCCAGCAGCTTTCCGGTTTTCTCATTCTGTACCGTCTGTTCCATGGTTATGGTGTCTCCTCCTCTCTTATTTCTTCAGGCGGGGGTCCAGGGCGTCCCGCAGGCCGTCGCCGAACAGGTTGAACGCCAGGATCATGATGCTGATGATGATGGCGGGGATGATCAGGCGGTAGGGGTAGGTGGTGATGCCGCCCAGCGCGTCGGAGCACATGGAGCCCAGGCTGGTCAGAGGGGCCAGCACGCCCACGCCCAGGAAGGACATGAAGGACTCGGTAAAGATGGCCGAGGGGATCTGCAGGCAGGTGGTGGCCACGATCTGCCCAATGCAGTTGGGCAGCAGGTGCCGCTGGATGATCCGCCCGCTGGAGGCGCCCAGGGCCCGGGCGGCGGTGACATACTCCTGCTTCTTCAGGGTGAGGATCTGCCCGCGGATGATGCGGCTCAGGCCCACCCAGTACAGGCAGGCGAAGGCGATGAACATGCCGATGAGGTTGGGGCCCACCGTGCGGAAGAAGCTGGCCACCGGATTGTCCGGGTTGTTGTTGATAAACTCCGTAATATGCGGACTCATGGCCGTGGAGATGAGCAGGATGATGAGCACGTCGGGCAGGGAGTAGATCACATCCACCACCCGCTGCATGGCCACGTCCACCATGCCGCCCAGATAGCCGGAGATGGAGCCGTAGATGGAGCCGATGATAAGCACAATCAAGGCGGCGGTGAGGCCGATGACCATGGACACCCGGGTGGCGTACATGGTGCGCACCAGGATATCACGGCCGTAGCGGTCAGTGCCGAAGATGTGGGGAAAGACCTTCTCGCCGGCCTCGATGCGCTCCAGCTCCCCCCGGGAGTAGCCGAAGGGCTGGAGGGAATAGCCCAGGGCCTTGTAGACCTCGGCCTCGGTCATGCCCTCGTACGCCTCGTTGCCGCCGGCACGGGCCTGGGCCCGGATGATGGCCTCGTCCACAGAGGAGAGCTCCTCCCCCCGGGCCTCGGCCTCGGCCCGGGCGGCCTCCACGGCGGCCTCGGGGTCCTGGACGGCGGTGGCCTCCTCATAGGCCCGCTGGGCCTCCAGGGAGTAGTGCCAGGGGTAGAGGTTCTCCGCCCCGGCGTTGAACTGCGTGTTGCTGTAGGGCACCAGCATGGGCCCCACAAAGGCGAAGAGCACCAGCAGGATGATCACCGCGAAGGCCACCATGGCCACCACGTTGCTGCGCAGCCGCCGCCAGGCGTCGGCCCAGTAGGACACGCTCTTGCGCTGCTGGATGAAGCCCTCCTTCTCGTCGCTGCTGGCCGGGGCGAAGTCGGCGGCGGTCAGGTCATTGAGCTCCAGCAGGGGTTCCACATTGGGCTGAAGGGAGCCGATGACGGCTTTTTTCTTTTTCTCGGCCATCTTTACTCTCCTTTCGTCAGGTCAATGCGGGGGTCGACCACCCGGTAGAGGATGTCCACCACCAGGTTCATGACGACCACCAGGGTGGCCAAAAAGATGGTGGTGCCCATGATGATGAAGTAGTCCCGGTTCTGCACGGACTGCACCAGATAGCGGCCCAGGCCGGGGATGGTGAACACGGTCTCCACCACGAAGCCGCCCACCAGGGTAAAGGCGGTGAGGGGGCCCAGGTAGGTAATGACGGGGATCACGCCGTTGCGCAGGGCGTGCTTGAAGATGATCTTGGGGGTCAGCAGGCCCTTGGCCCGGGCGGTCTTGATATAGTCCTGTCCCAGGGCGTCCAGCATGGAGGTCCGGGTCAGCCGGGCGATATAGCACATGGGGTAGAGGCCCAGGGCCAGACAGGGCATCAGATAGGCCAGCAGGCCGTCCTCCTCCGGTCTGAAGATGGCGCTGATGCCCAGGAAGGTGAAGGGCCCCCCTGGGTTGCAGAACAACATCAGCAGGAAGGTGGCCACCACGAAGCCGGGCATGGACACGCCCAGGGTGCACACCACCCGCAGCAGGCTGTCTATCCACTTGCCCCGGTTATAGGCGGCCAGGCAGCCCAGTGGGATGCCCGCCAGGATGGCCCAGCTCAGGGCCACCACGCCGATGCGGGCGGAGAGGGGGAACTTCTCCACAATGATGTCCAGCACCGGCCGGTCCTTCTGCATCCGCAGGGAATCGCCGAAATCGCCCTCGGTGATGATGCCGCCCAGGTAGCGCAGCATCTGGAGGCCCAGCGGGTCGTTCAGCCCGTACTTCTCCTCCATCTGCTCCCGCTGCTCGATGGTCAGCTTCTCGTCGTTGAAGGGGCTGCCGGGTACGCTCATCATCATGACGAACGTGAGGCAGGCGACCACCAAGATGGTGATGATGGCCATAATCACCCGCTTCACAATGTATTTTGCCATGCTCTCACTTCCTAATCATTTTCTCTGTTCACACACTCATACTACCCCAGTGTAAGCGTCCGTTTATTTTAACGCAAATCCCCCTCTGCGTCAAGAGCGATGCGCTTAAATTTGATGGAAACCCTGCATCATCTTGCAAGTGTTTTTGATATGCGGACAAACTTCTGTATATATGTCCTTGAAAAACGGAGGCGATGTGTGCGGGCCAACCGGGGACGACGCGCAAAGGGTGGATATTATGCAAAAACAATGGACTTTTATTCGGTTTCGGCCCCCAAAACCCCGCCGGGCTGTGCATGGAGGCTGGGGTCCCGTTGCAAAATCATAACCACCGGCCGTGCCGGTGGTTTGCACAAGCCCCCTTGGGGCATGCCCCGGGCAGAGCCTATAGGCTCG
>CALWXU010000184.1 GCA_944385585.1 uncultured Flavonifractor sp.
GCCCACTCCTCATTTGTGTGCAGGGGATTGAAGTCACCAGTGAGCGAAGCAAACATCATGATGTCGGCCTCGGTTATGGTGCGGGCAGCGGTGTAAATAACTTCACCGACGTGGAATTCGTCAAAGTATCTACCTGCGGGCTTGTAATCGTAATCCATTTTCATTTACCTCCTAATATTTTTTATATGGTTCTCAGTCGAGCTCCAATTCATCTATAAGACCCATCTTCTCCTCGTGGAAAATGCGGGCATCCATCTCCTTGAGGTCAGGAGAGATAAGCGGAACAAATTCCATACAGCCTATTATATCCTTCTCAATGTCAATGCCGGGGGCGTATTCTGTGAGCATAATTCCATTTTCGGTAAGCTCGAATACCGCGCGTTCGGTGATATATTTCACGTGGCATCCATTCTTTATTCCATACTCCGCGTTGAATGATACCTGTGGCAGTGCCTTTACAAACTTTTTGACGGAGCCCTCCTGATCGATGACTAGCTTGCCGCCCTCCACGTGCTCGGTCAGACCCTTAGCCGTGAAAGTGCCGCAGAAGAGAATGTTCTTAGTTGCGGTGACAATATCTATGAACCCGCCAATGCCGGTGGGTAGACGTCCGAACTTATGCACGTTTACGTCGCCGCTCTGGGAAGTTTGAGCATTGCCCAGCATGCTTATGTCAATGCCGCCAGAGTGGAAGAAATCAAACTGACTGGGTGCATCTACCAAGGCGTCATAATTCACATGTACGGCGAAGCGTTCGCCAGGAGCTGAAACGCCACCTACCAGGCCGTGCTCTACCACCAGAGTAATATGGTTTGCAATACCTTCCTCAGTCATGACCGCACTGGCGACCTCAGGCATGCCGAAGCCGATGTTTATGTTCATGCCGGCCTTGACCTCCATGGCGGCGCGGCGGCCTATGATTTTGCGAGCGTCCAACGGCTTTGGCATGGAGTGAATCATAGATTCCGGCATTTTTTCTTCGCCGAGGAGATATTTGCTGAAGGCTGTGCCAGGTGTCATGCGGTGATGCTTTTCCATGTCTTTGGTCGTTACAATTGCGTCGACAAGTATTCCGGGTATCTGAACGTCGTGGGCGGCGAGAGAACCTGCTTTGACATAGTCGCGCACCTGCACTATTACCTTACCGCCATTGGCATGAGTGGCTCTCGCCACATATTGGGCGTCTGCCCAGTACATCTCGTCCTGTAATGAGACGTTGCCCTTTTCATCAGCCACAGAACCGCGTATAAAGGCAACATCAGGAGCCACGACCTTGTACCAGAGGTATTCCTCACCCTCAAAATTGACCAGCTTTACAAGATCCTCGGTGGTGATATCGTTCATTTTTCCACCTTGGTTGCGGGGATCAACGAAGGTGCCGAGTCCGACCTTGGTGAGAAGTCCCTTTTCTCCTGCGCTTGCACTGCGGTAAAGTATACCTAGCAGACCTTGCGGAAGATTCCAGCATTTGCATTTGTTACTTGCAACAAACTCCTGAAACTGCGTATTGCTGTTGAAGTGCCCCAGTATGGCCTTGTCCACCATGCCTTCGTGGGCATACATATTTATGCCGTCAATAGGGGCGGAGGTGGAAAGCAGCGTGAGCTTGCAGGGGTGTCCGGTTTCGAGAAACAGCTCCTCCAGAGCATAGGACGGCTCCCTAGCAACACAGGAACTGGAAACGCCTGCAAGAGCGACAACGTCTCCGTCCTTGACCAGTGCCTCAACGGCCTCGCGTGCTGAGTTGTAATACTTGTTTTTCACGGATTAGCTCAACTCCTTATCAATTATATAGATTTACAAATATGGCAAAGGTAAAATGTTTGCTGGATATCGGCGTTTTATACACGTAAAAATATATACAGGTGAGGCATATCATCTCTGAACTCAGGCAAATGTGCCAATTATCCAGTGAAACTTTGTCTGCTATTTGTCATTATAGCGTCACATAAAACGTATTGCACGTGAATGTTTCTGCGAAAAGATGAATCAGCATGACAATCACTGACAAAGAATTGACAATAAATTTGCATAGGGTTATGATTATATTAATGATGTAAATTAAAGTATGATGTGCGCAAACTAATTGTTTTAAAGTGAGGTATGACATGGATTTCAGTACAGCTTTAACAACGATATTTGTGAATTCAAATATCACGATAGTCAATATGGCATCACATATAGGCTACGATTCCTCCTACATCAGCAAGTGGAAAAGCGGAAAGTCTATGCCGTCCATAAAAAACTCGGAGAGACTTACAGATCAAATAAGCGAGTATGTATTTTCTAACTGCAGCAAAACTGAAATAAGTCGTATTTTCAAAGGTTTACACGAGTCACAGCCTGCTTCCCGAGAGGAGGGAGAAGATCGCCTGTCACGGCTGCTGAACAACTGCCTGCTGAAGCAAATTGGAAGTAAAAGCTTGACACACGAGCATACTGAAAGAGAAAATGCAGGGAAGTGCAGTATATTACCGGCAGGTATGTTCAGCGTCGACTATTTAAAAGATGAGATGAACGCATCTGGAGATGAATGCCTGCGAAATATGGACGTAATCCTCGCTGTGGAGCCACGTGTATTCAATGACTATTTCGTAGACTTGTGGAGAGATTCTTTTTTTGTAAGGGACAGCGACTATGGCTACAGGAAAATATCTGTTCTATGGTCTAAGAAAAAATCGACCGGTGATTTGGATCTTTTCAAGATGATTATAAGACTGCTTTCTTGCTACAAATATGCAGAGCTGAATTTTTTTGAAGTTCCACGTTATCAGCTGCGCAACGTAATCGCGGCAAACCGAAAATATGTGTTGGCTATCAACACCGAGATAGATTCCGGGCTTGGTTCGGTTATACTATCGACGGATGCGGAACTTGCGGAAAGAACCTATGCCAGCAAGCTGTCCCACTGCCGTATGAACTACAATGCAATCGCAATACAGCCTCACCATGAGTACATTGCATTCAGGCACGACATAGATATGGGGCTCTATGGCAGGATGAGGTTGTTCCTCTCGGTGATGTACACCATATACATGGACAACGAGACGCTGGAGCTCTTCGTGCAGGAGTGCGGCGCTTCCGATGAGTGGATTGCGTACCAGCACGAGAGCAGCATCCGCGACAAGACCGCGCTTATATATAAAAGCGCGCTTGCCGACTATGCTCACAATGGGACAATCATGTTTGACTACAAGATGACCAAGGTTTCTCCTGAACTCCGTAAACGCCATCTATCGTTGCTGCTCGACAGGATGAGGGAGAACGATCATCTGAAAATCATCCTTTTGGATGACATCAACCCGGTAATACCAAGCGAAAACAACGCCTTTTCCTTTATAATCAATGACAAACGCGCTTACGCCATTAGGCGCGGCGCCACGCCTGAAGATTCGCTGATCTATCGCTTTCGGTCTAGCAATCTCATTTCTTGCTTTGCAGACGTGTTTGACGACCTGTTGACCGAGTGCATGGTGTTCATAGAGTACTGCGCCTTTGAAGATGAGGTCTGCGAGTATATTCAGACGCTTATTGACACGATTCAGTGAAGCGTTCTTATGTTCGGAAATATTGAGAGGAAGATACAAAATGGAGAATAAGAGCTACAAAAATATACAGTTCAGCGCCGAAAAGCGGGTGGCAACCGTGACAATAAACCGTGCGCAGTTTGCCAATGCGTTGGATCATGAAACGCTCGGAGAAATAGCAGACGCATGTTCGTTTGCGGCTGCAAGAGACGAGATCGGGGCGATTGTCCTGACTGGCGCGGGCAAGCACTTCTCTGCCGGAGGCAACATAAAAAACTTCAAGACAATGCTTGAAGAGGGCAGGTACTTGACTAAGGAGTACGTTTCTGTTGCCGGGAAGTCAGTACACGCAATTTTCAATACGCCCAAACCTACCCTAGCTATGGTTAACGGAATGGCGGCCGGACAGGGCGCGGCAGTGGCCGCGGCCTGCGATTTCCGTATATTTGCGCCGTCGAGCAGATTCAACATGGCGTTTATAAACGTTGGGCTATCAGGCGACAGCGGAGCTATGCTATACCTGGCCAAGCTGGTCGGCATTGCCCGTGCGCGCGAGCTTATGATGACCGGGAGAGTGGTGCGCGCCGATGAGGCAAAGGAGATTGGGTTTGCAACTGCGGTCACCGAAAGCGATGAGAGGCTTGCCGATGTGACATATGAGCTTGCACAGAAGCTGGCTAATGGGGCTACCTTTGCTATCGGCAGGCAAAAGGCGATGTTCAACTCGCTGTTTTACAGCGAGTATGACAAATATGTCGAGATGGAGGGCAGCTGTATCGAGGAGTGCTCCCGGCACCCTGATTTCAAAGAGGCTGTTTACGCCTTCTGTGAGAAACGAACCCCGGTATTTAGTAAATAAAGGCGAAAGAGTATTTAAGCTAAGCCCCCTACCCGTGCTACTGCACAGGCGGGGGGCTTTTTTTGCTTTGCAGGATAGGATTCCATACTCCACTAAAATCAGGTGGCGAGTTCGCTAAAACACTGTGATTCACATTGTCCCGAAATTGTCAGGCCTGATAAAAATGTCTCATTTTTTGTCTCGTGCAATTGAGGCACTTCGTGTGTAGAATGATTATGAACTAAGTCATAAAAATAACTTGCACTAGAGTGCGGCGATACGCGATGCGAATTTGGTGGTTTTGCGCATGGCTGGCCGCTCCGGCCGAAAAGCCAATTTTTCTGTGGAAATGATTTATATGGAGAACGCTCCCTATAATAAAACCAAAATTTTAGGAGGTACAAAGTAATGAAAGACGAGCGCTATTTGCTTACTCCCGAGCAGCAGGATCTCAGGCTCATGGTCAGGGATTTCGCGGACAGAGAAATTATTCCCAAGACGGCGGCTCTTGACGTAGAGAAGTCTGTTATGGACGACCTCTTCAAGAAGGCGTTTGAGATGGGTTTGACGACCTTTACGCTCCCCGAGGAGTACGGCGGAGCTGGCGGCTCCATCTTTGAGAACGCGCTGATAAAAGAGGAACTGTCCCGCGGCGACGCCGGCTTCTCCGGAAATATCGCTGTTTGCTACATGGCCTCGGTTCCCGTCAAGGTTGCCGGTACCAAGGAGCAGATGAAGTGGATCGCCGACCGCCTGACCGGCGGCGAGCGCGGCTGCTTTGCTCTCAGCGAGGCCAACTCCGGCTCCGACGCTGGCTCCATTACCACCCGCTACACCCGCGAGGGCGAGTATTTTGTGCTCAACGGCCGCAAGAGCTTCATTACTGCAGCTGAAGACGCGTCCTTCGCCGTCGTTTTTGCTAGCAGCGACCTTAGCCTCAGAACAAAGGGCATCTCCGCCTTCTTGGTTGACATGAATAGTGAAGGCGTTTCCATCGGCAAGCATGAAGACAAGATGGGCTTCCGCACTTCTGCCACTAACGACATCGTCTTTGAGGACGTCAAGGTTCCTGTGACCAACCTGCTTGGAGCTGAGGGCAAGGGTTACGGCCTGGCCATGACCTCTCTCAGCTATACCAGACCCTGCTCCGGCGCCGGTGCTATCGGCAACGCC
>CALWXU010000185.1 GCA_944385585.1 uncultured Flavonifractor sp.
GAATTTATCAGCAAGGCCCTGCGGTTCTACATGGGCTACCTGGCCACGGAGGACACCTCGGAGTATCTCTCCCGCGCCCTGGTGGACACATTGCGGGGCACGCTGGCGGACAACGAAAACCGGCTGCGCACTTTGCTGTTCAAGCTGTGCGTGGAGGTCAACATGATGGGCCACACCGTGGCCGCCCACTTCCGGGCGGACCCGGTGAACCGCAGGGAGCTGCGGGCCTACGCGGTAGACGAGGTGTTGCGCACCAATGGGAAGATCAGCTTTGATGACGCGCTGGACCTTCAGCGGCAGGTCTACCCTGATAGATGAGCCGCGTCCGGTTCATGTCCCCCTACCTGAAGGGCGGCCGAGACACCGGCAAGCTGGTCAACCGGGCCCGCTACATCGCCACCCGCCCCGGCGTGGAGGTGCTCAGGGGTGAGCAACAAGACCAGCCCGTCACGAAAAAGCAGCAGGCTTATATCCAGCGCCTCCTGCGGGACTTCCCCGGCGCGGAGGAACTGCTGGAGTACGAGGACTACTGCAGCACACCCACCCAGGCAAACGCCAATACTTTCATTCGCCAAGTGCAAGAGGACTTCGCGGAGCCCATGGGCCGGATGGAGAACTACCTGGACTACGTGTCCCACCGTCCCGGCGTGCAGTTGGACGGTGAGCACGGCCTGTGGTGCGCCGAGGGCAAGGTGCGCAACCTCTCTCAGGCCGTCCGGGAGGTGGCAGAGCACACCGGCAGCGTGTGGACGCCAGTGGTGGCCATCCGCCGGGAGGATGCAGAGCGGCTGGGCTACAACGATGTGGACAGCTGGCGGCAACTGGTGTGCGCCTGCGCACCGGAGATCGCCAGAGGGTACAAAATCCCGCTGGAACATCTGCGCTGGTATGCCGCCTTCCACCGCAAGGAGGACAGCGTCCACATCCACATGGTGGTGTTCTCCTCCGATCCCAAAGAGGGCTATCTCACCAAACAGGGCATCCGGCAGGTGAAGTCCGCCTTCGGCCGGCGGATCTTCCAACAGGATTTGATCCACGTCTATGAACAGAAAACGGAGTACCGGGACACCCTGGGGCGGGACGCGGAGCGCGCCATGGCGGAGCTGATCGCCCAGATGGAACATGGCCAGTTCCGTAACGAGCGGCTGGAACAGTTGGTGATGGAGCTGGCGGAGCGCCTGCACAACACCCAGGGCAAAAAAGTCTACGGCTACCTGCCGCCCAAGACCAAGGCGGTGGTGGACGCCATCGTGGATGAACTGGCAAAGGACGAGCGTGTAGCCGCCGCCTACGACCTGTGGAACCAGATGCGGGAGGAAGTGTGCCGCACCTACACCGAGCAGTTGCCGGAGCGCCTGCCCCTCTCCCGGCAGAAGGAGTTCAAGTCCGTGCGCAACATGGTCATCCGGGAGGTGCTCCAGCTGGGGCAGGATGAAGTCCCTGACCTGGACGCGGAGGAGCCTGTTTCTGCATCGCCGGATACTCCACCCACATCGTCCGGCACACAACCGGAGACACATAACCCTCAGCCCAAAGCTGCACCTCATCGGCAAACACAGAGACAGCGGGCGGCATCTCACGCGGATGCCGCCCGCTGTGTCCTCCAGTTGTTCCGCAGCATGGGCCGCATCTTTCAGGAGCAGTCCGCCGCGGATACCATCCAAACCGGCCTGCACATCGACAAGAAGCGCCGCCGGATGCTCCGGGAGAAGCGTATGGCCCTGGGCCACAAGGCGGATGACCATGAGGAAATCCCCCAGCATTCTCAAAGATAGGATGGGGGACTGCCACTGAACTGGCAGTCCCCCATGGTTTCTTCCGCTACTTCGGCTCCAGGAATCCGATGACCATATCTACCGCCTCTGCGGAGATATCCTCCGGAGCGCGCTCCACAAAGGAGGCATGGCGGCTGTTCAGATCCAGCATCCGGGCCTGGTCACACAGGATGACGCCGTCCGTCCTGGTGCGCTCATCCAGCCGGAGGTGGAATGGGTGGCCCCGGTCTGTGTGAGTGATGGGGCACACCATGGTCAGGCTGCTGACCCGGTTAAACAGGTTGTTGCTGACCACCAGGGCAGGGCGGCGGCCCTTCTGCTCATGGCCGGACTGGGGATCAAAGTCCAGATAGACGATGTCCCCTTGTTCAAAAATCGTCACCATGCCTCAGAGCCCTCCGCCTTCCCCCAGTCCAGTTCTTCACCCTCTATCCGGCCGATCTGGTCAATGGGCCTTCCGTAGAACGCGGTGAGGCGCTCCTCCAGGGTGCGGTGCGGGGTGGCAGAGGCACGCCGGATGTTGATACCGTCATCCGTCTGCACCAGCTCCACCCGGTCGTGCTCCTTCAGGCCAACCGCGTCCAGGAGCGCCTTGGGGATCCGCAGTCCCTGGCTGTTTCCCCACTTTTGGATTGTCGCGTACATGAACGACACCTGCCTTTCAAAGACAGTATATACAGAGTATAAACAAAAGTCAACCGTTTGATCCGAGGTGAAATCCACTTGGGAACCTATATCCACTTTACGGACGAGCAGAAGGAGCGGGCCAACTCCGTGGACCTGGAGGAGTTCCTGCGGCGGCAGGGCGAGAAGCTGCTCCGCGCCGGGCGGGAATCCCGGCTGGCCAGGGTGCGCCATATCACCGTCCGGGGCAGCGAATGGTACGACCATATTGCCCGGCGGGGCGGCCACGCGGTCAGCTTCGTCCAGCACTACTACGGTACGAGCTATCAGGAGGCTATGGAGCTCCTGCTGGGAAAGGAGTTGGGGGAGGCATATCCTGCCGCGCAGCCAAAGCGGGAGGAGCCGCCCAAGCCCTTTTCCCTGCCGCCGACCCACACCGATATGCGCCGGGTGTACGCCTATCTGATGAAGCAGCGCCACATCAGCCGGGAGGTGATCACCCACTTCGCCCGGGCCGGACTGTTATATGAGGACGCCCAATACCACAACTGTGTCTTTGTGGGCATGGATGAGCAGGGCGTCCCCCGCCACGCCCACAAGCGGAGCACCAACAGCCAGGGCAAGTCCTTCAAGGTCAACGTGGAGGGCAGCCGGCCCCAGTACAGCTTCCACCACGTGGGACAGGACGGCCTGCTCTATGTGTTCGAGGCCCCGATTGACATGCTGTCCTTTTTGACGCTGTACCCGGATGGCTGGCAGGAGCACAGTTATGTGGCCCTGTGCGGCACCGGCGGCCAGGCCATGCATTGGCTTCTGGAGCAAAACCCCTGCCTCCAGAATGTGGTGCTCTGCCTGGATCACGACGAGCCGGGGCAGACAGCGGCCAGGCGCCTCCAGGAAGAACTGCAGGGAGCAGGATACCACAGCGGTATCCTGCTCCCTGTGCATAAGGACTGGAACGACGACCTGGTGCAGGGGCAG
>CALWXU010000186.1 GCA_944385585.1 uncultured Flavonifractor sp.
CTGTACTTGCCCCGGCCGGTGGGGGTGCTCTTTCTCGTGGCGCCCGCCTTGGCGTTCCGCCGGGCCATCTCCAGCTGAACGGCGTCGAAGGTCTCCCGGCTGACGATGCCCTCATGGTGGTTCTGAATCAGGTATTTGGGGAGCTGCCCGGTGTTGGGGATCACTTTTTTGCTGATACAGTCGGCGATAAATGTTTTCTGGAGCAGGACATCCCCGCAGTATTTCTCGTTGGTCAGGATGCTCCGGATATGGGAGGCCATCCACTCCGTTTTTCCGGAGACTGTTGGGATTTCTCGCCCTTCCAGGGCCGCCTTGATCTCCCGGATGCTGTCCCCGGCCAGGTAGCGGTCGTAGATGAAGCATACCGTCTCTGCCTGCTCTCGGACAATCCTGGGCTTGCCGTCCGGGCCCTTCTCATAGCCCAGCAGCTGCTTGTACTGCATAGTGACATGGCCGGATTTCATGGCCTGGCGCTTGCCCCAGCGCACCCGGCTGCTGGTGCTCTCGCTCTCGGCCTGGGCGAAGGCACCGTGAAGGGTGATGAGGAATTCGCTCTCCGGGTAGATGGAGTTGATGTTCTGTTCCTCGAAGATCACCGGGATGCCCAGGCCCCGCAGCTCCCGGGTGAAGTTGAGGGTGTCCACGGTGTTGCGGGCGAAGCGGGAGACGGATTTGGCCAGGATCATGTCGATTTTCCCCTGCCTGCACTGGCGGATCATCCGCAGGAACTCCTTCCGCTTGCAGGTGGAGGTGCCGGTGATGCCCTCGTCCGCGAACACCCCGGCCATCGTCCAGCCCGGTTCCTTCATGATCTTCTCGGTGTAGTAGGCCAGTTGGTTTTCATAGCTGGAGAGCTGTTCCTCACTGTCAGTGGACACCCTACAGTAGGCAGCCACCCGCAGATGGCGCTTCCGCTCCTGTTCCTGGGGAGTCTCCACTTTGGCTGGGATCACAATTACTTGGGGTACGACATCATTCATGTACAGATTCCTCCTTCCAAGGTCTGGTTATTTTTTAGCAGGACAGTGATTGTCCCGTTGCTGACAGTGATGTGTCGGACGCTCTCGTGGAGCAGCTCCTGTTCCAGCTCCGCCATGGGTGCCCGCCCCTGGAACAGCCTCCGAAGGCGGAGGGCCTCATACTCCTCCGGCCCGATGGAGTCCAGTTGGAGGGCGGCCAGCCGGAAGGCTACCCCTCTGGCCTGGGTCTCGTCCACCGGCGGGCGGTGCAGGAGCCCGTCCAGTTCCCGGTGCCGCTTCTTTGCCTCTGGCGGAGGCTCATCCTCCGAGACTGGGCAGGTAATGAGCTCCGGGTGCCGGATCAGGCGGTTCAGGAGGCCCAGCACCTGCCGTTCCACCCAGGCCGGCGGGCCGCCGCCGCACAGCTTCCGCAGCTCTTTCTGGGCCGGCGTCTTTTGGCATGGGCTTGCCCGCTCCTGCCGTCGTGCTTGGGCCATGTTGAATTGGCCCTCCGGGATGATCTGTGGAAATCCGGCCTCGCCGGTGTACCGGCGGTCCGCCAGGATGCGGGCCGCCATGTTCTTGTTCCAGGGCCTGCCCTCGTCGTAGGTGATGCCCCGCTCCCGGAGCTTGTCCACCAGGGCGTTGTAGCTGGCCCCAGCCAGGTAGCTGTCATAGATCCAGCGCACCGTATCCGCTTCCGCCTGATGAAGTACGATTTCCCCGAACTCCATCCGGTAGCCGAAGGGCCGCTTCCGGTTGCTCCCCATCATCTCACCGTCCGTTCTATGGGCTCTGTCAGCTCCAGGCCGTTGACCAGCCGGAGCCGCAGGCGGTCGTTGCTCTCCACGATGATCTTGTCCACAAGCTCGCGGAACAGCTCCCCATCGAAGGTGTCCAGGAAATCCGGCCCGGCCTCCAGGGCTTCTATCAGCTCCTGGGTCTGCTGGATCGTCTGATCCTCCTCGGCCTCCAGGAACCGTTCCTTCTCCAGCTTTGCGGCGCGGAGCTGTTCCGCCAGCTCGTTCCGGCGGGAGATAAAAACGTCAGGGTCGACAAGCCCTTGCTGCTTGAGCTGGGCCAACAGTCGATCCTGACGGGTGATGTCTGCGATTTTCTGGTTGAGTGCCACGATGTCCAGGCTCCAGAGCAGCTTACCCTTCCGGGCCGCCTGGAGGTCTGTAAGCAGTTGATGGAGGATGGGCATGCCCTGGCACCGGAGATTATGGTACAGCCGAAGCATCGCTGTCACCGCCGCAGCTTCGGAGATAGGCGGAAGCTTGCATAACTCCGTGGCCTCTTCATGTCCCCGACATGCCATGTACCATTTTCCGTTTATGAACTTTGGGCGGAGCACCTTTCCACAGCAGCCGCACCGAAGCCATCCATTGGCAAGGGGCCGCTGTCCAGCAGTTCCGGGAAGGCGGTTTTCCCATCGCTTTTTGCGCAGTTCCTGTGCCTTATCGAATATCTCTTGCGAAACCGCAGCTTCATTGATCCCTGTCACAAAATACATGGGTCTCTCTCCCTGGTTGCGCTTCACTTTGCGGGGTAGACTATCCGTCGTGTATCGCTTCCGCAGAAGGGCATTGCCGCTGTACCGCTCATTGGTGAGAATGTAGTCAATCCGCTGTGGCTTCCAAGAGCGGTCATCAGAGAATAGGTTCAGTGCCGACGCAATCTCCCTCGCTGTCTTGCCTGCCAGATAGGCATCGTAGATATACCGGATGATTGGCGCCTGCTCGGGAATCAGTTCCAGTTTTCCACCTACAAGTCGGTACTCCCCCAGGTGACAGGGCGGCAGCAGACGGACTGTGTTGGCACACATCACGGGAATCTCACCCCTCCGAGGATCTCTCCGAGCTGCCCCCA
>CALWXU010000187.1 GCA_944385585.1 uncultured Flavonifractor sp.
GTACCATATCCTAATGGTCCTATAATATCAATCTTATCTCCTACTTCTTTTTTGGATAATATTTCTGTACCTTTTCCTTTTACTTGAAATATGAATTCTAATATTCCATTTTTTCTATCTAAGTTGTATATACTAATTGGTCTTCTTAAAAATGGCTCTACTTGGTCTGTTACTCTTATTTCAATAAAATTTCCAGGCTTAGATGTTTCTACAATTTCACTTGCTTTTACACTAAATTTAAAAATTCCTTTAATAATTTCTTGCTTTTCTATTAATTTTGCTAATACTTGCTTTGGCATTTTTTCTCCTCCTTAGGGATTGAGGGACGGTCCTTCAATCCCTAAAAACAGGGATTAGGGGACACTCCTTCAATCTAGTTTTATTTATGATTTTAATTATAAATTAAAAATTTAGTTTTTATCATATTTTTATTGTTTACTATAATCTTTGTAATGTCTAACTGCATTTTGTGTTGTTATTGTCAGTTTTTCAGGTAATTCATTTAAACTAAACCATTTCATATCTGTGTGTTTTGTTGGTTCCATAATTTTTGGTTCTCCATTTGTTATCTTACATAAAAAACTTGGAGATACCCAATGTTGATTTTCATTTTTTACAATATGGTCACATATTCCTAGAAGTTTTTCTACTTGTATATCTACATCACATTCTTCTTTTACTTCTCTTTTAACTGCATCTTCAAAAGTTTCCATCCATTCCAGTTTCCCGCCTGGTATACTCCAATATCCTCTTTCTGGTTCTTTATTTCTTTGCTGTAACAATACTTTTCCCTCTTCATTTAAAATGAATGCACCACATCCTACTCCTATATAATCTTTACCTGGTTTCATTTTTTATTCTCCTTTTTCTCTAACAATCTCTTCCATAGGTACTTTTATATATTTAGTTTTACATCAACTTTATCAAGTTTATTTTTTAGTAATTCAATTTTTTGCATACCTTATGTTATTCTTGTATTTTCTATTTTACCAAGCTTTCTACTTTATGTATTTGTTCAATTCATCTCTCATTCTAATTGCTTCTGCTCTTGTTGCTTTTTCAAATTCTTCCTCTGTGTATTTATCTTTCCATAAATCTGACTTATATGCACACATTAATCCTCTTGAACTATTTACAATTCCACCTATTCCATTTTCATCAAAACCTAGTGCAATATCATCTGCTTTTCCACCTTGAGCACCATATCCTGGTATTAGGAAAAATGTATGTGGTGCTATTTTTCTTAAATCTTGTAATTGTTTTGGATAAGTTGCTCCAACAACTGCTGATATGCTACTATATCCGTATTTTCCAACTAAATCTGCACCCCATTCTTCCACAAGTTTTACCACTTTTGTGTATACTTCTTCGCCATTTTCTAATTTTAAATCTTGTAAATCTCCAGAAGATGGATTTGAAGTTTTTACCAAAATAAATGCACCTTTATCATATTTTTTGCAATCTTCTATAAATGGTTTTATTGCATCTATTCCCATATATGGATTTAATGTTACAAAATCAACATCATATATACTTTCTTCTTTTTCATCTATTTTAGTTTTTCCTAAAAAAGCATTTGAATATGCTTTTGCTGTTGTTCCTATATCTCCTCTTTTGATGTCTGCTATAACAAACATTCCTTTTTCTTTAGCATATTTACATGTTTCTTCAAAGGCTTTCATTCCTTCTAAACCATACATTTCATAAAATGCTATTTGAGGTTTTACAACTGGTATAATATCATGTGTTGCATCTATTAATTTCTTGTTAAATTCTAATATAGCTTTTGATACTCCTTCTAAATTTTTTTCATATTTATTTCTAATATATTCTGGTATCATTTCATATCTAGGGTCTAAACCGATAACTGTTGGATTATTGGTTTCTTTAATTTTATCAATTAATCTATCCATTGCATTTGACATTTTTCTTCACCTTGCATAATATATTTAGGTTTTTAATAAAGGATTTACCTATAAACCTATTTTGAAATTTACTTTACTTTTTTAACTCTTCCCACTCATTTTCTTTAAATCCTACATATATTTTTTCTTTAGTTATTAACAATGGGCGTTTAATTAACATCCCATCAGATGAAAGCAACTTTATTTTTTCTTTATCTGACATTGTTGGCAATTTTTCCTTTAAATTTAATTCTTTATATTTTAATCCGACTAGTATTAAAAAATTTTTTTATTTCATATCCACTTGCTTCTATCCATGTTTCTAGCTCTTTCTCTGTTGGAGTTTCTAAAACAATATTCCTATCTTGAAATTTAATATTATTTTTTTCTAACCACTGTTTTGCTTTTTTACAAGTTGAACATTTCGGATATTCTATAAATACATTTTCCAAAATTATTTCCTCTCTTTCTTATCAAATATTGATTACTTTCAATTTTAAAATTTATGTCTTCTGACTTAATGATTTTTTCTCCGTCCCCAAATCATCCTTCATATACTATTTTTCCATTTACTATTGTATATTTTACTTTTCCTTTTAGTTTTTTTCCTATAAATGGACTGTTTTTTGATTTTGATACTATCATATCTTTTGTATATACATATTCTTCA
>CALWXU010000188.1 GCA_944385585.1 uncultured Flavonifractor sp.
TTCATGGAGGTTCCCTTCGTTCAGGGTGGTTGTGGTGCCCTACGAGGCCCATGAATGTCTGAGGTCCCACCGGGGTGCGGACCTCACCGGAAAGCTGCGAGTTTTAGGCTTTCGCCTACACTTAATATAGAACAGGCGTTTGTCTCTGTCAAGAACCACGGACCTGTCAGCAGACTCTTTCTCAAAGAAATGAGACAGAGAATCTCTTTATCAACTCTGAAGCAGCTACTTGATGGTATCGCTGTAGTGCCAACAAACTTTTTATAATGCAATCATTTCAATGCAGTCGTCAGAATACCCGTTCTATTGCTGTTCCGATTAGGATGCCGATCAGAATAGAGGTAGCCATAAATCCGTCTGTCTTGTTACAAAGTGTCCCTAGCATTCCAAACCCAAACGAAATCCACGTACGAATAAGATAGGATGCCAACTCTTTTCTAAATAGCTCCCCAAATGAGGTGGAGCATATGTTCAGATCTTGGGTCGTGTATTCTAAAAGATTCGGTTGCGCCCGGCGATAAAGCAAGATCAAAGGCACTAAACAGACCAGAATAAAAGACGAAAACCATACCCACTGTTGCAATAGTTCCATTGCGTATTCCTCCTTTTTCAGATCCTGTAGACTTTCCTGTTACAGAGGGCACCTGTTGGGTAAGAGGCTTGCCCTTGCAATAACATCATAGCAAATTAGATATGCAAGAGGAATACCACTATGCAAAAGATGAGAATTTCTAATTTTTTATTAGGAAATGTTTGTTTTTCTTGACTATCATGCCTACAAATTCTTTCTTTAAAATGCAAGTCAAATTCACTAACCTTACTTTTTAATTTGACTATAAGCACCTCATAAAAATCATAGCACCGAACGACCTCTCGGCTGTCCGGCGCTATGAATGTCCCTCATATATTTGTCTCATTTTTTAGCTGGTCCTTTCTTTTTAAGAGTTTGCATGTATAAAATTTGGGTTGGGATAATTCCAATTTCAGTTAGATAGGTTTGGCTGTCTTGGCAATTGCTCTGACTAAAAATGATGCGTAAAGATTCATTATCAATTTTACTAATGTAGTAGGAGGCAAGCTGCTCGTTGATAGAGATTCCTGTACCGGTATAGCAACAGTGAGCCATCAAAATACAGGCTTGGACATTACCGAAATCTGCCGCCCGCTGGAGCCATTCAACCATTTTTTTCTCGTCTTGCACGAATTCAAAGCCATCATTAAGGTATCGGCCGTTGTGGTAGAGCATGGCTAAATCGACACAGGCAGGTCCATAGTCCAGAGCGGCTGACCGCTCCAACATTCGTTGCGCAGGAAGCAAACCAAGGTTTTCCTTTAAAAGCAAATGGTAGATATGATAAAAAATCTTGGGGTCATTTTGGGGATCCCGAGGACCATGAGTGATGTAACTGAGGTACTGTCGGAGTTCAACAGACATTGGTTTGACGATTACAAGCGTAAAATCTAAGCGGTTGATTGCAAAATAAGATAGCAGCAGCATTGTACCAAGCTGTTCCAGCTGGAAGAATCTCTTGCCAGACTGACAGTGGAAGAACGATATGCCAAGCGGCTGGAACTAGAGAAACCGGTTCTGGACGCTTTATTGGTATAAGCAAATGAGGCCAGCGCTAAAGGCCCCCAAGTCCGCCCTTGGCAAGGCACTGCACTATCTGCGGGAACAGTGGCCTTATAGGTGCGCTATCTGGAAGACGGCAGGCTGGAACTCTTCAGCAACCGTGCCGAGCGCAGCATAAAGCCCTTTGTGATGGGCCGAAAGAATTGGCTCTTTTCCAATACCCCTGCTGGGACTCAGTCCAGCGCTGTGATCTACAGCATGATTGAGACCGCAAAGGAGAATAACCTGGATCCCTACCGCTATATGGTTTGGCTTCTCCACAACGCACCTGAGCGGAGTCAGACGGATACGACCTGGGTGGAATATTTCTTCCCCATGAATTACCGGGCGAATCCTCACATTTCATTTTCTTTCCAGGCAAAGCCTATGCGCTTAAGCAGAAAATTTTCTGGACTGAAAAACCACCTGTGCTCCGGGGCTCTCTACGTTGTTGGTGTGGAGTCAAATAGTTGATGCCATAACGATCGTCCCCAAATTCTTTGTCAACGGCATAGCAAAACCAACGGGCACAATTTTCGATCACGGTTCGCCCCAGTTGGCTTCTCCATGTAAAATAGAGGCACAGCCAAAGGAGGAGATTGACATGGAGAGGCATAACGTTACGGACGAGGAGATCAGGGGCTTCTGCCAGCACTTGCGCAGCAAGGAGCGGGAGCCGGGGACCATAGAAAAATACCGCCGGGATGTGCGGGCCTTCGCCACATGGCTCCAGGGGCGGGAGGCGTCAAAGGAGCGGGTGGTGGAGTGGAAGGAGCACTTGCGCCGGTCCGGCTACGCCCCGGTGACCATCAACTCCATGCTGACGGCGGTAAATCGGTTCTTTCGCTTTCTGGGCTGGGACGAACTGCGCGTGCGGTCCCTTCGCATCCAGCGGCGGATGTTCCGCAACCGGGAGAAGGAGTTAACCCGGGAGGAGTACACCCGTCTGGTGGAGACAGCCCGGGGTCTGGGGCGGGAGCGGCTGGCGCTGCTGATGGAGACCATATGCGCCACCGGAATCCGAGTCAGCGAGGTAAAGTACATCACGGTGGAAGCAGTACAGGCCGGCCGGGCCGAGGTGAGCCTGAAGGGGAAGATTCGGACCATCCTCATACCGAACAAGCTGTGCCGGAAACTGTGGAAATACGCCAGGAAACAGAAAACCGCTTCCGGTGAGATTTTTCTCACCAGAAGCGGAAAGGGATTGAGCCGCCGGCAGATCTGGGCGGAGATGAAGGCGGTCTGCTCCGAGGCCAAAGTACCACCCTCCAAGGTGTTCCCCCACAACCTGCGGCACCTGTTCGCCCGGTGCTTCTACCGGGCCTGCCGGGACGTGGTGCAGCTGGCCGATGTGCTGGGCCATTCCTCGGTGGAGACCACACGAATCTATCTCATCTCATCCGGTGCCGAGCATGCCCGCCGCATGGAGCGACTGGGCCTCATTTTTCCAGAGTAAATAAACAAAATAAACAGATAGCCCTAAACGTGGATGCTGGACGTTGTTTTAGGGCAAAAAAAGCGCCGCACAAAGCCGTGCGGCGTAAAATAGGTGCAAAAATGCAAGCTGATTTGCCCAATCAGCCCTCTTTTCATGCCAATTTCTGTTTGACTGACTTGCTTTTTGACAACCTGTGTACTATAATACTTTCAAGTTGCGGATACTATCCTAATCGTTGATATTGTTTTGGGTCCAAATGTTTATTCTGTGATGAATCAGGGAGGGGCTGTATGCAGGAGCTGGTGCGGAATGAGGGTACGACAAGACATCAGAAACGTGAGTCCGCAGCAGCCCTGACGCCGGAACAGGTGGAGGGCTACCTGGACTGTCTGGCGGCCAAGGGCCGGGTACCGGACACCATCGAAAACTACCGCCGTGGGATGCGCCGGCTGTATCGGGATCTGCCCGGCGGGGACAAGGTGATCCGCCCAGGCACCCTGCGCCAATGGCGGGAGCAGCTGATCAAGGACGGCTACTCCGCCACGGCGGTAAACCAGTTCATCGTGGCGGCCAATGGGTATCTGGACTACGTCCATGCTCGGGAACTGCAGGTGACGGACAAGCTGAGGGTGCCGAAGGAGACCCGGCCGGAGCTGACCCGGAAGGAGTACTTGCGGCTCCTAGCCACAGCAAAGGCCTTGGGAAAGGAGCGGGTGTACCTTCTAGTAAAGGTGTTTGGTAACACAGACCTGCCGGTGCACGAGCTGGAGCACCTGACGGTGGAGGCGGCCCAGGCAGGGCGGCTGTGCATCGAGTACAACTACTCCCAGGAACTCATCCGCTTCCCGGAGACCATCTGCCAGGAGCTACTGGACTATGCGAAGCGCAACAACATTTCAAGCGGACCAATTTTCCTCACCCGGGAGAGAACGCCGATGGGCCGGTCCAACGTGACGATAGGGATCCGGCAGCTGTGTGTGGCCGCCGGCGTGCCGGAGGAGAAGGGCAGTCCCCGGTGCCTGAGGAAACTGTACCAGACCACCCGGGAGGGCATTGAGCGCGGCATCTCCCTGTTGGTGGATCAGGCCCAGGACCGGCTCTTGGAGGAAGAGCAGCTCTCTGTGGGGTGGGAGAATTCATGATAGAAAGAGAAAAGAGGCAGAACGTATGAAGGGAATTGTGTTGGCAGGCGGGAGCGGCACCCGCCTCTATCCACTGACGTTGGTGACGTCCAAGCAGCTGTTGCCCATCTATGACAAGCCTATGATTTACTATCCCCTTTCCACCCTGATGCTGGCTGGAATCCGGGACATCCTGATCATCTCCACGCCCCAGGATCTCCCTAATTTTCAGAGGCTTCTGGGAGACGGAAACCAGTTTGGAATTCAGCTCTCCTACAAGGAACAGCCCTCTCCGGACGGCCTGGCCCAGGCATTTATCCTAGGTGAGGAGTTTGTTGCAGGTGACCGGTGCGCCATGATTTTGGGGGACAACGTCTTCTACGGGGCAGGTCTGACGGCCCATTTGAAGCGGGCCGTGGCCCAGGAGCAGGGCGCCACCGTCTTCGGCTACTATGTGGATGATCCGGAGCGGTTTGGTGTAGTGGAATTTGACCAGTCTGGCCGGGCGATTTCCATTGAGGAGAAGCCCCAGCACCCCAAGTCCAATTATGCAGTGACAGGGCTTTATTTTTATGACGAGAAAGTCTGCCAGCGGGCAAAAGTGCTGAAGCCATCGGCCCGGGGAGAGTTAGAGATTACAGACCTAAACCGGATTTACTTGGAAGAGGGCTTACTGCGGGTGATCACGCTGGGGCGCGGCTATGCCTGGCTGGATACCGGTACCATCGATTCCCTGTCAGAGGCAGCGGAATTTGTGCAAGTGGTGGAAGCCCGCACCGGCAATCAAATCGCGGCCCTGGAGGAGATCTCCTACCACAACGGCTGGATTGATCAGAAGACGCTGCTGTCCGCGGCAGGGCGCTATGGGAACTCCCCCTACGGAGCCCACCTCCGAGCGGTGGCGGAACACAAGATCCTATATTGAGAGGTGCCCTATGGAATTTATCAAAACAAAGCTGGATGGTGTGATGATTGTGGAGCCCAAGGTATTTGGTGATCACCGGGGCTTCTTTATGGAGAGCTGGTCCAAGCAGGAGTTTGAAAAGGCCGGCCTGTTTTATGACTTCGTGCAGGACAACCACTCATCCTCCTCGGTGAAAGGGACTCTGCGTGGGATCCACTTCCAGCGGGGGGAGAAAGCCCAGGCCAAGCTGGTGCGCTGTGTGCGGGGAGCGGTACTGGATGTGGCGGTGGATCTGCGCCCATCCAGCCCTACTTACAAGCAATGGGTAAGCGTGGAGCTGTCTGAGGAGAACAAGCGCCAGCTCCTTATCCCCCGCGGCTTCGGCCACGGCTTCGTGACTCTGACAGATCACGTGGAGTTTCTCTACAAGGCGGATAACTACTATGCGCCGGAGGCCGACGGGGGGATCCGGTGGAACGATCCAGAGCTGGGGATCAACTGGGGTGTGGCAGAGCCGATTCTGTCCAAAAAAGACTCGGAATCCCCATTCCTCAAGGATGCGGTTACTAATCTTTAAGGAACGAGGGCAGACATGAAGATTTTGATCACCGGTGGAGCCGGCTTTATCGGTAGCAATTTCATTTTTTATATGCGGAAAGCTCACCCGGAGTACCATCTATTATGCGTGGACAAGCTCACTTACGCAGGGAATCTGGAGACGCTGGCCTCCGTGATGGATGATCCCCAGTTCAAGTTTGTCCGTGCGGACATAGCCGACCGTACGACTATTTACGGGATCTTTGCAACGGAAAAACCGGATGTGGTGGTGAATTTTGCGGCGGAGAGCCACGTAGACCGCTCCATCGAGAACCCGGCCGTCTTTCTGGAGACCAATGTGATGGGCACCCAGGTACTGCTGGACGCCTGTCGGAAGTACGGGGTGAAGCGTTACCACCAGGTGTCTACCGACGAGGTGTACGGCGATCTGCCCCTGGACCGACCGGATCTGTTCTTCACCGAACAGACGCCGCTGCACACCTCCAGCCCCTACTCCGCCTCCAAGGCATCGGCCGATCTGCTATGCAACGCGTATCAGCGGACTTACGGCCTGCCTATCACCATCAGCCGGTGTTCCAACAACTACGGCCCCTATCAGTTCCCGGAGAAGCTGATCCCCTTGATGATCGCCAACGCCCTGGCAGACAAGCTCCTGCCGGTCTACGGAGAGGGGCTGAACGTGCGTGACTGGCTGTATGTAGAGGATCACTGCGCAGCCATTGATCTCATTCTGGAAAAGGGTGAGCCGGGCCAGGTCTACAATATCGGCGGCCACAACGAGATGCACAACATTGATATTGTCAGGTTAATCTGCAAATCCCTGGGGAAGCCGGAGAGTCTGATTACCTATGTGACTGACCGGAAGGGCCACGATATGCGCTATGCCATCGATCCATCCTTTATCCATCAGGAGCTGGGCTGGCTCCCCACCACCAAATTTGAAGACGGGATACAGAAGACAATCCAGTGGTATCTGGACAATCGGCCTTGGTGGGAAAACATCGTCAATGGGGAGTATCAGACCTACTATGAGCGGATGTATGGAAACCGGTAAGCCGCTAATTTCGATTTTGATGGCGGTGTATGAGCCGCGTATGGACTGGCTCAAGGAGCAGCTGGACTCCCTCAACGCCCAGACCTATCCCAATCTGCGGCTCTATGTCCGGGATGACTGCTCCCCTACCGTGCCCCATGTGGAGATCCAGGCCCTGGTGGAGCAGTGTATAACCAGATTTCCCTATCAAATCGGGCGCAATGAGAAGAATTTAGGCTCCAACCTGACCTTTGAGCGGTTGACCCGGGAGGCAGAAGGGGAATATTTCGCCTACTGCGACCAGGATGATGTGTGGCTGCCGGAAAAGCTGTCCATTCTCCAAGAGGCACTGGAACGCAACGGTGCCCAACTGGTGTGTAGTGATGTTCTGGCGGTTGATGGTCACGGAGAGATTCTGGCCAACAGCATTACAAAGCTCCGGAAGCGCCACGTATTTCGTAGCGGTGGGGGTCTGGCCTCAGGGCTGATGTATCGAAATTTTGTCATCGGATGTACCATGCTGCTGCGGGCAGAAGTGGCCCGCGGGGCTCTGCCATTTCTGCCGGATATGGTGCATGACCACTATTTAGCGCTGTACTGCGCCTACCAGGGCGAAATCCAGTCCCTGATGGAGCCGCTGGTTCGCTACCGTATCCACGGTGGGAATCAGACGGCTGTTCTATCCGGTGTTTATACGAAGAAGGATTACTTTACGGTGCGCATCCAGACATTTCATCGGCGGATGATGGAGATTCACCAGAGGTTTCCTACACTGGAGATGGATAGCGCCCTGGAATGGGCCGAGGCTCGGATAGCCTATTACCAAAAGCGACCGCATTCGGGAAGACAGTTGTGGCGGATGAGGAAGCAGAATCTTACAACGACACTGTTTGAACTGGTCACATTGAAAATGCCCCTGCCACTTTTTCAGTTTGCCGTTCAGTTGGTGCAGTGCGGCGTTTTGTGACACCACGATCTAAATATGAGATGGATAAAGGAGCGGAGCACAGTATGAAAGTAATCGGTGTGATCCCTGCCCGGTATGCGTCCAGCCGGTTTCCCGGAAAGCCCCTTATGGATATTTGCGGTAAGCCGATGGTTTGGTGGGTCTATAGCCAGGTAAAAAAAGTTCCGGAAGTCAACGAGGTTTATGTGGCTACCGACGATGAGCGAATTCGTTCACAATGTGAGGCCCTGTCGGTCAAATGCTTGATGACCCCTGAGTGTCCAGAACATATTTCTCGTGTCCAATCTGTATCTGAGCAAATACAGGCGGATTATTATGTTTGCGTCAACGGCGATGAACCACTTATCGATCCGGACTCTATCCACCGGGTGCTGTGTGATGCCGTATCTCTGCAGGAATACTATCATGGGGCCGTAAGGAAATTGACAGACCCCATCGAAACGATTGATTCTGCTAATATCAAGGTGGTCTTGTCGAAGTCCAGAAAAGGGGTCTATATGTCCCGAACCCCGGTACCTTATCCCAAAGGAACCCTTTTCTTTTCCTATTATAAGTATGTGGGGATTGAGGTCTTCACAAAAGAAGGGCTCGATTTCTTTGTCAATTCAGGGCAAGGTATTCTGGAAAAAATTGAGGATATCGATCATTTGCGTTTTATAGAAAATGGGAAGGAAATCTGTTTTACAGAGATCGATTCGGAATCGCTTTCTGTGGATACTTTAAAAGATCTGGAAAAGGTGCGCCGCATTATGCAACGCAAACTGGAAAGCGGAGAGTTAAACATATGAATCACATTCAAATTTTAGATTGTACCCTTCGGGACGGCGGTTACATCAACCATTGGAAGTTTGGAAAAGCGGAAATCAATGACATCATTACCGGCCTTACATATGCAGGTATTGATATAATAGAGTGCGGTTTTCTGCGAGATGTTCCCTATGATCCAAACCAGTCGGTGTTCTCCTGCGTGTCCCAAATCACACCCCTGATTGCCCCGAAACAAAAAAATAGTATGTATGTGGCCATGATCGCGTTGGGAGATATCGCCCCCGAAAAAATTCTTCCCAACGACGGCAGTTCCATTGATGGGATCCGCCTGACCTTCCACAAGCACGAGTGGGAGGAAGCAAAGCTTGCGGCCACGACTTTAATGGAGAAAGGGTACCGCATCTTTATTCAGCCCGTCGGAACCACGTCGTATTCGGATGCGGAGTTGCTTCAACTGATCTCCGATGTGAACCGCCTGGAGCCCTTCGCCTTTTACCTGGTAGATACGCTGGGCATACTCTACCGGCATGACCTACTGCGACTGTTCTACCTCATCGACCATAACCTGAATCCGACGGTCAAGGTCGGGTTCCACTCCCACAACAATCTGCAGCTCTCCTTTTCCAACGCGCAGGAGCTCATGCGGATGAACACCAAGCGGGAGATCATCATTGATGCCTCGGTCTATGGTATGGGCAGAGGGGTGGGAAATCTTGCCACAGAACTACTGGCAGAGTATATCAACGTCAATATCGTGCAGAAATACCGAATCTCTCATTTGCTTGCTATTGCAGATAGGTACCTGTTCAGCATCTACGCTGAACAGCGGTGGGGGTATGATCTGCCGTACTTTTTGTCTGCAGTGGAGAAATGTCATCCCAATTACGCCGCCTATCTGCTCCAAAAGGAAACCTTGAATATGGAGGATATCTCCAAAATTCTCAGTCTGCTCCCGTCCGATCAACGGGATATGTACCATCAGGATCTTGTGGAGCGTCTCTACCTTTCTCTGCAGGACTGCCAGATCGACGACTTGGATGTGCGGCGAGAGCTGGCGCAACAGTTGAACGGGAGGGCAGCTCTGCTGCTGGCACCCGGCGCCAGCCTGAATTCTTCACAAAAAGAGATTCAGCAATATATTGACACGGAAGTTCCTGTTGTAATCGCAGTGAACTTTGCTCCAGAGCAGTATACGGCTGATCTGCTCTTCATCAGCAACCGGAAGCGGCTGGGCTCTTTGAGTGAAGCGGTCTCTGCATTCCCTTGCGTGGTGGCAACCTCCAATCTCATACGTGATTTATCCGGCAACATCAAATTTGTCAACTATACCAGTTACCTGGGCGAGGGACATTCGTCCGACAATGCGGGCGCCATGTTGATCCGGCTACTGGTATTGTCTGGCATATCCCAGATTGCGTTGGCGGGTTTTGATGGGTTTGATGTGGACTCCTCTAACAATTACTGCGTGGCATCCTATAAGACAATGATGAATCGGAAGGCGGCGGAGCAGAAGAACGCCGATATATCCAGACAACTAAAAATGGCGTTGGATGGCACGCCACATCGCTTTCTTACGCCGACGAGGTATTCCGTTTTATGAAATATCAACTGGTTGTGTTTGATCTGGATGGAACCCTGGCTGATACGTCTCCAGGGATTGTTAACAGCCACCGCTATGCCCACAAAATGATGGGCAGACCGGAGCCACCTTTGGGCGAACTGCGGTCAGTTATTGGTGGGCCTCTGCTGCAGATCTATCGGGACAGGTTTGGGTTTTCGGAAGTAGATGCCAGACGAGCCTTGACATTCTACCGCTCTTATTATGCGGAAAAGGGTATTTATGAAGCGACACTTTATCCAGGTATACTAGAAACGCTACAGCAACTTCGGTCTCTTGGAGTGCAGCTTAGTGTTGCCACTTTGAAGGCAGAACGATTTGTAGGTATGTTACTTCATTATCTGGGAATATTAGACTTCTTCTCTGTTGTGCATGGGATGGACGATAACGATACCAGGACAAAGATGCAGATGATTCAAATGTGCCTCGAATATACACACGTCCCCCCTCAACGTGCGGTTTTGGTTGGAGACAGTATCCATGATTTGAGTGGAGCGAGAGCCTGCGGAGTTTCTTTTTTAGGTGTGACCTATGGGTTTGGTTTTACACCAGAAATACACGATCACGTTCCACTATCGGTCATGTTAGTGGATAACTGTTTAGAAATTGTAAAAATATTGGATTTGTAGAGGGTGTGTGAGCGAAATGAAGAGAGAGGAAATCTATTTTTTAATAACAAAGAATGAATCGTAGCATTTGCCCCATATAAAACTACGCCAATTAACGTTCCCAATGTTACTATAGTCGCACCAAAGACTTGCAGCACCTTGAAAAGATTTGTCCAATGGATGTGTCCTATAGGCGTTTGGAATGCCCTCGAAAATATAAATGAGGGGAAATGGGCTGGATCTATGTAGACGAGGAAAAGATAAAGCCGAGAGGGAAAAGTCATCAAAACGTGTTTCCCGAGGGGGCTTTGGAATGGTTTGCGCCGATTGAAGTGTGTTGTAACAGGCGGTGTTTATCGAGAGGATGGTGTATGATCCTGTGATTGTCCCTTTTGTGTTCACATTGGCCCCATACAATGAGGCACCGTACCTTTGGTATTTTTATAAATGGTTGGAAGTATGCAAAGAAAAACACTGGCCTATTGTTGCACAGGAAATCTACTTCAATTCGCCAAAGTACTTTGCGGCTAATGGCCGAAGGGAGGCATATGATAAAAATAGAGCGTCCATGGAGGAATATTGCCTACCCAAAAACGACGATTTGAACAGAATCGGCCAGTACAAAATCCCTAACCAGCTGATAGACATATTGATATGCGAAAAAGGTTCTATCATGGACGCAGACTGCTTTTTATTGAAAGAGGTATTTTCTCCGCTGGCAGATCAAATCCGAGAGATTATTCAAAAAATCCACAGAGATTACACAGAACCGATTGAGGCATTTGCTGTGTTGCGGCACCTTCCGTCCTTAACGGCTGTTGCGGAAGAATTCAGAATACCTGTAGTGCATTTGGAAAGAGGAACATTCCGAGAAAAAAATTACATCAAGACGGCATTTTGGGATCTGGAAAATTTGCAGGGAGGACAAACGATAGAAAAGCGGTACTCCCAATTTTGTGATGTGTGCCATGAGGGCCATATGCCTATTTTTACGGCGAAAGAATTATTGTCTATATTTCTAAATAAAGATCAGCTTTCGATATTAAAACGTGTGGGGAAAGCACCAATCAAAAAGATTGGGGTTGCCTTAGGATATGCATCAGATCCACTTTGCCTGTATCGAACTTTTTTTAACGATGCAGAATTGCTGATTCAAGCTCGGAAAAAATATGGAACTGAAAATATGCTGGTAAGAAAACACCCGGGTGATCCGTTTGGGGCGCAATATCCCATGTTTTCGTCCTGCATGGAGAACTCAAATCAAACGGCGATCGATTTTATTCTTAACTGTGAAGAGATTGCCAGTATCCTCTCTAACGTCTCAATGGAGGCGATGTATTATGGTAAAAAGACATACACTTTTTTACCGTGCCCTTCTTATTATGCATCTGCGCACAGTTTTCAAGAAGAGCCCTGCTGTGCAAGCAATGAATATTTAAGTTTTTATGCACTTTGCTATCTGATCCCGCACGAATACATGACGGACTACCAGTATTATCTGTGGCGTTTTTCAAAACCCTCAGAAAAAGAGATTTATTTTAGGCATCTCGAATTTTATTTTCAGAAAAAAGGCATCCCCTTTTCAGTGCTGTCTCTGAGTGACTCTGAAAGATTGGATGCCATGATAAAGGCGCAGGAGAAGTAAGGTTCGATACGGACCAGAGGTGGCACAATGAGAAGGATCGCTATTTATTTTTTTTATGACGCGGACGGAATTGTAGACCAATATAATCGCTTAATTCTTCAAGACTTCAGTCAATACTGTGATCGGTTGATCGTGGTGTGTAATGGGAAACTGGATGCAATGGGACGAAAACTATTTTCCAAATTTACCTCAGATATCATTGTAAGAGAAAATAAGGGGTTCGATGTCTGGGCGTATAAAACGGCGATTGAATGGATTGGATGGGATGTGTTGCGGGACTATGATGAACTGATCATGTTCAATTTCACAAATTTTGCCCCCATCTATCCATTCGAAAATGTCTTTGAGGTAATGGATCAACATGATGTGGATTTTTGGGGGATTTCAATTCATCATCGTGTAGATCATGCACCAATCTGGTTTCAGGGAAAATATATTCCAGAGCATTTGCAATCACATTTTATTGCTGTCCGGAGAACCATGCTTTCTTCCTATGAATTTCGCGCATATTGGGAGAGCCGCCCGCCAATTGAAAGCTACGAAAGTGCTGTGAGCCGGCATGAGGCGATTTTTACAGAGCACTTTGCAAATCTAGGATTTCGGTGGAGAGCCTTTGCGGATACTACAGTTGATAGTACTGGAAGCGTATATCCTGCGCTGAACTTTCCCCAACAGCTATTGCAGAAATATCATTCCCCGCTTTTAAAGCGAAGATTATTTTTTCACCCTTATCAAAATATCCTTAGAGGGACGCTTGGATATCCCGCCCGTGATGCATTCCGTTATATAGAAGAAGAGACAGACTATCCAACAGACGTGATTTGGGAGAACATCCTCCGAACTTGCAACCAGTATGATGTCTATCACACGCTTCATCTGAATTATATTTTGCCTACGAAAATGACTACGCAAAGCGTGATGACAGCTAAGAGGTCTTCCCAGGCGGTCATTTTGTATCTTTCAAAAGAAAACTGTATATCGCGCTATGCGGAATACTTCAAAAACTTCCCGAAAGGGACTGACTTTTATTTGACCTGCGAATCAGAGGAAGTATCATGGGAGGGCAATCTGCAACAATATATTGGAAAGCCGATAAATATAGAATATGCGCCAGTCGAGCAGAGAGCGCGGTCGGTTCTTTTGAGGTTGGCTCAAATATCGGCCCAATATGATTATATTGCCGTCATACATTTCAACGGGGGAATTACGGACACCTCCAGACGGGAAGCAGGATACAGATGTGCCGAATCGCTGATGGCTTCAGAGTACTATGTAAAAAATGTCATACAGGTTTTTGAGGAGAACAAACGGTTGGGAATGTTGACTATTCCCAATATGTATTGGGGACAGTATTGGAGTTATTACGGAAAAGAGAGTCAGAATTATAGGCAAGAGCTGAAAACATTTGCTGATTTGCTGCATATCCCTTTTATGACGAATAAAGGCCCTATATCTCCGTACTACGGCGTGTTTTGGTGCAGAGGGAAGGCGGTACAGGATGTTATCCAACGCTGTGGTGAAGCGGAATTGGAGCTGTTGACAACCATATCCAATAAAGGGATTTACCAGTTTGTAGACTGCGTATGGGGGCTTTTGCTGCAGGTAGCAGGCTATTACTGTGGGTATGTGATGTGCGATAGACTTGCGGAACTGGAGTATACCAACTTGGCCTATCAATTGGCAGAAGTCAATCGGAATTTTGGATGCTCAACAATATGGCAGCTTCAAGAGAGATTAAAACAATTTTCCCTCAACCAAAGCTGTGGATCATCCGGATCATCTGCGGATCATGTTAGCCATAATACAGAGGTGGATTTTGCATCAATTCCCCGCAGTGTAATGGTAAAACAGACGGCAAAAAAATTTTGCCCAAAAATCTTACAATCTATCTTAGAAAGGCTGTTCAAGAAAAACGAGAGCTAGTAAGGGAATTAAAGGATTGCCTGTATGAAAGAGTGTGCCATAAAAGACTGCCCAGCAGATGCGGTAGAGGAAGTCAAAACAATCTGCGATTTTGTGTCCACTCAAAACGGCGGACAAGGAGCAACTCGGGAATTTATCGAGTGACTGATCAAGTTTAATCATCAGATGGCCTGACAAAAAGTGTAGGATTACAATACATATTGGACAAGTGAAGAAAAAGGATGAAGGATAAGGCCTCATCGGTTAAAGTTGGAGTTGCAGACAACAACTTGACGAGAGGGGGCCATATCCTTCATGAGCAAGAGTATAACACAGGACATGGCGTATCGGCAATCCCTGATGAAGTACGCGGAGAAATACGGCGTCAGCCGGGCAAGCCGGAAGTATAACAAAAGCCGGTCGTATATCTACTTCTGGAGGGCTCGCTGGGATGGCAGAGCAGAATCCCTGGTTTGCCAGTCCCGGCGGCCCCACAGCCATCCAAACCAGCACACAGAAGCAGAACTAAA
>CALWXU010000189.1 GCA_944385585.1 uncultured Flavonifractor sp.
GCGAACAGGATGATGGAGATGCCGTTGCCGATGCCGAACTCGGTGATCTGCTCACCCAGCCACATGACAAAGGCGGAGCCGGCGGTGAAGCACAGGACAATGACGATGGCCGCCCACCAGCCGGGCAGGCCGGCGGTGTCCAGCATGGGCATGGTGGCGTCGTAGCTGCGGATGATGGTGTAGTAGCCGAAGCCCTGCAGCAGTCCGATGGCTACGGTGACGTAACGGGTGATGGCCGCAAGCTTCTTCCGGCCCTCCTCGCCGCCCTCCTTGGCCATGCGCTCCAGGGCGGGGATGGCGACGGTGAGCAGCTGGATGATGATGGAGCTGTTGATATATGGCTGCACGCCCAGCGCGAACACGGCCGCCATGGAGAAGGCCGTGCCGTTCATGGCGCCCAGCAGGGAGAAGATGCCGCCCATGCTGTTCATGGTCTGACTGAGCAGATCGCTGTCGATAAAGGGCACGGGCACCACGGAGCCCAGCCGGAACACCAGCAGGGCGAACACCGTGAAGAGGATCTTCTTGCGCAGCTCCGGGATCTTCCACGCGTTGCGGATGGTCTCGATCACTTATACCACCTCGTACTTTCCACCTGCCGCGACGATTTTCTCCTTGGCGGAGGCGGAGAAAGCGGAGGCACGGACAATCAGCTTCTTGGTCAGGGTGCCGTTGCCCAGCACCTTGTAGCCGTACTCGCACTTGGAGAGGATGCCCTTCTCCAGAAGGTCGCACACGTTGACCGTGGCGCCGTCCTCAAACTGATTCAGGGCGGAGACGTTGATGGCCTCCAGGGGTTTGGCAAAGATGTTGTGGAAGCCCCGCTTGGGGATGCGGCGGGTCAGAGGCATCTGGCCGCCCTCAAAGCCCACGCGCACGCCGCCGCCGGAGCGGGCCCACTGGCCCTTCTGGCCGCGGCCGGCGGTCTTGCCGTTGCCGGAGCCGTGACCGCGGCCCTTGCGGTAGGCCTTGGGGTTGGAGCCGGCAGCGGGAGAAAGCTCATGCAGATTCATTTCGCGCACCTCCTTACTGTTCCTCGGTGACCTGCAGCAGGTAGCCGATGTGGGCAATCTTGCCGCGGGTCGCCTCGTTGTCGGGCTGCACGGTGGTGTCGCCGATCTTGCGCAGGCCCAGAGCCTCGGCGGTGGCCTTATGCTTGGCGATCCGGCCGTTCAGGCTCTTGACCAGCTTGATGTTCAGATTAGCCATGTTCACGGCCCTCCTTAACCTACGATCTCGCTGACGCTCTTGCCGCGGATGCGGGCGATCTCCTCGGGGCCGCGCAGGGACTTCAGGCCCTCAAAGGTGGCGGAGACCACGTTCTGCGGATTGTTGGAGCGCAGGCACTTGGCGCGGATGTCACGGATGCCCACGGCCTCCATGACGGCGCGGACGGGGCCGCCGGCGATGATGCCGGTACCGGGGGCGGCGGGCTTGAGGAGCACGCGGCCGGCGCCGAACTCGCCGATCACCTCGTGGGGGATGGTGGTGCCGGAGCGGGTGATGGTCACCATGTTCTTCTTGGCGTCCTCAATGCCCTTGCGGATGGCCTCGGGCACCTCGGCGGCCTTGCCGGTGCCGAAGCCCACGCGGCCCTTCTCGTCGCCCACGACCATCAGCGCGGCGAACTTCATGACGCGGCCGCCCTTGACGGTCTTGGACACGCGGTTGAGGGCAACCAGCTTTTCGGTGAACTCGCTGGGTTCTCTTTCAAATCTAGGCATATTTCGTTTCCTCCTCCCTTAGAACTGCAGGCCGCCCTCGCGGGCGCCCTCGGCCAGGGCCTGCACGCGGCCGTGGTACACGTAGCCGCCGCGGTCAAACACGACGGTCTCGATGCCGGCGGCCTTGGCGCGCTCGGCGACGGCCAGGCCCACCTTCTTGGCGGCCTCGCAGTCGGAGCCCTTGCCCTCAAAGCCCTTCTCCAGGGAGGAAGCAGACGCCAGCGTCTTGCCGGTCACGTCGTCGATGACCTGGGCGTAGATGTTGGTGTTGCTGCGGAACACGTTCAGGCGGGGACGCTCGGGCGTGCCGGAAATCTTGCCGCGCACTCTCTTGTGGCGCTTAAGCCGCTGAGCGTTGGTATCGGGTCTGTTGATCATAGTGGCACACCTCCTTATTTCTTCTTGACGCCGGTCTTGCCTTCCTTGCGGCGGATGACCTCGTCGGTGTATTTGATGCCCTTGCCCTTGTAAGGCTCAGGCGGGCGCTTCTCTCTCACTTCGGCGGCGAACTGGCCCACCTTCTGCTTGTCAACGCCGCTGATGACGATCTTGTTGGCGCTGGGGCACTCGATGCTGATGCCGTCCTTCTCCTCCATGGTGACCTGGTGGGAATAGCCCAGGTTCATGACCAGCTTGTTGCCCTCCTTGGCCACGCGGTAGCCGACGCCGTTCACGTCCAGCTCCTTCTTGAAGCCCTCGGTCACACCCACGATCATGTTGTTGAGCAGGGTGCGGGTCAGGCCGTGCAGGCTCCGGTTCTCCTTGGCGTCGTTGGGGCGGGTGACATGGATGACCTCGCCCTCCTGGGTGATGGTCATGGCGGGGTGCAGCTGCTGGGTCAGGGTGCCCTTGGGCCCCTTCACGGTAACCAGGTTACCGGCTTCGATCTTCACGTCCACACCGGCGGGGATGGAGATCGGCATTCTTCCGATACGAGACATATTCTACTCTCCCTCCTTACCAGACAAACGCCAGGACCTCGCCGCCGACATGGGCTGCGCGGGCGGCCTTGTCAGTCATGACGCCCTTGGACGTGGACACGATGGCAATGCCCAGGCCGCGGAGGACCCGGGGCAGCTCGTCAGCACCGGCATAGACACGCAGGCCGGGCTTGGAGACGCGGCGCAGGCCGGTGATAACCTTCTCCTTGCCGGGGTTGTACTTCAGAGTGACGCGGATAACGCCCTGGGTGCCGTCGTCGATGAGCTGGAAGTTCTTGATATAGCCCTCGTCCAGCAGGATCTGCGCGATGGCCTTCTTCATGTTGGACGCAGGCACGTCCACGGTGTCATGCTTGGCGTTGTTCGCGTTGCGGATGCGGGTGAGCATATCCGCAATGGGATCCGTAATGTGCATGATGTTTACCTCCTGTTCAGATTACCGGCCTTCGCCGGTGGCAGCGGCAAGGTATCGCAGTTAGGCAGCTGCGACCTGTTGCCGTCGTTGGAGCAAAGTCCGCTCCCCTCCGTCCGCCGAACGGCGGACATCCGGTCCGCTTCCTTGCTCCTCCCCCTCCCCGACAAATCCGCTTCGCTGGATTTTGTCAGGAGAAAGGCGCTGGGTCACAGGGTATATTTACACAAACCGGAACAGGACGGCGGGGGCAAGCCCCCGCCCTGCCCATTCGGGTGGTGTCGGGTCAATTGCCTTGCAGGGAGGCGGTTACCCGGGACAGTGCGGATTGGTGAAGATCGTTTCGTCAGGCAAGGCGCGGCGGCGAAGGCGTACTTTGTGTACGTCGAGCCGCCGCAACGCAGCATGGCGGAACGAGATTTACCAAGACGCCTTCTTGACGCCGGGGATCTGGCCCTTGTAAGCCAGCTCGCGGAAGCAGATACGGCAGATGCCGTAGTCCCGCAGGTAGGCGTGGGGACGGCCGCAGATCTTGCAGCGGTTGTAGCGGCGGGTGGAGAACTTGGGCTCCGCCTGCTGCTTCAGGATCATAGACTTCTTCGCCATTTCGTTCTCCTCCTTTACCGGGCAAAGGGAGCGCCGATCAGGGACAGGAGCTCCTTGGCCTCTTCGTCGGTCTGGGCGGTGGTGCAGATGACCACGTCCAGGCCGCGGATCTTGTCGATCTTGTCATACTCGATCTCCGGGAAGATCAGCTGCTCCTTGATGCCCAGGGCGTAGTTGCCGCGGCCGTCGAAGGAGTTGGGGTTGATGCCGCGGAAGTCGCGCACGCGGGGCAGGGCCACGTTGAACAGGCGGTCCAGGAACTCCCACATGCGGTCGGCACGCAGGGTGACCTTGGCGCCGATGGGCATGCCCTCGCGCAGCTTGAAGTTGGCCACGGACTTCTTGGCCTTGGTGATGATGGCCTTCTGGCCGGTGATCTTGGTCAGGTCGCCCACCACGGCCTCCAGCACCTTGGAGTTGTCGCGGGCCTCGCCGCAGCCGCAGTTGACCACGATCTTGTCGATCTTGGGGATCTGCATGGTGCTCTTGTAGCCGAACTTCTGCATCAGAGCAGGAGCGACCTCGGCCTGGTACTTCGCCTTCAGGTTGGGCACTTTCTTATCAGCCATGTTGTTCACTCCTCCTCTCTCAGATCTCGGCGCCGCACTTCTTGCAGATGCGGACCTTCTTGCCGCCGTCCATCAGCTTGTGGGCGGCGCGGGTGGGCTTGCCGCACTTGGGGCAGACGCACTGCACCTTGCAGGCGTAGATGGGGGCCTCCTTCTTCAGGATGCCGCCCTGCTCGCCCTGGCGGCGGGGCTTGGTGTGGCGGGAGACCACATTGATCTTCTCCACAACCACCTTGCCATCCTTGGGCATGACCTCCAGGACCTTGCCCTGCTTGCCCTTGTCCTTGCCGGACAGGACGATGACGGTGTCGTCCTTGCGAATGCTCATCTTCTTCATGCTTTCTCCTACCCCCTTACAGCACTTCGGGAGCCAGTGAGAGGATCTTCATGTAATCCTTGTCACGCAGCTCACGGGCCACGGGCCCAAAGATACGGGTCCCGCGGGGATTCTTGTCGTCCTTGATGAGGACGGCGGCGTTCTCGTCAAAGCGGACATAGCTGCCGTCGGAGCGGCGCACGCCCTTGACAGAGCGGACGATGACGGCCTTGACCACCTCGCCCTTCTTCACCGTGCCGCCGGGCTGGGCCTTGCGGACGGAGGCGACGATCACGTCGCCGATGTTGCCATACTTCCGGCTGGAGCCGCCCAGCACGCGGATGGTCTTAATCTCCTTGGCGCCGGTGTTGTCGGCCACCTTCAGATAGGTTTCCTGCTGAATCATGACCGCACCTCCTTACTTCGCCTTCTCGATGATCTCGACGACGCGCCAGCGCTTGTCCTTGGACAGGGGACGGGTCTCCATGACCCGCACGCGGTCGCCGATGCCACACTCGTTCTTCTCGTCGTGCGCCTTCAGCTTGTAGGTGCTCTTAACGATCTTCTTATACAGCGGATGGGCCACGCGGTCGGCGATGGCGACCACAACGGTCTTGTCCATCTTATCAGAGACCACCAGGCCGGTCCTGGTCTTGCGGGAAGAAGTTCTGTTCTCCATGTTCTGGTCCCTCCTTCTTAGCGGCCTGCGAGCTGCTGCTCGCGGATGATGGTCTTGACACGGGCGATGTCCTTCTTGACCTCAGCGATCCTCACCGGGTTCTCCAGCTGATTGGTGGCGTGCTGAAGACGCAGCTGGAAGAGATCCTTTTTCAGCTCGCCCAGCTTGCTCTCCAGCTCGGCGGCGCTCATCTTGCGGATTTCAGTAGCCTTCATCTTCATTCACCACCATTCTCGGTCTCGGCGGTCTGCTTCGCCACGATCTTGCACTTGACAGGCAGCTTGTGGGAGGCCAGACGCAGGGCCTCGCGGGCGATCTCCTCGGAGACGCCGGCGATCTCGAACATAACACGGCCGGGCTTGACCACGGCCACCCAGTACTCGGGGGAGCCCTTACCGGAACCCATTCGGGTCTCAGCGGGCTTCTCGGTGACGGGCTTGTCGGGGAAGATCTTGATCCAGACCTTGCCGCCGCGCTTGGTGTAGCGGGTCATGGCGATACGGGCGGCCTCGATCTGGTTGCTGGTGATCCAGCTGGGCTCGGTGGCCTGCAGGCCAAAATCGCCGTAGGTCACGGTGTTGCCCTTCAGGGCCTTGCCCTTCATGCGGCCGCGGTGGACGCGGCGGTATTTCACTCTCTTAGGCAGCAGCATTAGTTGGAGCCTCCTTCCTTGGGAGCAGCGGGACGGGCGCCGCCCTGGGGACGGTTCGCGCCGCCCTGGGGACGGTTGTTGTTAAAGCCGCCCTGGGGCCGGCCGCCGTTGCGGTTGAAGCCTCCGTTGCGGTTGAAGCCGCCTCTGCGGTCGCCGTCGCGGCGGCGGGGACGCTCAGAGCGCTCCTTGAAGTTCTTGGTGTCGATGGTGCGGGGGGTGGTGCGCAGGGTCTGGGTCAGCACCTCGCCCTTGTAGATCCACACCTTCACGCCGATGCGGCCGTAGGTGGTGGCAGCCTCGGCAAAGCCGTAGTCGATGTCGGCACGCAGGGTCTGCAGGGGAATGGTGCCGTCGTGATAGTGCTCGGTGCGGGCGATCTCAGCGCCGCCCAGACGGCCGGACACCTGGGTCTTGATGCCGCGGGCGCCCATGCGCATGGCGCGGCCCATGGCGTTCTTCATGGCCCGGCGGAAGCCGATGCGCTTCTCCAGCTGCTGGGCGATGTTCTCGGCCACCAGCTGGGCGTTGGTGTCCACCTGCTTGACCTCCACGATGTTGAGGGCCACGCTCTTGCCGATCATCTTCTCCAGCTGCAGGCGGTACTGCTCAATCTGCTCGCCGCCCTTGCCGATGACCACGCCGGGGCGGGCGCAGTGCAGGTAGATGCGCACCTTGGCATTGTCGCGCTCGATCTCGATCTTGGGAACACCGGCGGAATACAGGGTCTTCTTCAGGTAGTCCCGGATCTTCTTGTCCTCCACCAGCAGGTCGCCCACCTTCTCGTTGCGGGCAAACCAGCGGGAGTCCCAGTCCTTAATGACGCCCACGCGCAGGCCGTGGGGATTCACTTTCTGTCCCATATTCTTCCTCCTCCCTTAGCGCTCGGCCACCGCGATGGTGATGTGAGAAGTGCGCTTGTTGATCCGATAGGCGCGGCCCTGGGCCCGGGGCATCATCCGCTTCAGGATGGGGCCGGGGCAGGCGAACACCTGGGAGACGTACAGCTTCTCGGGGTCCATCTGGTGGTTGTTCTCCGCGTTGGCGGCGGCGCTCTTGAGGAGCTTCAGCAGCAGCTCAGAGGCGGCCTTGGGAGTACCCATGAGGATGGCGGTGGCCTGGGCCACGCTCTTGCCGCGGATCAGGTCGCAGACAATCTGCACCTTGCGGGGAGAGATTCGGGCATATCTCAGATGTGCTTTGGCTTCCATGTTCTCTCCTCCTCCTTACTTACCAGTCTTGCTGCCGGCGTGGCCGCGGAAGGTGCGGGTGGGGGCGAACTCGCCCAGCTTGTGGCCCACCATGTCCTCGGTCACGTAGACGGGCACGTGCTTGCGGCCGTCGTGCACGGCAAAGGTGTGTCCGACGAAGGCGGGGAAGATGGTGGAGGCGCGGCTCCAGGTCTTCAGCACCTTCTTCTCGCCGGTCTGATTCATCTCGTCGACCCGCTTCAGCAGCTCGGGAGCGCAAAAGGGGCCCTTCTTGATACTTCTGCTCATCTAATGACTGCCTCCCTTACTTCGCGTTGCGGTGCTTGACGATGAACTTCTCGGTGCGGTTCTTGCCCTTGCGGGTCTTGTAGCCCATGGCGGGCTTGCCCCAGGGGGTCACCGGGCCGGGACGGCCGACCGGGCTCTTGCCCTCGCCGCCGCCGTGGGGGTGGTCATTGGGGTTCATGACGGAGCCGCGGACGGTGGGCCGCCAGCCCATGTGGCGCTTGCGGCCGGCCTTGCCGATCTGGATGTTGGCCCAGTCGGTGTTGCCCACCTGGCCGATGGTGGCCTTGCACTCCTCTCGGACGTAGCGGACCTCGCCGGAGGGCAGGCGGACCTGCGCCATGCCGTTCTCCTTGGCCATCAGCTGGGCGGCCTCACCGGCGGCGCGCACCAGCTGGGCGCCCTTGCCGGGGTAGAGCTCGATGCAGTGGATCAGCTCGCCCACGGGGATGTTGGCGATGGGCAGGCAGTTGCCGGGCAGGATGTCGGCGTCGGGGCCGGTCATGATCTTGTGGCCGGCCTTCAGGTTCACGGGGGCCAGGATATAGCGCTTCTCGCCGTCCTCGTACTGGATCAGGGCGATGTTGGCGGAGCGGTTGGGGTCGTACTGCAGGTTGATGACGGTGGCGGTGCCGTTCTTGTCCCGCTTGAAGTCAATGATGCGGTACTTCTTCTTATTGCCGCCGCCGCGGTGGCGGACGGTGATGCGGCCGTAGCTGTTGCGGCCGGCGTGCTTCTTCAGGTTCTCGGTCAGGCTGCGCTCGGGCTTGGCCTTCTTGTCAATCCCCTCGAAGGCGCTCACGGTCATGTGGCGGCGGGAGGGGGTTGTGGGCTTATAGGTTTTAATCGCCATTTTCTATCTCCTCCTTACACCATGCCCTCGAAGAACTCGATGGTCTTGGAGTCCTCGGTGAGGGTGACCATGGCCTTCTTCCAGTTGGGCCGACGGCCGGCGGGGAAGCGGCCGGTGCGCTTGGCCTTGCCCTGCATATTCAGGGTGTTGACCTTGGCGACCTTGACGCCGAAGATCTCCTCGACCGCCTTGGCGATCTCGATCTTGTTCGCGCTCTTGGCCACCTCGAAGGTGTACCTCTTGGCCTCGGTCTCGGCCATGGACTGCTCGGTGATGATGGGGCGCTTGATGATATCATAAGCGGTGGTAGCCATTACGCAAACACCTCCTCAATGACGGCCAGGGCCGCCTTGTCCACGATAAACTTGCCGGCGTTGACGATGTCGTACACGCTCAGTACCTTGGCGGTGGTGGTGACCACGCCGGGGATGTTCCGGGCGGACAGCACCACGTTCTGGTTCACCTCAGGGGTGACCACCACGGCCTTCTTAGCGCCGACGGCGTCCAGGAAGCCCTTCATGTTCTTGGTCTTGATGGCGTCCAGGTTCAGGCCGTCCACCACCACCACGTCGCCGGAGGCGGCCTTGGCGGACAGGACGGACTTGAGGGCCAGGCGCTTGACCTTCTTGTTCACGGTGTAGCTGTAGGAGCGGGGCTTGGGGGCGAACACGATGCCGCCGTGGGTCCACTGGGGGGCCCGGGTGGAGCCCTGACGGGCGTGGCCGGTGCCCTTCTGGCGCCAGGGCTTCTTGCCGCCGCCGGAGACCTCGGCGCGGGTCAGGGCGCTCTGGGTGCCCTGCCGGCAGTTGGCCAGGTGGTTCTTGACCACCTCGTGGACGACGGTCTGGTTGGGCTCGATCCCGAACACAGCTTCGGAGAGCTCCATCTCGCCGACCTGCGTGCCGGCCATGTTCACAACGATTGCCTTAGGCATTTGGGTTCTCTCCTTTCTTACTTGTTACGGGCGGAGGCCTTCTGCGGGTTGCGGCCGGAAGCCTTCTGCGGGTTGTTGGAGATACCGGCAGCGGCGCCCTTCTCCTTGACGTTGATGACGGAGTTGCGCACGGTGACGATGCCGCCCTTGGGGCCGGGGATGGCGCCGCGCACGGCGATCAGGCCCAGCTCGGTGTCCACCTGGACCACGTCCAGGTTGAGGACGGTGACCTGCTCGTTGCCCATCTGGCCGGCGCCGATCTTGCCCTTAAAGATGCGGGAGGGGTCGGTGCCGGAGCCCATGGAGCCGGCATGGCGGTGGACCGGGCCGGTGCCGTGGGATTCCTTCAGGCGGGAGGCGCCGTGGCGCTTGACAACGCCCTGGTAGCCGTGGCCCTTGCTGATGCCGGTCACGTCCACCCGGTCGCCCTCGGCGAACACGTCGGCCTTCACCTCGTCGCCCACGTTGAGGGCGTCGCAGTTGGCCAGCTTGAACTCCTTCAGGGTCTTCTTCCGGGCGTCGCCGGCCTTCTTCAGGTGGCCCAGCTCGGGCTTGGTGAGCTTCTTCTCGGCCACGTCGCCGTAGCCCAGCTGAACGGCGCTGTAGCCGTCCTTCTCCTCGGTCTTCTTCTGCACCACGGTGCAGGGGCCTGCCTCGATGAGGGTGACCGGGATGACCTTGCCGTCGGCGTCAAAGATCTGCGTCATGCCGACCTTCTTGCCGATAATGGCCTTTTCCATACTGTTTCCTCCTTAAATAAGGTTATTGGTCGGGAGAGTTGCCCATCAGGCTGGCATTGCTCTCGCGACTTGACCCGTCCACCTCAAAACGCGGCGGACTGCGGTACAAACGAAGGGGTTTGCGGGCGCGGGGCTGTTATCACGCCTCGCCTGTTCGCGACGCGCGGCTTCCCTCCGGCTCGGGCTGGTCTGCGGGCCGCCTCGCGGCCCTCCGCTCGCCCTCGCTCCGGTCCATCCGCGCTGCTCACGACGGCTCAGGCGCTTACAGCTTAATTTCAATCTCCACGCCGGCGGGGAGCTCCAGGCTCATCAGGGCCTCCACGGTCTTGGGGGAGGGCTTCAGGATGTCGATGAGGCGCTTGTGGGTGCGGCGCTCGAACTGCTCCCGGGAGTCCTTATACTTATGGACGGCGCGCAGGATGGTCACGACCTCCTTCTTGGTGGGCAGGGGGATGGGGCCGGACACGGACGCGCCGGTGCGCTTGGCGGTCTCCACGATCTTCTCAGCGCTCTGGTCGATGAGCTGATGGTCGTAGGCCTTCAGGCGGATGCGGATCATTTCTTTCTGAGCTGCCATTGTGGTTCCTCCTTAAAACATACGAAGTGGTGGGTTGAGCGCGCTTCGTACGGTGAGAAATCTTCGTACACGTTTCCGTGCGTATCACTCCGTGACATGAAGAAAACCGGCACAAGCAGGCCGGTTTACTCCTTGCACGGCGATATACGCCGCGCACGGATTCCTCAGCCGCCCGATTCTAGCTCGGACATACTCCGCGGAAGTTACCGGCTTGCGCCGCAATCTCCCGCATCATCGCAGACTGCGCCCCTAAACAGGCGCTTGATTATGATATACGAAAAATCCCGTTCTGTCAATAGCTTTCCCCGATTTTTTCAAATTTTTCAGGGCCGCCCCCGCCCCGGCCGGAAAAGCGGACGGGCCGGGCCCCCAGGCCCCGCCCGTCCGCCGCAGTCTGCACCGCCCTCCTGGCGGCGTCAGGTCTTTTCCCCGGGCTCCTGCCGGGCGCGGCACCCCATCCAGGACACCAGCACCAGCAGCAGGAAGGCCGCGAAGTAGGCCCAGAATAGCTGCCCCGTCCAGCCCCCCAGGATCGCCCCCAGGCGCAGCACCGGCAGGTAGAACATCTGGGTCCAGAGCCCCGCCGCGTTGGTCCAATAGGCGTGGAGCGCCAGCTCCTGCACCCCCAGCAGCACCAGCACCGCCGCCGCGGGCAGGTTGAGGCAGAGCACGGTGAGGGCCATGCGTCCCTTGGAGCCCTTGAAGCCCAGCATGCCGGCGGCCACCGCCCACAGCATCAGCATGGCCAGGCCCAGCACCAGGTAAAGCCAGGCGCCCCCCATCTCGGCAAAAATGGTCATCATGGCCCTACTGAGCAGCCAGCCCAGCAGGAAGGGGCTCAACCCCACCAGGAACAGCAGCGCCGCTCTGCGCATACTGTCACGCACCTTTCTATCGTTGTCTTGGGTTTTTCCAGCATAACACAGGCCCGCCGGCCTGTCAACGCCCCTCAAAGCACGCCGGACAGCAGCTTTTTCATCTCCGCCGCGTCAATCTCCGCGCCGGTGAAGTGCTCCAGGGAGAGCACCGCCTGGTTGACCAGCATGCCGAAGCCGTTGACAGTCTTGTGCCCGTCCTCCCGGGCCCGGCGGAGCAGCTCGGTCTCCGCCGGGGCGTAGATCAGATCCACCACCGGCGCGTCCTTGGGCAGGGCGTCCAGGAAGGAGAAGTCCCCGAATTGCCGCCCCGTCCCCTCCATGCCCAGAGAGGTGCAGTTGACCAGCAGCCGGCACCCCGCCGCCTCCCTGGCCAGGGTGTCCGGGTCGAAGCCGGCCGCCCGGAGCCGCCCCGGGTCGTGGGCGCAGATGGCCTGGGCCTTCTCCACGGTACGGTTGCACACCGTCACCTCCGCCCCGGCCTGGGCCAGCTTGAGGCACACCGCCTTGGCCGCCCCGCCGGCCCCCAGCACCAGCACCCGCCCCCCGGCGGGGCGGATGCCCTCGTCGTCCAGGGCCCGGAGGAAGCCTGCCCCGTCGGTGTTGTAGCCGCAGGCCCTCCCGTCCCGGAGGCAGACGGTATTCACCGCGCCGAAGAGCCGGGCGTCCTCGTCCAGCTCGTCCATCAGGCCCACCAGCTCCTCCTTGTGGGGCATGGTGGCGTTGAAGCCGGCATAGCCGGCGAAGCTGGCGCAGTCCAGCCACTCCCGGCACCTCCCCCGGGGCACCGGCTGGCACAGGTACACGTAGTCCAGTCCCAGGGCGGAGAGCATGGTGTTGTGGATCACGGGGGACTTGGAGTGGCCCACCGGGTCGCCGATGACACACAGCTTCCGGGTGGTGTTCTTCACCTCCACCCGCAGGTCGGGAGCCTCCCTCTCCGGCTCCGGCCGCAGGTCGGGGAGCAGGGCGTTCACCCCCAGGGCGATGAACAGGCCCACCAGCGTCTCGATGATCCGGGCTGCGGCGTAGTAGTACCGGGTTACGCCGGTGACGCCGGTGATGAGGATGACGCAGGGCAGGATGCAGGCCATGACGCAGGCCCCCGGACGCTTGAGCAGCAGGCACAGCCACACCCCGGCCACGCACACCGCCCCCAGCACCGGCGCCTTGATCCAGGGGTTGTCCAGGGCTGGGCCCAGCAGCAGGGTGGCGACGCCCAGCACGCCCCCCACCCCGATGCCGATGAGGCGGGAGACGCCCAGCTGCACGGCCTGTCCCAGGCTGGACTGGAGGCAGATGATGCTGGCAATGCAGGCGTAGAGGGGCCCCAGCTGGCCCAGCACGCCCCCCAGCTCCTCCCGGTAGAGGAGGCGGAAGGGGACAAATACCAGATAGGACAGCACCACCGCCACGGCGGTCTTGACCACCCGCATGCCGATGCGGGGGACGGTTATCTGCTTCATGAAATTCTCCTTGTCGTTGGGCGGTCAGGCAGGGGCCGGCCGGCGTGCCGGCCCGGCGGAGACACGGGCGCGCGCAGGCGCACTCCTGCGCTCGTGTTTTCTCTCTCAGGAGGGCGAAGGGCGGAAATTCTCTCTGCCTACTTCCTCTCTCAAGAGAGGGATGCGCGGAAGTTCTCTTTGCCTACTTTCTCTTTCAAGAGAAAGTAGGACATGGCGGCCTCATAGCCGAACTGGCCCAGGCCGCAGATCTGCCCCACACAGGCGGGGGCGGTGACGCTCCTGTGCCGGAACTCCTCCCGCTGGTGGACGTTGGAGATGTGCACCTCGATGCAGGGCACGCTGACCGCCTTGAGGGCGTCCAGGATGGCGTAGCTGTAGTGGGTGAAGGCCCCTGGGTTCATAACAATGGCGTCGTACACCCCGTCGGCGGCGTGGATGGCGTCGATGATGGCCCCCTCGTGGTTGGACTGGAAGCACTCCGCCGAGGCGCCGTGGGCGGCGGCGAAGGCCTCCAGCCGCCCGCACAGGCTCTCGTAGCTGTTCTCCCCGTAGATGCCCGGCTCCCGCTTGCCCAGCAGGTTCAGGTTGGGGCCGTTGATGATCAGGAATTTCACGACCGGCACTCCCTTTCATAGATGTCCGCAATGCGCGCCGCCGCCTCTTCGGCCTGGCTGTGGCCCTCGATGATATGGTCCGCCCACTGGCGGTAGATGGGCTCGCGTTGGCGGAACCGCTCCAAAAACTCCGCCTTTCCGCCCTGTCCCAGGGGCCGGTCCTCCATGGACACGGTGTCGTAGATCTCCGACGGGTCCCGGTTGAGCCAAAACACCATGCCGCTGTATTTCAGGGAGGCGATGGCGTCCGGCCGGGTGGGCAGGCCTCCGCCGCAGGCGATGACCAGCTTCCGCTCCAGGGCCAGCTCCTCGCTGACCCCCAGCTCCCAGTCCCGGAACCCGGCCTCCCCCTCCCGGGCGAAGATCTCCGGGATGGTGCGGCCCGTGTCCCCCTGGATCTTCTCGTCGGTGTCCACAAAGGCCATGCCCAGCCGCTCCGCCACCAGCCGGCCCACCGTGGACTTGCCGCAGCCCATCATGCCAATCAGGACGATGTTCTTCATCTCCTCATAGCCCTGGAAATTGCCCAAAATGCGGAACTCGGCGGCCAGCTGCCCCAGCTCGTGGAGCACGCCGTCCATCCCCGGGGACAGGAGGTCGCCGGTGAAGTCCAGGAAAAACAGGTACTCCCACCTCCGGCCCCGGATGGGACGGGACTCGATCTTCAGCAGGTTGAGCCCCTGCACGGCGAAGATGGTGAGGATCTCGTGGAGGGAGCCGCTCTGGTGGGGCAGGCGGAACATGGCGCTGATCTTGTCCCGCCCCGGCCGCAGCTCCATCACCGGGGACACCACCACGAACCGGGTGCGGTTCATGGAGCGGCTGATCCCACTGGCCAGGATGTGCAGGCCGTAGATCCCGGCGGCCCGGCGGGAGCAGATGGCGGCGGCGGTGCGGTCGCCGCTCTCGGCCACCTGCTTGGCGGAGCCGGCGGTGTCCAGGGTGGGCACCCGGTTCCAGTCCCGGTGTCCGTCCAGGTACTGCTCACACTGCATCAGCCCCTGCTCATGGGAGTAGACGGTCTGAATGTCCTCCAGCTTGACCCCGGGCAGGGCCATGAGGCAGTGCCGCACCTCCACCTGCCACTCCCCTACAATATAATAGTTGTACTGGGCCAGCAGGTCGTACACCTGCCGGATGGAGCCGGTGGAGGAGTTCTCCACCGGCAGGACGGCGTAGTCGGCCTCCCCCCG
>CALWXU010000190.1 GCA_944385585.1 uncultured Flavonifractor sp.
GCCGCTTAAGTACATGAAATCTTAAAATAGAATTTTTTGCTTTTTATTTCCCTGTCTACTTGACGGGGTGCAGTTCATTTTGTCCCGAGGTTGCGGCTTGACCTTGTCGGGGGCCGTCTTGTCCGCCTTGTGTGGGCGGCCCCTGCGGGGCTTGGCCGCATCCCTCACTTTGTCCGTCTGCTTGCCCTTATCCGGGGCCGCATCCCTTTCCGGGGGGGTGCCCTTCGTCGCCCCATCCCGGGCAGCGGTAAAATCCACCACCTTTCCAGCAGGGGCGGGATCTCCCATGCCGTGGATCGTGGACTGTTTCTCGTCCTTGCCCGGGTGCGGCGCACCCTCTACCACGGGGGACTCCGTCTTGGCTGGGACGGGCTGATCCTGCACCGTGGAATCAGCTTTGATAGGCTCCACCTTTCCCGGCTTGGGGGGCTCGTCCACCTTCCCAGCGTCGGGAATATTCTTTTTATCGTCAGCCACCTAAAAACCTCCTTCGTTGTGAAATAGAAAAAGCCAGCCCGATGGCTGGCCTGTGGTAAAGCACCCCTCCTTTCTCGTTGGAATATATGAAAACGCCGCCCGTAGTCCTGTTGGGCGGTGTAGAGATTTGTGTATTTCTGTTGTAATAAATTAGTATGTGGTATATAATGTCACTAATTGAAAGAATGGGGTGTGTGTTTATGGGACAATATATTTTTGCTCCTGCAGGTCCTAAAGCCTTGCAGTCTAATATGTTAATGAAATGCATTGAATATATAGGTTCTACGCAAGCTGGCTATGGGTCTAATCGTGCCAAGGGCAAGCGATATTTGAAATATAAGTTGTCCTGTAGCGGAACCGCTATCAACCGTGCCATGAAAATCTGTCTTAAGGCTAAGGGGCATGATTTTAGAACATATGGTGTGTCTGTATATTACTTCCACAAAGAGTGTTGTGCAGACATTCTTGAGGAAGTTATAGCATTCATAATTTCTCATAGCAATGACGATGAAAAAAAAGATCTTCTCGGTTGCGTTCCTGCTGTAGGCGATTATCTTAAATTGCTTTATGGCTATAGGCTCAGTCAACTTAAATGGGTGGCAAAAGAGGATTATAAAGATCAAGGCGATGCTGCTGAGGAACTTTACAGTAAGTTCAACGAAATTACATATTAATCCATCTCCGATATGATAAAATGAACAGGAAGGAGGTTGCTAATGAACAGCATTAAGTTTAATGATTGGCAAGAAATGGCCTTAAAAAAAGATACTGAAACGATAATCAAAAAATTGAACTCCCATGAGCCTATATTTTTTTCATTGTGCTGGGAAATAGTTATTGCAGTAGGCACCATAATTGTAGATCATCTATTTGATACCACAGAAGTAAATATGTGGGTTTGGCTTATTTGCGCCACATTAGCAATAATCCCTCCCGCTATAATAATTATTGTAAAAAGTGTCCAATACATCATTGCATTAAAAAAATCATATACCGGTGTATACAATGTAAAACATTTTGTGGACACATTCGATAATCAAATATGTTATTGGGTTATGATGTCTAGTTCATATAGCCGTATACTCGAAAATTTGCCGGGAGATAGAGCAACCGAAAGAATATTTTTATACCAAGAAGGCTGTTATTACAACAATAAATCTCTCCAGGCTTTATATGAAATGAAGCCAGTAATCGATAAAGTGTTTTCTTCTAATTCAAAGGCGGTAATTAAAAATAATCTTGTAGCAGTATATCGATTACAGAATTTATTGGAAATGATTAAGCAGTATCAACAAGAATTGGACACTAGCATTAACGACATCAAAACTAATCAATTAATTTCTGACCAAATGCAGATAAATAAGTCAATTAAAGATAACTTTGCCGATTTTGTAGATGATATTAATTCCCTTTTTCACACTACACTTAACTTCTAAGTATATGTTTTTGAGCCCGTTAACCAAATGGATTTAAATTAATTTTAGGATAAAAGCCTTGCTTGCTGCTTGTAAACCATTGATATTACTGGATTTACACAGATCCTTTAATGACACTCGGACCATCGGAGTATCCAAATCGGGTACTCCGATTTTTTATTGTCAATTTTTAAATTCTCTCGCGTTGTTGCACAGGAATATGCAACTTTCGTTGTTTGGGAACCTGTATGCAGAAGGGCTTGCTCCTTACTACATACAGGAGGGCTATCTATGACTGAAGAAAACTACAATTTCGCAACCAGTTTCCCGGCAAAGGAAAGCTAAAAATCCCCATCATTCCAAAGTTCCAAGAAAAGGCAGGAGACTTTGATGATCTTTTGTTGATCGGTTTTGATAAGACCCATCTGGAGGATCAGAATCACCTTGACCGCATGGTACACTTCTTCCTATACGACTATCGCTTTGAGCGGGTCTGGAAGAATCCCGACAACGATATTGAAAAGCTCTCGCGCTATCTGGCGGTGTTATCCCCAGATTTCAGCATGTACCTGGAAATGGCGCCTGTCATGCAGCTTTCCTGATTGGAAAAGGTGGAGGAAGCGCCTACGGCGGGGAAATCAAACCGTCAAAACCAGAGGATGAGCGATTCTGGGGAGCGCCGGGTGAAACAAAATATACCTATACAGCAAAAGGTGAACTTATTGAAACGCTGATTGGTCCTGACGAAAAAGCATATTGGGAAATTCACCATACAGATCATGGTTTCCCCAAATATCACGAAGTTCCACACCAACATAGTGCCGACGAAATTCTGGAGTATATGGTTGGTGGTGATCGTCTGCGCGATGTGATCACGCAAGTAAAAGTGTGGGAGCGTACAATTTAAGATAAAACCTTTTGCCGACTGCTTGCAAACCATTGATATGACTGGACTTTTCCAAGTCCTATAATGACGCTCGGACCATCGGAGTATCCTTCGGGGTACTCCGATTTTTATTTTTAAGTTGTTATGAGATCGTTGTACGGAGATGTACAACCTTTTGCTCATCCCCCTCTATTCGTGAAGAATGACTTTCCTGTACGTTCAAAAGGGGGAATCACTGTTGTACTATAAGCAATGTTTCGGTACAATACAAAAGGGTGCCGGGCTGCCGAGCTGGGTCAAATGGACGCACCATTCGGAGGGCAGAACCCACTGTGAAGAGTGCTTGAGATTGGATGGCTGTTGGTTTCAGAAAGAAAAAGCCCCGCCTTGTCCGCACCATCCATACTGTCATTGCACATTAGATCCGGTTCCCCATACCTTGGTTTTGATGAATGCAACATCATATAGCGATTACAGCAAATTTGATCCATACTTATTTGATCCAAGAAATTACTATAAGCACGGAAAGAACAAAGCATTCGAAAGTTGGGGCTATACCATCGCAGATGCCCTGTGGCTAAAAACAGAAATCGAACGGCAGGCACGAGAAAAATATATGATGGGAGACTATACCCTGGGTGTATTAGATCAGTATGGACAACGAATTAGTATTCGAATTGAAATCCCAAGAAAAGACGAGGCCGAGGATGTTTCCTTTCTAACCGGGTGGACAGTGCATTCAAATGGACAAATACGGCTAAATACACCATATGGAGGGAAATAAGATGAGATATATGGATTGTGTTGAAGTTATTGTTGAGAAGAACAGGTATGCCAGCAAGGGTGTTCATAAAGGTATGCAGGGGTGGATTTGCGATGAACGCAATATTGAGAACTGTTGGCTTGTCAATTTTCCTCAATACGGTGAAAAGGATGATATTGCAACAATAGCGGTTCAAGAAGAAGATCTGCACCTGCTCCAAGATGGAATGAATGCTGCTGTAAATGAGGAGATCAAGACTCAGTTTGATGCATTAGAAAAAGGGCAAAAGGCGGAGGATGTTTCCGATTATATGATATGATTTGATTGGATCAAGCACCTTGCCTGCTGCCTGTAAACCATTGATATGACCGTCTTTCTTTCATTCCACTCTGGCCAAACAATGATAATCCGAACTGCACGACCCAAGTGGGCAGCGCAGTTCGGATTTGTCGTTTCTATTGAAACTGTGCTTCCGGAAAGGTCGCGGGCAGGAATGAAACTCCTATCCTTGCCTTTTTCGCCTCTTTATGCTATATTTCACCCACAACTTCTCGTTACAAGGAGATACTGCGATGGATTATGAATTTCAAATTTCTCCCTATCATGACCCGTCTTTTGTTCAGCAGGTAAGCTGTGCATTGGAAAAGAGAACCGAATCTGTCTCAAGAGAAAAATATTCAAAGATATGGAAAATTACCGATTCCTTTCACTCAAAAAAAGTTCCTGAGATTGTTTTAAAACGGCGGCGCTTTCGATACAGGATATACGGTATTTTCCTGCTCATCATGGGAGTATTTTTGCTTGTTCCCGGGCTCATGGACCCGCAGGCATTGACGGCGCCTCTATTTGCGGGTATTTTGGGCGTTTTAATCGGTGTGTTTACTCTATGGAACAGCAGCGCCAAAAAACGACAAAGCAAGCGTTTTCATCAGGCCGCAGCAAAGCTTTTGAAGGGCTTAGAGGCGCCTCCCCCTGTCCGTGTTCAGTTTACCCAAGACGGAATGAAGCTTGCAGACCGGCAGACAGTTCCATATTCTGATTTTAACTTTGTCTATGAAACAGAGGATTTATTTCTTTTGACCTGGAATGAACAGGTAACTATTTTGCAAAAGAAGGACATGGTCACAGGTGATATCGCGCAATTCACCTCTTTTTTGCAAGGTCATATAAGGAGCTGATTTTTGGGGGTACTTTCTTTATCCTGGCATTGTGTGGACGGCCATTGCCGCTAATCTGCTAACCGGCTTTTTTGGGGGTGGGGGTCACGCTTGACGATATAGTTGTTCAGCAGCACGTCCCTTCCAAGTGAGCTGCTGTATCCTCCGGCGGAGCGCAAAGCTCTGGCCAAAAGCCGGATCGTCGGCTCCGGCCACTTCGGAACAATTGCATGGGCTGTTTTTATCGTCGGGTTTCTGTGGGGCGTATCTGCGGGGAGCGGGGCCTATGCCATATCCTCGGATACCGCGGGCTGGCACTTTGTCTTTTCCCATGCGTGCAGATACTGGGCTGCCGCCTTCTTACTTGGAATGGTATTCATGGGAATTGATCGAATCCTCTCTCTCCTCTCCGAGCTCAGAGACTGCCAATGGCCCGGGCGGCAGGCCCTTCGCGGTATGGCCAAGGAGCGGAGCCTGATGCGGCGAAAAGGCGGGAACACCTGTGGAAGGTGTTCCCGCCTTGCTGTTTGCCGCTTGTTTTCTGTCCGGGGGCCGGGGCGGCCCTCCGCGCCTCAGTCCTGCCGCAGGAAGTAGCGCACCATGACCACGCCTACCACGGCAACGATTCCCATGAACCAGTAGAGCAGGAACCGCTCTGCGGTGCCCTTGCCCCCCGACCAGCTCTGCGACACGGAATCGTCCCGGTACTGCTCCGTCACGTCCGCCCCGTCCTGGTCCAGGAGGGCGGTCACCTCCGGGCCGTAGACGCCGGCCAGCTCCTCCGGCGGGACGCCCAGGCTCTCCAGCACCTCGTCCTCCTCCAAAATCCAGAGGAAATTGGGCTCGGTCACCGGGTAGACCTTCTCATATTTCAGCGCCTGGTCGGAGCCCTCCAGCGCCAGCCAGTAGGTCACCTCCACGCCGTAGATCTCCCGGCAGTTGTCCCCCACCAGGGCGAACACCCACTCGTCCGTGTCCTTGACCCAGACGTGGGAGGCCATCACGCCGGCGGTGTAGGGGAAGGGGTCCTCGGAGCTGTTGACGGGCTGGTACTTGCCGTTCCACCCCCGGTCCAGGCAGAGGATGCCGTGGACGTTGTCGGCGTTGTCGGCGGCAAAGGCGATGAAGAGCTGCCCCTCCCGCTCCGCCCAGGCCACCACCCGCAGGGGCGTGCCCGCCTTCACCCCCTTCTGCAGCCGGGAATCCGCCGGGCTGGGGATGTAGTCCTCCACCGCCGCCAGCCGCCCCGCCTCCGTGTTGGGGTAGTGGTACTCCGTGTCGTACAGCCACCACATGCACCACAGGGCCGCCAGGGCGGTCAGCACGGCGGCGATCAGCCGGGTGCGGCGCACCCGCCGCAGGAACCGCAGGGCCCGCCTGGGCGCCGGCTCCACGGGCACCTGGGCCCGCATGTCCGCCTCCACCCGCCGGCAGTCCTGGCACCCCTCCAGGTGGGCCGTGACCTGCGCCGTGGTCTCCGGCTCGGTCAGCTCCTCCAGGTAGGCGGGCAGCAGATCCCGCACCACGCAGCAGTCCAGCTTATGTGCCTCCATGTCCGTCGCCTCCCATCCACTTTGCCAGCTCCTCCTTGCCCCGGTAAAAGCGCACCCGGGCCCACACCTCGCTGCGGCCCAGGATGGCCCCGATGTCCCGGAAGGAGAGCTCCCCCGCCAGGCGCAGGTAGATCACCTCCCGGGTGTCCGGGTCCAGCCGCCGGATGCCCCGGTAGAGGGCCAGCTTCTCCTCCCGCCGCTCCGCCTCCGCCGCCGGGTCGTCGGGGGCGGGCAGGCGGACCAGCTCCTCCTCCTCCAGGGGCCCGGCCCGCCGGCGGCGCGCCTGCTCCCGCCGCCACAGGTTCTTGGCGATGCCGCACAGCCACACCTGGGGGCTGCTCTCCCCCCGGAAGGTGGACAGGCCCTTCAGCGCCTGGTAAAAGGTCTCCTGGGTCAGCTCCTCCGCCGTGTCCGCATCCCCGCACAGGGCAAACAGGTAGCGGTAGACGTAGTTGGCGTGCTGCTCGTATAAATCCTCCCCTCCCCGGGCCATCTCCGCTCCCTCCCCTCCGCGCTCTGTCTATTGGTGTCCCCAGTCCGGGATTCGTTACAGCTTTTTTCAAAATTTATCCCCAAAGCCGGCTCCAGTATATCACAGCCCGCCGGAAAAGGCCATGCCGCCGGCCCGCCGTGGGAAAATGCCTTGCGTCCGGGGCAAAAACTTGGTATGATGATCCAAAACCAATGACAACGGAGGGGATCCCCATGCTTACCATTCACAACCAGGGTATGTACTACAAAAACGGCTCCTTCATCCCGGCCCAGGACGGCCCGGCGGCGGGCCTGCCCGCGCCGGAGCAGGCCAAGCAGGGCACCATGGCCTGGTCCATCCTCAAGGCCCACAACACCGGGGACGACATGGACCGCCTGGCCATCCGCTTCGACGCCATGGCCTCCCACGACATCACCTACGTGGGCATCATCCAGACCGCCCGGGCCTCCGGCATGACGGAGTTCCCCCTGCCCTACGTGCTCACCAACTGCCACAACTCCCTGTGCGCCGTGGGCGGCACCATCAACGAGGACGACCACGTGTTCGGCCTGTCGGCCGCCAAGAAGTACGGCGGCGAGTTCGTCCCCGCCCACCAGAGCGTGATCCACTCCTACATGCGGGAGCGGTACGCCGCCCCGGGCAAGATGATCCTGGGCTCCGACTCCCACACCCGCTACGGCGCCTACGGCACCATGGCCATCGGCGAGGGCGGCCCCGAGCTGGCCCGGCAGCTGCTGAAGAAAACCTACAACATCGCCTACCCCAGGGTGATCGCCATCTACCTCACCGGCGCGCCCATCCCCGGCGTGGGCCCCCAGGACGTGGCCCTGGAGCTCATCCGCTCCACCTTCCGGGACGGCACCGTCAAGAACGCCGTCATGGAGTTCTTCGGCCCCGGCGTGGCCAATCTGTTCATGGACTACCGCTCCGGCATCGACGTGATGACCACCGAGACCACCTGCCTGTCCTCCGTCTGGCCGGCGGACGACACCTTGAAGGACCACCTGGCCGTGCTGGGCCGGGGGGAGGCGTTCAAGCCCCAGGCCCCCGCCGACGGCGCCTACTACGACGGGGTGATTGAGGTGGCGCTGGACAAGATCCGGCCTATGATCGCCCTGCCCTTCCACCCCTCCAACGCCTACACCATCCGGGAGTTCCAGGAGAACCTGGACGACCTGCTCCACCAGGTGGACGAGGACACGGTGCGCCAGCTGGAGCTGAAGAGCCGGCCCGCCTCCCTGCGGGAGAAGATCGTGGACGGCAAATTCCTGGCGGACCAGGGGGTCATCGCCGGCTGCTCCGGCGGCACCTACCAGAACATCGTCCGGGCGGCCCAGATCCTGGACGGCCGGCCCATCGGCTCCGGCGAGTTCTGGCTGTCCGTCTACCCCACCAGCCAGCCCGTCAACCTGGAGCTGACCCGCCGGGGCTACATCACCTCCCTCATGGCCGCCGGCGCGTCCATCCGCTCCTGCTTCTGCGGCCCCTGCTTCGGCGCCGGCGACGTGCCCGCCAACGGCGGCTTCTCCATCCGCCACTCCACCCGCAACTTCCCCAACCGGGAGGGGAGCAAGCCCTCCGATGGGCAGGTGTCCTACGTGGCCCTCATGGACGCCCGGAGCATCGCCGCCACCGCCCTCAACGGCGGTGTGCTCACCGGCGCGGACCAGCTGCCGGAGCCCCCGGCGGACCCGGCGGCGGAGCCCTTCTCCTACGACCCCGCCCCCTACCAGGCCCGGGTCTACTTCGGGGTGGGCAGGCCCGACCCCGACCAGGAGCTGGTCTTTGGCCCCAACATCGCCGACTGGCCGGAGCAGGTGCCCCTGCCGGAGAACCTGCTGCTCACCGTGTGCGCCGCCATCTACGACCCGGTGACCACCACCGATGAGCTCATCCCCTCCGGCGAGACCTCCTCCTACCGCTCCAACCCCATCAAGCTGTCCGAGTTCGCCCTGAGCCGCAAGGACCCCCAGTACGTGCCCCGGGCCAAGGCGGTGCTGGAGGTGGAGCGGCTCCGCCGCACCAACCCCGGCGACCCCCGGGTGAAGGAGGCCCTTATGGGCCGCGACCCGGCCAGTACCGGCCTGGGCAGCCTGGTCATGGCCCTCAAGCCCGGCGACGGCTCCGCCCGGGAGCAGGCCGCCTCCTGCCAGCGGGTGCTGGGCGGCGCGGCCAACCTGTGCGCCGAGTTCGCCACCAAGCGCTACCGCTCCAACGTGGTCAACTGGGGCATGCTGCCCTTTGTCGCCCCGGACGTGAAGGACTGGAACATCCAGCCCGGCGACCAGCTGTACCTGCCCGGCATCCGGGCCGCCGTGGACTCCGGCGCGGAGGAGGTCTCCGCCGTCCTCATCCAGAACGGCGCGGAGACGCCCGTCACCCTCCAGCTGCCCGGCATGACCCGCGAGGAGCGGGACATCGTCTTGGCCGGGTGCCTGATCAACTACTACGCCAGGTAAGATGTCCCGCTCCTCCCCGCCGCCTGCGGCGTCCCAAGCGTTTTGCCGAAGGCAAAACCTTGATGCCGGCCGAATTCATTTCGGCCAGGCAGTTCAAATCGCTTTGGGGTCCCCGCGGAGCCCTGCTCCGCGGGGCGTGCGGGACATCGTCTTGGCCGGGTGCCTGATTAACTACTACGCCAAGTAAGATGTCCCGCTCCTCCCCGCCGCCTGCGGCGAAGCGGGCGATCCGCAGCTTGTGCCGATGATGGAAGGAGGGTTCTGAAATGAAACAGCGTCTCTTTCCAGCCCTTGCGTGCATTTTGCTCTGCCTGGCGGTGCTGCCGGGCACCGCCTCCGCCGACAGCGGGCCCAAGCCCGCCGTCACCATCCAAGTGGTCAACGCCCCGGCGGGCACCTATTACCTGGATCTGCTCATCACGGATCCTGATGACTATCCCAACATAGACCCGGTGGACTACGACCCGGCGCTGATCGCCGGGCTGAAGAGCTGGGAGGACGAGGGCTGGTACCCCGCCCTGGTGGAGGGCACCGGCGTCCCCCTGTTCGGCGAGCTGACGCCGGGGGCGGACGGCACCCACCGCTTCACCTACCATGGCCTGCCGGACACCTTCCGCATCGCCGTGTCCGGCCCGGGCGGGGCGCAGGCCACGGACGAGCCCTTCACCCGCACGGTGTTCTACACCCATCTGGTCTACGACTGGGAGACCAACACCATCACCTCCGCCACCTCCCCGGCGGGGTTTTACGGCCTCCAGTTTTTGTCCACCCTGGTGCCCACGCTGATCATAGAGGGGATTCTGCTGTGGCTCTTCGGCTTCCGGGCCAAGCGGGACTGGCTGGTGTTTCTCCTGGTCAACCTGGCCACTCAGGCGGGGCTCCACCTGTGGATTGCCGCCGATCTGGTGAGCGTGGGGGCCCACCCGCTCTATTACCTGGTGCTCATTGTGGCGGAGGTGCCCATTTTGCTGGTGGAGCTGGCCGTCTATGCGTTCCTGCTCCAAGAGCACGGCAGGCTCCGCCGGGCCGCCTATGCCGCCTGCGCCAACATCGCCAGCTACGCCCTGGGCTACTTCCCCCTCCACTGGGCGGTGGAATTCCTCTCACACTGAGGAGAAGTATTTTTCAGAAGCACCAAATGCGCTATCATACGATATGCCGGGTAGGTCTTGCCCGGCATATCGTATCTTTTTGTTTGAATCAGGGGAAGCCAATGAGTCATTGCCCGCCAGCGCCCCAAAATCCCCTGTCGCTGGGCACATCGCCAATTTTCAAGCAAGCCGTGGCGTTCAGCGAAAGGCAGGAGGCTGGCCGGCTCCGCCTTATGCAATCCTTCTCCCAGGACGCGCCACGGGAACCGACGAAAGGTGCAAAAAAGCCCCGCGCACAACAGCGAAACCGCCCTCTCGGCCAGAGTTTCGTTGTCGTGCGCGGGTGCTGGTTGCTTCATTTGTGGCGACAGCCATCTGCGCTGCCGTCACTTCATTTGTCTGAAAAGCTCTATAGTGCCTGATCATTTTCTTTTATTCCGGGCTGCTGCGGACTATTTGCGGAAGCGGTTCAGCAGGGCCTCCTCCCAGCGGTCACCATACTTCATGCCCACCAGGAATACGGCGAGGCCCGCCAGACCCAAGAGCACCATGCCCCACAGCGGGATGGTCAGCGCCGAGCCCCCCAGGGCACAGGACACCAGCAGCCCCCACGGACGGGTAAGCAGGACGATCACCACGAACCGCCGCAGAGGGATGTCGGTGAGCCCGGCCAGGATGCAGATGACATCGTCGGGAAAGAAGGGGAACAGGAATACCAGGGTGAGGAATACGTCCCGCTTGCGCCGGATCAGGTCCAGATATTTGTCGGCCAGCTTCTGATTGACCAGCCGCTCCACAAAGGGCTGCCCCAGGGCCCGGGCCAGCCAGAACACCAGCACCGAGCCGGCGGTCACCGCCAGCCAGGTCAGCAGGAAGGCCTCCCACATGCCGAAGAGCACCGCCCCGGCCAGGGCGGTCACGTTGCTGGGGATGGGGGCCGCCACCACGGACAGGAGCTGGACCAGGAAATAGAACAGATGGGAATAGGGGGCAAACCGGTCGATATAGGCCCGCATCTCCGCCAGGGAGCCCACGGAGGAGAAGAAGCCGGTGCGCCACAGCAGGAGCAGCCCCCCGCCCAGCAGCACCACAGCCAGAACCAGGGCCGGCAGCCATTGACGTCGTTTCATATCTCTGTATCGCCTCACGGGTTTCAGACTGTCTATAGGCTACCATGTTTTGCCCTGGAGTGCCAGAGCATTTTTCTTAAATTTTGCTTATAAAAAACAAAAATCCACACCCTTCGGTGTGGCTTCTGTCGTCCGGCCCCTTACCGCTCGCTGCAGATCACCTGCCCGTCGTCGCCGAAAATCAACTCGTCCACATCCAGAATGTCGATGCCGTAGCGCTTCTCCATAATTCCCACCTCCTTTCTATGCTATGGCTCTAGTATAAACCGCCTCCCCCACAAAAACAAGAGGGAAATTGTAAAGTTTACATAAAGTTTATATTTGCCATGCAGAGCACATGCAAAACTGCGCGCATGCCTGGGCCTGAGGCCCAGGCATGCGCGCACCGGCCGCCCTGGAAACGGTGCCGTCAAGCTTGGCGGAATGCGCAGGAGAAGCCGCGCTCCCGAAACGCCGCAAGGCGCGCAAACCGGTCTGCGGAAGTCCCCTCCCGCGGAAGTGTAAATGCCATGCAAAACTCCTCACTTTCTGGCGTCCGCGGCCGGCCTCACAGGCGGCGCCTGCGTAGCAGGAAGGTAATGGCGAACCACACCGCCAGGCAGAGGGTGATGGACGCGCCGGCGGAGGAGCCGATGTAGTAGGAGATCATCAGGCCCGCCAGCCCGGCGATCAGCGCCGCCAGGACAGAGGAGAGGTGGTACTGCCGCATATTCCTGGCCACGTTGCGCCCGGCGGCGGCGGGGAGCACCAGCAGGGAGTTGATCACCAGCAGGCCCACCCAGGTCATGGACACGGTGACCACCACGGCGATGGCCACGGAGAACACCGCCTCCTGCCAGAACACCTTCACCCCCCGGCTGTCGGCCAGGGCGGGGTGGATGGCGGCGAGCATGAGGTGGTTGAAGGAGGCCAGCCACAGCACAACCACCACCAGCAAAATCACCGCCAGCAGGGCGATCTTGGCCGGCTCCACGCTGAGGATGTCGCCGATGAGCAGGCTGTTGTACTGGGTGAAGCTGCCGCCGCCGAAGGTGGCGATGAAGATGCCCAGGGCCACGGCAGTGGAGGAGAACACGCCGATCACCGTGTCGCTGGCCATGTTGGAGCGGCGGCGGACGTAGGTGAACAGCAGGGCGAAGGCCGCCGCCAGCAGCACCGCCATCCACAGGGGGTCGGCCAGGCCGCACAGGGTTCCGATGGCGATGCCGGTAAAGGCGGAGTGGCCCAGGGCGTCGGAGAAGAAGGACATGCGGCTGGTGACCACCATGGTGGACAGCAGGCCGAAGAGGGGGGAGATCACCAGCACCGCCAGCAGGGCGCTGCGCATGAAGCCCCACTGGAAGGGCTGGAGCAGGGCCGCGAAGAAGTCCATCAGCCTCTCTCCCCCTTTCCCAGGTTCAGGTGGAACACGTCCTGGAATTCGCGGGAGGACAGGACCTCCTCCGGCGTGCCCACCTTCAGCACCTCGTTTTTCAGCAGGATCACCTTGTCGGCAAACTGGCCCAGGGTGGCGAAGTCGTGGGTGGAAAGGAGGATGGACAGGTCGTAGCTGGTGCGGATCTCGTCCAGCATGTCCAGCAGCTGCTTCTCCCCGTCGATGTCCACGCCGGAGAGGGGCTCGTCCAGCACCAGGATGTGGGGCAGGGGCTCCAGCGCCAGGGCCAGCAGCACCCGCTGCAGCTCCCCGCCGGACAGGGCCCCCATCCGCCGATCCAGCAGGCCCTCCCCGTGAACCCGGCTCAGGCACTCCGCCACCCTGGCCCGCAGACGCCTGGGGGAGGGCAGGAACACCGGGTATGGGGAGATGGCCGCGGAGAAGAAGTCGAACACGCTCACCGGATCCCCCCGGTCAAAGACCGGGGACTGGGGCACGTAGCCGATCAGGGGCCGGGTCTTGTCCCCCCCGGCCCGCTGGAACTCGATGGTGCCGGTGTGGGGGATCTGCCCCAGGATGGTGCGGAACAGGGAGCTCTTCCCCGCCCCGTTGGGGCCGATGAGGGCCACGATCTCCCCGCAGTGGAGGTGGAAGGAGACGTTGCGCAGCACCTCCTCGTGGCCAAAGTTCACCCCCAGGCCGTCCACCCTCAGGCAGCAGGTCCCGGCGCAGCCGGGGCCGGTGGTTCCGTGTCTGTGTACGCTCATCCCAACGCCTCCACGATGGTGTCGATATTCGCCTGCATGGCGTCGATGTAGGGCCCGATGCCCGTGCCCTCCCCGCTCATGATCATGTCCAGCTGGTACACCGCCGCGCCGGTCTCCCGGGCGATGGCCTGGGCCGTGGCGTCGGAGCCGTTGACCTCGGTAAAGATGGCGGGGATGCCGTGCTGCCGGACCAGTCCCACAATCTCCTGGACCTCGGCGGCGGAGGCCTCCGCCCCCTCCTCCTCCTCGATGGCCTTGAGGAGGGTGAGGTCAAAGGCCTGGGCGAAGTACTGAAAGCCGTCGTGGAAGGTGATCAGCTCCGCCCCGGACAGGGGGGAGAGCTGCTCCGCCCACTGCTGCCGGGCCTGCTCCAGCACGTCCTTGGCCACCAGCTGATTGGTGTGGAACTCCCCGTGAGAGGCCCAGTCGTCCCCGTGGAGCGCCTCCCCCAGCCCCTGGGCGATGACAGCCATCATGTTCTGGGCGCAGGCGGGATCCATCCAGATGTGGGGGTCGTACTCGGTGTCGTGATCGTGGCCCTCGTGGCCCATGGCGGGCAGCAGCTCCAGCCCCGCCGAGCAGTCGATCACCGCCCCGTCGGAGGCGGACAGGGCGTCGTCCATAAAGTCCTCCAGCCCCGCGCCGTTCATGACGATCACGTCGGCCCCCTCGATGGCCTTCATGTCGGTGACGGTGAGGGTGTAGTCGTGGAGGCAGGACACCGGCTGGTTCACCAGCAGGCTCACCTCCACGTTCTCCACCCCCTCGGTCACCGCCGTGGTGAACAGGTACACCGGGTAGGTGGTGGCCAGGACGTGGAGGGTACCGTCGCCCTCCGTCTCGGTGGCGGCGGGCGCGCCGCAGGCCGTCAGCAAAAGGCCCACCATGCAGGCCGCCGCAAGCAATTTCTTCATACAGTTCCCCTATCTAAAACAGAAAATACGATATGCCGGGCAAACCCTACCCGGCATATCGTATTATAACGCATTTTGACGTTCCTGTAAAATACTTCTTCCCGGCGGCCAGGCGGTTTTGCTCTTCCCAGATAACATAATTCGTGTAAAAGTTTTGATTTCAGATGTATCTTTCGGCATAGCTGTCCTCCCTTTTGCAAGCACCAATTCCGATTCACCGCTCTGCCTGATGTCCCATAATACCGACGCCACCACCGCCCCGCCTCCCTGTCCAATCTGCTTGACAGGCCTGCCGCGTGCCATCTCCCCCGCCGGGGCGCGCTTTACAAGCGTGCCCCGGCGCTGTATAATGGGGCCTGTGTGAAATGGGAGGGGGAGGGCCTTGACGCGGAAAACTGCCTGGTTCCTGGGGGCGGAGGCGGCCCTCTACGCCGGCTTCCTGGCCCTGGATCTGTTCGCCCCGGAGTTGGGGTGGGACGTGCCCCTGAAATACGGCGGCGTCGTCCTGTGCCTCCTGTCCGCCCTGGGCCGGGCCGGCACCAGAGAGGGGCGGCTGGTGTGCGCCGCCCTGGGCCTTACCCTGGCGGCGGACTGCTTCCTGCTGGTGCTGGACGCCTGGTACGCCCTGGGGGTGGCCCTCTTCTGCGGGGTGCAGCTGCTCTATCTGGCCCGCCTGCGCTCCATGGGCGCGGGGCTGTGGCTCCCCCTCCGGCTGGGCCTGACGGGGGCCGCCCTGCTGGCTGCCGCCCTGCTGGGCCTGCTGACCCCCCTCAACGCCCTGGCCCTGGTCTACTTCCCGGAGCTGGCGGTCAACGCCGCCGCGGCCCTGTCCCTGGGCCGGCGGGGGCGGACGTTCGGCGTCGGGCTGCTCCTCTTCGTGGGGTGCGACCTGTGCGTGGGCCTGCACAACCTGCCCGGTCTCCCCTCCCCCGCGGCCGCCTTCGCCCAGGTGGGCATGTGGCTGTTCTACCTGCCCTCCCAGGTGCTCATTACCCTCTCTGTCCCGAAGGAGTGATCCCCATGCGTCCATCCAAAGCCGCCTCGGTCCTGCTCTCCCTGGTGCTGGCCCTGCTGGCCCTCAGCTTCTCCATCGCCGTGCCCATCCTGTGCCGCCCCTTCTACTACGTCCAGATCGACGCGCTGGACCTGCCGGAGCGCACCGGCTGGCCGGCGGAGGTGATCCGGGAGGCCTACAATGAGGTGCTGGACTTCTGCGTGTTCGGCGCCCCCTTCGGCACCGGGGAGCTGGCCTGGTCGGAATCTGGCCGCAGCCACTTCGCCGACGTGCGGGGGCTGTTCCTCCTGGACTTCGCGGTGCTGGGGGTGACGGCGGCGGCCGCCCTGCTGTTCCTCCTGCTCCACAGGGCCAGAGGCCTGAGCTTCTACCGCTTCGCCGGCCGGGGGCCGGCCTTCTGGGCGGGGGCCGGCGCCGCCGGGGCGGTGCTGCTGGTGGCCGGGCTGGCGGCCCTGGACTTCAACCGGGCCTTCACCGTGTTTCACGCCATCTTCTTCCCCGGCAAGGACAACTGGATCTTCGACCCCGCCGTGGACCAGATCATCCTGGTCATGCCGGAGGTGTTCTTCCGCAACTGCGCCCTGCTCATCGGCGGGGTGCTGCTGGCCTGCTGCGCGGGCCTGATTGTATGGGACCTCCTCCCCCGCCGCCGGGCGGGACGGCGGTACATCACCGTATAGAGACAAACCGTGGGTGCCCGGGAGTTTTTCCCGGGCACCCACGGTTTTCAGCGCCCTGCCTGGCGGGGCGGACGGGCGGTCAACGGACGGGGGTGTAGTGGATGGCCGCCTCCCGCTCGGTGGCCTCCAGCTTGAAGATCACCGGCCGCAGGCCGTCGTTGCAGGAGCAGATGGCCACACCCGGCCTGCGAATCCAGTCCCCGTAGTAGAACAGGCCCTCCCCCGCCCCGTGGGCCAGGGCGAATACGTACTGGTAGATGGCCTTCCACGCCTCGTCGCACAGGCCCTCCGGCTTGGCGTAGTCGGCGTAGAACTCCTGCCCCTCTTTCAGCATGGGGCAGGGGCCCAGGCCCTCCACGCCGTACTCCGCCGCCAGCTCCTTGTCCAGCGTGGTCTTTAATACGGTAATCTTTACCTGTTTCATGCCTTCCTCCTCCGTTTATTGCAGAAGCTCGTCCGCAGTCACGCCCAGCAGCTGGGCGAGTACCTTCAACTCAATATCTGTGACGAAACGCTTGCCGCACTCGATCCGCTGAACCGCGTTTTTATCCACATCCACCCCGGCCAGCTGGAGCATATCGGCAAGCCCCCGCTGGGACACCTTGGGCACCATGGCCTTGCGCAGCTGGGCCACCCGTCGGCCGCATAGGTTGCATCGGCCGTCCGGCCCCCGGTTTTTATACATACCGTCACCCCTGACATTCTGTGCTTGTCATATGGGTGATTTTATGGTATTCTTATAAATTATATGACATTTACAAGATGTCAATCAGAGGTGATATTTGTGGTTGAACCGCTCACAAAGCAACTTTGCGCGAAATCTATTGGTGACTATGTGATAGATCATCTCAATCTTCTAGACGATCAGCAGATTGCCAGCATGTCAGAGCGCAGTGCGATCTCCCTGCTTTGTCAGATCAAAGAGATCCTGGACGACGACACATTGGACGACCCAACCTGCTTTCAGCGCATCGACGCCATCGTAACCGCCTTTCAGGACGCCGGGCTGTCCACCCGGCGGCACTGGGCGTGTGAGTAAAGCCCTCTGGAATTCCGCGCTGCCGCCGCTCTGCGGGAATCACGTCTGCCGGGCAGCGCCGGCGGGCCCTGAAGGCCCCGGATTTTAAGGCTTGCGGATTTGTCCGGGACGCATTATAATACGTCTATACTTTACCACATAAAATCGCAAAGGAAAGGAGACGTTACAAATGCGCAGCGACAATGTGACCCGCGGTGTGGAGCGCGCCCCCAACCGCTCTCTGTTCTATGCCCTGGGCTATACCAGGGAGGAGCTGGAGCGCCCCCTCATCGGCGTGGTTTGCTCTTACAACGAGATCGTCCCCGGACACATGAACCTGGACAAGATCGCCGAGGCGGTGAAGGCCGGCGTCCGCGCCGCCGGCGGCACCCCGGTGGAGTTCCCCGCCATCGCCGTGTGCGACGGCATCGCCATGGGCCACATCGGCATGAAGTACTCCCTGGTCACCCGGGACCTGATCGCCGACTCCACCGAGGCCATGGCCATGGCCCACCAGTTCGACGGCCTGGTGATGATCCCCAACTGCGACAAGAACGTGCCCGGCCTGCTCATGGCCGCCGCCCGGGTGAACATCCCCACCATCTTCGTCTCCGGCGGGCCCATGATGGCGGGCACTATGAACGACGGCCGCCGCACCTGCCTGTCCCACATGTTTGAGGCGGTGGGCTCCTACTAGGCCGGCAAGCTGGACGAGGCCGGTCTGGAGGAATATGAGAACAACGCCTGCCCCACCTGCGGCTCCTGCTCCGGCATGTACACCGCCAACTCCATGAACTGCCTCACCGAGGCCATCGGCATGGGCCTGCGGGGCAACGGCACCATCCCCGCCGTGTGGTCGGCGCGCCTGCGGCTGGCCAAGCACGCGGGCATGCAGATCATGGAGCTGGTGGAGAAGGACATCAAGCCCCGGGACATCATGACCCCCGCCGCCTTCCACAACGCCGAGACGGTGGACATGGCCCTGGGCTGCTCCACCAACACCATGCTCCACCTGCCCGCCATCGCCCACGAGTGCGGCATCGAGCTGGATCTGGACATGTCCAACGCCATCTCCGCCAAGACCCCCAACCTGTGCCACCTGGCCCCCGCCGGGGACACCTTCATGGAGGATCTGGAGGGCGCCGGCGGCGTGTACGCCGTCATGAAGGAGCTGACGAAAAAGGGCCTGCTGGACACCTCCGTGCTGACGGTCACCGGCAAGACCATGGCCGAGAACCTGGAGGGGGTGGTCAACCGCAATCCCGAGATCATCCGGCCCATCGACAACCCCTACTCCCAGGACGGCGGCATCGCCGTGCTCAAGGGCAATCTGGCCCCCGAGGGCTGCGTGGTCAAGCGCTCCGCCGTCGCCCCCGAGATGATGGCCCACACCGGCCCCGCCCGGGTGTTCGACGGCGAGGAGGAGGCCATCGCCGCCATCTACGCCGGTAAGATCGTCCCCGGCGACGTGGTGGTCATCCGCTACGAGGGCCCCAAGGGCGGCCCCGGCATGCGGGAGATGCTCAACCCCACCTCCGCCATCGTGGGCATGGGTCTGGGCGAGTCCGTGGCCCTCATCACCGACGGCCGGTTCTCCGGCGCCACCCGGGGGGCCTCCATCGGCCACGTCTGTCCCGAGGCCGCCCAGGGCGGGCCCATCGCCTTTGTGGAGGAGGGGGATATCATCTCCATCGACATCCCCGCCAACAAGATCGAGCTCCAGGTGGACCAGGCCGCCCTGGACGCGCGCAGGGCCAAGTGGACCTGCCCCGAGCCCAAGGTCAAGACCGGGTATCTGGCCCGGTACGCGAAAATGGTCACCAGTGCCGCACGGGGCGCCGTCCTGGAGTAAGCTCCCCCAGGTCTTGACCTTGCCCGCGCGTCAGCGCGTCCCAAACGTTTTGCCGGATGCAAAACCTTGATGCCCGGCGGAATTCACTTCCGCCGGGCAGATTTTATCCTCAATTGGGCCCCCATGGGGCGGCTGTACCGGCCCATGGGGAGTACAAGACCGGGTATCTGGCCCGGTACGCCAAACTGGTCACCAGCGCCGCGCGGGGCGCCGTGCTGGAGTGAGCCGCAGGCATACGGCTTTTGCGCCTGCCCCCTCCCTGCGCGGGCCTGCGCAGGGCAAAATGGAACACGGCCGGCTTGTACAGCGGCAGACAAGTACCGAATGGCCAGGGGGCGTGGCGCCCCCTGGCCGTTTTCCATGTGACCCTTTTGCGTGTCCAGGCACTCCGCCCCGGCGGACTGCAGGGCTCCGGTCCGGCGGGCCGCCTCCGGAAACGCTCCTCCTGATTTTGGGGCGCCCGCAAGGGCCGGAGGGCGCTTTGGGGAAAAGGAGGCCGCCCGGTTTTGCTAAAAGGCCGAAACACGGGCGGTATCTGCTCAGATATTTCGTGCAAAATCAAAAAAAGCTCTTGACAAAGTCCTATTCATCCTGTATAAATACTATAACAACCTCCAAAAACGTTTTTGTTCGGAAAGTGAGGGACCTCCTATGCCGGCAACCATCCGGGATGTGGCCAAGGCCGCCGGAGTAACCATCGGAACCGTCTCACGGGCACTGAACAATTATTCAGACGTCAACTGTCATACGCGGGAGCGTATCCGGCAAATTGCGCAGGAGCTGGGCTACCGCCCCAATCAGATGGCGCGCAGCCTGTCCTCCAAGCATTCCAAAAACATTGCTCTGGTCCTGTCCGGCTTTTTGGAGGACACGATCATCAACGATTTCGAGACGATGCTGATGAAGGGGATTTACCAGTTTGCCTCTGAGCACGGCATTGATATCGCCATGTATGTGATCAATTCCCGCACCCAGATGGAGAAAAGCTACGAGCAGCTCTGCTATGAGCACAACATTGCCGGGGCCATTCTCTTCGGTCTGAAAACTACGGACCCCTATTGCGAGGCGCTGTCCATCAGCCATCGCCCCTGTGTCACCATCGACACAGAGGTGCAGGGGGCCTGCATCAGCAATGTCACGCTGGATGATGTGGCGGCCTTTGACGAGCTGGCTCAGTACCTGATCGACCGGGGGCACCGCAGGATTGTCCTGGTTCACGGCCGGAAAAACGCCATGGTCAGCATGGAGCGTCTGGCTGGCGCCTATCAGGCATTTGCCCGCAACGGGCTTACCCTGACCCACGATTCCATTATCTATACCAACTTCCTCCGTGAAGAGGCGGTTGCCGGCGTAGGAGCCTACTTCCGCACCCATCCCCCGGACAGTGTCACCGCGTTTCTGTGTATGAGCGACATGCTTGCCATCGGTACAATCGAGGCGCTGAAGTCTCTGGGGTATCGGGTGCCGGACGACTACTCCGTGGTAGGCTATGACGGGTTGGAGGTCACCAATTACACCGACCCCAAAATTACCACAGTGGATCAGAACATCAAGGAGAAGGGCTACGAGGCGGCCCGCCTGCTGTATGACATGCTCAACGGCATCCGGCCTGCCCAGAAGCTGGTGCTTCCCCACACGCTGGTGGAGCGCGAGAGCGTAAAAGTGCTGGAACAGGAATAAAGCGGGCGGCACCCGCTTTTTTCTGAACGACCTCCAAAAACGTTTTTGCCCGCCATTTTTCTGTTGAAAGGGCAGTTTGCCATTTCAAAATAGACCGAGAAGCCATTTCAGAAGGAGGATTACCATGAAAAAGAAGCTCATTGCAGGCATCCTGGCAGGCTCTATGCTCGCGGCACTGGCCGGCTGCGGCGGCGGCGAAACCGACCCGGGCGCGGCCGATTCCCCGTCCGGCAGCGGGTCCGGAGGGGTCATTGAGATCACGATCCCCTCCTACAAGACCGGCGAAAATGTGGGCGCCGTATTCTTCGAGCCCCAGGTGGAGCGGTTCAACCAGCTCTATGAGGGGCAGTACAAGATCAATCTGGAAAGCGTCCCCCAGGATGGTTTTAACGACCGGCTCAAGCAGCTGGCCCAGCAGAACATGCTGCCCGTGCTGGTTCAGGGCGGCGACGTGGACTGGATGGCCAACATCGCCTTCCCCAACGGCATGGCATACGATCTGAGCGAGTGGCTGAACGAGACCCCGGCGGTGAAGGACCTGCTGCTGGAGGACGGCCTGGAGTACTGCACCAACGAGGACGGGAGCATCTACAGCCTGCCTCTGGCCACCGTGCGCCCCACCGGGTTCTTCTACAACTCCGCCCTGTGGGACCCCCAGGAGGACCTGAGCGCCATGTCCATGGATGAGTTCCTCACCGCCCTGGGCGACCAGAAGATCGCCTTCTCCACGGCGGAGAACGGCTGGGTGGCCGCCCTGTTCCTCACCGCCCTCATCGCCGAGGAGGACGGCGGTGTGGAGTGGCTTCAGAGCGGTGTGGAGACCAAGATCACCGACTTCAATACCCCCATCTTTATCAACGCCGTAGCCAGGCTGCAGGAGCTGCTGCAGAACAACGCCGCCCCCAACTCCATCGGCGCAGCCTATGCCGACGCGGCCAACTCCTTTATGAGCAACCAGGCCGCGCTGATCTCCAACGGCCCCTGGATGTCCACGGACTTTGCCGAGACCAACTCCGCCAACTGGAGCAACGGCTTCAACGGCGCCGATGTGCGCGCCTCCCTGTTCCCCGGCCAGGTGGGCATCGCCAATACCGCCTGCTTCGGCGAGTGGTGGATCTCTGCCTCCGCCTCTGAGGAGGAGCTGGAGCTGGCCAAGGCGTTCCTGGAGTTCGTCTACTCCCCCGAGGAGCTGGAGGCCTTCCTGCTGGCCGAGGGCGGTGACGCCCCCAAGCTGGAGTACAGCGACGGCTTCAAGGCCCAGCAGGGCGAGACCCAGGTGCTGGCCGATCTGGCCGCCGACACCACCGAGGAGACGGTCTTTGCCCCCTGCATCCTGGATATGATCCCCGCCTCTGTGGCCAACTCTGACTTCGGCCGGCTGCTGCCCTCCCTGGCGGACGGTACATATTCCCCCGAGGAGTTCGCCCAGTGGATGACCGACAGCGCCACTGCGGCCACGGCTGAGTAAGCGGGAACCGTCTCCCGCTAGACTGGGTCATGCGGTGCGTCATGCTCCCGCGAGAGCCAATGGCGCACCGCATTTTTATCCCCCTGTCCACGGCGGATGAGGGATTGGCGGCGGCCCCGCCGGGAAAGGGGCCGCCGCAAGGGGAAAGGAGTTTGATATGAATGCCATCCGAGGACGGGTAGCCCGCCGACCCCGCGTCAGCCGCATGCAGCGGGCGAGCTACAAGTGGATCTACCTGTTTCTGCTCCCGACAATCGTCATTTTCGTCCTGTTCTACGCCGCCCCCATCGTCCAGGTGTTTCTCACCTCGTTTACCCGGTGGGACGGCTTCACCAGCCCCGAGTTCAACGGGCTGCGCAACTACATCAACCTGTTTACCAACAGCGCCTTCCTGCAGTCGCTGAAGAACCTGTTTTTCTGGTGCCTGGTGGCAGCCACCCTGCACGTGGGCTTCGGCACCCTGGTGGCCTTCGTGCTCTACCAGAAGCCCCGGGGCTGGAAGGCAACCCGTGCCGTGTTCATGATCCCCAACGTGATCAGCGCCGCGGCCTGGGCCATGATTTACCGCTTTATCTTCAACAACGACTTTGGGGTGCTCAATAACATCATCCGCGGCGTAAACCCGGGCTTCGACGTCCAGTGGTTTTATCAGTCCCCCTGGGCCTTCTGGGCGGTGACGCTGACGTGGCTGTTCTACGCGGTGATCGTCACCCTGGTGGTGCTGGGCGACCTGATGAATATCCCCCAGGAATTGGGGGAGGCTGCACGGCTGGACGGCGCCACCGGCTGGCAGTTCATCCGCTACATCCAGCTCCCCCTGTGCCGCAGCGCCATCGGCACCAGCGTGATCTGCTCCCTGACGGCCCGCATCGCCATGTATGAGCAGATCTCCCTGACCACCGCCGGCGGGCCGGGAAATGACACCATGAGCCTGTCCATCCTCCTGGTGAACGGCATCCTGGACTACCGCTACGGCTACGCCAACGCGGTGGGCGTGGTGATGTTCCTGATCGGCCTGCTGATCCTGTTCGTGGTGAACAAGCTGTTCCGCATGGATGAATCGGACTATTGAGGTGAGAGATATGAAGCTGAAAAAGGGCTTGACGCGCACGTTCCTCTATGTGGTCGAGGCGTTCGTCATTATCATCTCCGCCTTTCCCATCCTCTGGGTCATCATGTCGGCGTTCAAGACCAACGGGGAGATTCTGAGCGATCCCCTGGCCCTGCCGTCGTCCATCTCCTTCGACACCTTTGCCCATCTGTTTGAAACCTACAACTTCCCCGTCTACTTCCTGAACTCCCTGCTGGCCGCCGGGGTGTCCACCGTGGTGTCCCTGCTGTTCTACTCCATGGGCGCCTATGTGATCGCAAAATTCCGCTTCCCCGGGCGGCGGCTGCTGTATATCCTCTTTACCATCACACTGCTGGTGCCCAGCCACAGCAAAACCCAGCCGATCTTCAGCCTGATCATGCACATGGGCCTGTATGATAACATCTGGGGCGTCACCTTCGTCTATCTGTCCATGGGCATGGCCATGTCCATCTTTATCCTCAAGGCCGGCTTCATGGCCGTACCCAAGACCCTGGACGAGGCGGCGATTGTGGACGGAGCCGGCTTCGTGCGCGTGTTCTGGAGGATCAATCTGCCCCTGGCCAAAAACGCCCTGACCACGGCGGGTATCCTGATGTTCCTGAACAACTGGAACGAGTACTATTTCGCCTCCCTGCTGACGGTCTCCGACTCCCAGCGGACCCTCCCCATCGCATTGGCCTTCTTCACCAGTGAATTTTCCTATAACTACACCCAGCTGTTCTCCGCGCTGACCGTGGTGATCCTGCCGGGGATCATCCTGTACGCACTGGCGCAGGAAAAGGTGCAGGCCAGTGTGGCCACAGCCGGCATAAAAGGCTGAATTTCCAAGACAAGGAGCCTCGCTTATGAATCAAAACAGACAACAGGGCTGGATCATCGAGGAAACCGGCTTTGACCCCCGCTATATCGCCAAGGGGGAATCCATCCTGGCCCAGGGAAATGGGTATCTGAACCTGCGCTGCGCTCAGGAGGAGAGCTATGTGGGCCAGCGCCGGGGCGCGTTCATCACCGGGACATTCAACAAGGCCATGGCAGACGAGGTGACGGAGCTCCCCAACCTGCCGGATGTGACGGAGCTGCTCCTCTCCATCAACGGGGAGCGGTTTTCCATGGACCGCGGTTCCTGGGAGGGGTATTCCCGCACGATGGACCTGCGCACCGGCGAGGTGGTCCGCCGCGTGCGGTGGACCAGCCCCAAGGGTGACCAGGTGGAGCTGCGTTTCCGGCGCTTTGTCTCCCTGAAGGAGGAGCACCTGGCCGCGTTCTCGATGGAGCTGACCCCCCTGTCCGGGGCTGTGGAGCTGACTGTGGAGAGCGGCATCAATTCCCGCATCGCCAATACCGGCTCCCAGCACTGTGCCGAGGGGGAAAAGCGCCTGCTGAACGGCGAAGTGCTCCGGCTGTGCACCCAAACAGGCCAGTCTCAGATCCCCATCGCCGTCCACTGCGTCCACAGGTTTACTCCGCAGCCGGACCGGGCACTGCCGGTAATGGAGCGCCGCCGCTTTGTCAGCCGCTGCGTCTTTCGGCTGGCCGCGGGACAGGCCCTGAAAATGGAGAAGCTGGCCTGCTACCACACGGGGCGGGACCTCTCTTTCACTGCAGCCGGCCACCCATCTGGAACGGACGAGATTGCCCCCGTCTGTGCGGCGGGCGACGCGTGCATCCAGGCGGCGGCCGGGCGGGGCTATGAGGCGCTGCTGGCGGACTCTGCCGGGCGGTGGGCCGCCTATTGGGAGAAGAACGACGTAGAGATCGACAGCCCGGAGCCCTTCGACCAGCTGGGCCTGCGCTTTGCCCTCTACCACCTGAACATCATGATCAAGCGGGACGACAGCCGGGTGGGCATCGGCGCAAAGGGGATGACCGGGGAGGGGTATAAGGGCCACTCCTTCTGGGACACGGAGATGTTCCTGCTGCCCCACTACCTGCTGACCGACCCGTCCGCCGCCCGCACCCTGCTGGAATACCGCTGGCGGAGCCTGCCAGGGGCCCGGAGGAAGGCGCAGGAAAACCACTATGCAGGGGCCATGTTCCCCTGGGAGAGCGCCTGGCTGGACGACGGAGAGGTGACGCCCCGGTTCGGCGCGGCTGATATCGCCACCGGGGACAGCATCCCCATACTCACCGGCCTGCTGGAGCACCATATCACCGCGGATATCGCCTGGGCCGTATGGCTGTACTACACCGCCACAGGGGACGACGACTTTATGAACCGATGTGGATGTGAGCTTCTGGTGGAAACTGCGCGGTTCTGGGCCAGCCGGCTGGAGTGGAGGGAGCTGCAGGGGCGGTATGAGATCTGCAATGTCATCGGCCCGGATGAATACAAGGAGCATGTGAACAACAACGCCTTTACCAACTATATGGCGGCTTGGAACCTGGAATATGCGGCCGATATCATGGTGCGCATGGAGCAGCAGTGGCCTTCTGCCTGGGCCCGCCTGTCCAGGCAGTATGACCTCCCGCTTCTAATCTGCGAGCTCCGCGCCAAGCGGCAGGCCCTCTATCTGCCCGCCCCCGGGCCGGACGGCCTTGTCCCCCAAAACGACCAGTACCTTGGGCTGGAGAAAATCGACCTGGCGCGGTACAAGAGCCAGGCAGGGGTCTCCGACATCTATGAGGACTACAGTCAGGCGCAGATGAACCGCCTGATGGTATCCAAGCAGGCGGACCTTGTCATGCTGCTGCGCATCATGCCGGACCTGTTCTCCCCGGACATCCGCCGGAAAAACTTCCTGTTCTATGAATCCCGCACCCTCCACGACTCCTCCCTGAGCCATGGGCAGCACTGCATCCTGGCCGCCTGGCTGTCCCTGGATGAGATGGCGCTGGATCTGTACCGCCACGCCAGCGCCGTGGATCTGGGGCCAAACCCCACCTCCTCCGACGAGGGGATCCACAGCGCATCCATGGGGAACATCTGGCAGTGTGTGGTGTGCGGCTTTGCCGGGCTGCAGTGGCACGAGGGGGCGCTCTCCCTGCAGAACCACCTGCCCGGGACGTGGCGGCGGCTGGCATTCTGCCTGGAATGGCAGGGCGCCCGGCTGCGGGTGGAGCTGACGCCGGAGCGTATGAGCGTGACCCACCTGTCCGGCCATCCGGTCCACCTCGAGCTGGAGCATGTGGTATACACCCTGTCCCAGGGCGGGCAGAGGCAGGCGGTAAGTGATGGAGGCGTGCGATAATCATGCGGTATCAAGCTGTTATTTTTGATCTGGACGGCGTGCTGTGCACCACCGACCGCTTCCACTTTGAGGCTTGGAAGCAGACGGCCAGGGAGGTACAGGCCCCCTTTGACGAGACCATCAACCAGCGGCTGCGGGGCGTCAGCCGGATGGAGAGCCTGGAGATCATCCTGGAGGGGAGCCCCCTGTCCCTCTCCCCCGACGAGAAGCGGCGCCTGGCAGAGGAGAAGAACGACCGCTACCGCGCCCTGCTCAACCAGCTCACCCCGGCGGACATGGAGGACGGCGTGCGGGAGACCCTCCGCTCGCTCCGTATCGCGGGCCTGAAGCTGGCCGTGGGCTCCTCCAGCAAGAACGCCGGCTTCATTCTCCGCCAGCTCCAGGCCGAGGGCCTGTTCGACGCGGTGTGCGACGGCAACCAGATCACCCGCTCCAAGCCAGACCCGGAGGTATTCCTGCGGGCGGCGGAGCTGCTGGGGACGCCGGCGGGGCTCTGCCTGGTGGTGGAGGACGCCCCGGCCGGGCTGGAGGCCGCAAAGGCTGGCGGTATGGACTGTGCGGTGATCGGGGACGCGGCACTCCCCTTCGCGCCGGACTATCATCTGGATAGGCTGGAAGAGCTGCCCGGCCTGATTCTGTAACCTTGGGAGGGAGGCGCCGCCATGGAAGAGATTCGACGTGCTTGGTGGAAGGAGGCCGCCGTATACCAGATCTACCCCAGGAGCTTCTGCGACTCCAACGGAGATGGAATCGGCGACCTTAACGGCATCCTGCAGAAGCTGGACTATCTACAGGAGCTGGGCGCAGATGTGCTGTGGCTCAACCCCATATACGACTCCCCCAATGTGGACAACGGATACGACATCCGGAACTACCGGGCCATTCTGGCGGAGTTCGGAACCATGGAAGATTTCGACCGGCTGCTCTCTGAGGTCCACCGGCGCGGGATGCGCCTGGTCATGGACCTGGTGGTCAACCACACCTCTGACCAGCACCCCTGGTTTATCTCCAGCCGTTCTGGCCGAAACAGCCCCTGCCGGGATTACTACATCTGGAAGGACCCCTCCCCCGGCGGGGGTCCCCCAAACAACTGGGGCGGCTGCTTTGGCGGGCCGGCCTGGTCCTATGACGCCGGCAGCGGGCAGTACTACCTCCACCTGTTCACACCGGAGCAGCCGGATCTCAACTGGGAAAACCCGGCTGTGCGGGAGGAGGTCTATGACATGATGGACTTCTGGTTCCAGAAGGGCATTGACGGCTTCCGCATGGACGTGATCAGCATGATCTCCAAGGGCGGCTATGCCGACGGCCCCCTGCGGCCGGACGGGCTCTACGGGGACTACACGGGCCAGTGCGCCAACGGCCCCCGGGTCCATGAGTTCCTCAAGGAGATGAACCGCCGGGTGCTCAACCGGTACGACTGCATGACCGTAGGGGAGAATTCCGCCGTGACTCCGGAGCTGGCGTGCCGCTATGCCGGCTTTGACGAGGGCGAGCTCAACATGGTGTTCCACTTTGAGCTGGTCGATGTGGACGGCGGGGAAACCCGGAGGTGGGAGCGGGAGCACAGCTGGAGGCTGACAGATATCAAACGTGTCCTGACCCGCTGGCAGACCACTTTGGACGGAAGGGCGTGGAACACCCTGTTCTGGGGCAACCATGACCAGCCCCGTCCGGTCTCCCGCTTTGGGGACGACTCCACGGAGGAGAACCGGGTCCGCTCGGCCAAAATGCTGGCCCTTTGCCTGTATCTGATGCAGGGCACCCCCTATATCTATCAGGGGGAGGAGCTTGGCATGACCAACACCCGCTTCGCAGGGATTGCCGAAATCAACGACGTGCAGACCCGAAACGCCTATTGGGAGCGGACGGAGCGTTTGGGGGTAAGCCATGAGGACATGATGCGGGTCGTCAACTACATCAGCCGGGAGCATGCCCGCACCCCCATGCAGTGGACTGACGGCGCCAATGCGGGCTTTACCGTTGGAAAGCCCTGGATTGCCCTCAACCCCAACTATCCGGTAATCAACGCCCAAAGGCAGCTGGGCGACCCGGATTCCGTCTATCACTTTTACCGGAAGCTCCTTTCCGTGCGGAAACAGAGCGACGCCCTCCTGTATGGCCATTATCAGCTTCTCCTCCCGGACAGCGAGGAGGTCTATACCTATACCCGGACGCTTGGTGGAGAGCAGATCCTGGTGGTCTGCAATTTCACCGGGCAGGAGGCGGCGTATTCCCTTCCCGGCGGCTGGGCCGACGCCGAGCTGCTGCTCTCCAACTACGGCAATCTTTGCAGCGGAACTGCCCTGCGCCCCTTTGAGGCATTTGCCCTTCGGCACAGAGGATAAGTCCAGAAAGCACCCCCATCATAAGCCTCCCGCCCTACTCCATTTTCATAGTGCGGGGGAGCGGTCAAAAAGGAGGAAGCATCCGCCGGGCCGGCGGTGCGGCAGTGTGGAGACCTGCCGTAACGTCCG
>CALWXU010000191.1 GCA_944385585.1 uncultured Flavonifractor sp.
GAAATTACTGTTCAATCAGAAGGAAAAAAGGTAGGAAGAAATGAACCATGTCCATGTGGAAGTGGCAAAAAATATAAACAATGTTGTGGAAAATAATAAATTTAACTAGAATATTAACAATTAACGTTAATATTCTTTTATTTGAAATAAAAATATGTTATTATATTACGTGTGAAAGAGGAAAAATATGGAAATATATGAAAAATTAACTAAACAGATATCTGAAACAAAGTATTTAAATGCTGAAAATTCATATAGGTATCGGCCAATAATGAGATGCTTTTATCATCATTATGAGAGATTAGAGTATTGGTTATATAAAGAAGATGTTTATGATGAAATTAAAGATAATTCTTTTTTTAGTAATTATACTTTAGATGAGTGTGAAAGGGATTTAGAGACATTAGTAAGTTGGCTCAGTTTAGAAAAAATGCAAGATACTAAAAATGCCACTTCAATTGAGGAATTTAAAAATAAGAAATACAGATATCAGCTAACAGAATATGCTACAGAGATTGAAAGACTTACTATTTCACTTGAAGAAATGGAAATTAAAACGGCTTCTTTAGAGCCTAAGTTATTTGATCGGATTAGAATTTCATTGGCGACTTTAGAAGATATTTCGTCACTTTCTTTGGATGAGGTTAATAATTTATGGAATGACTTAAATGATGATTTTACTAAACTTAATCAAAATTATCAAGATTTTTTGAAAAAATTTAATGAACCTAAGTCAGAAGAATTGCTTCAAAGTGTTTCGTTTTTACAATTTAAAAATAATATTACTAAGTATTTAAGAGAATTTATTAAAGGATATCAAAAAAATGTTTATTATATTAAAAGTAGTATTTCTAAAATATCTGAGGATAAAGTTAATCTTTTTTTGAATATGATTAATGATTATTATAAAAAGACACCTTTATTCAATAAGAATTTTGATTTTGAACATTTTAGAGAAGTTAATTATGGTAAAATTTGTAATATTTTTAAATGGTTTATGGGTACGATATCTAGCATTAGTGAAGGAGAAAAGTTAATGAATACTACTGACAGTATTATTGTTAAGATAACAAAATATGCTAACTCTCTTGTTGAACTTCATGGTAATATGACGAATCGTCGTGAAGAATTTAAGCATTTATGTAAATTATTTGATAAATTAAATACTATTGATGATGCTCATAAGTATGCTTCATTAGTTTTTGGAATAGAAAATGTTAGACATTTTGTGGGAAATACTACGATTAATACTGATAGTATTGTTAATGCTTATGATGTTCCTCCAATTGAAATACTTTTATCTTCTAGGACTAAAATGAGAAAAGAAAAAGTTCAGATTACCCCTATTGTTGACAAAAGTTTTGAAAAACAGAAATTGCTTGAGGAATATCGAAAGGAACAAGAAAATAATAAGCAAATATTACGTAGACTTATTAAAAATAAGAAAATTGAATTAGTAGGAAAAATGGAATTGAGTAAAGTTGAAAGAAGATATATTCAAAAATTGCTTGCTTCTTCTAGTAATAAGGAAACGGAGTTTGGATTAACTTATGAGAAAGTAAAAAGAGATGGTTATTGTACTATTATTTCTTCAGATGGTGTATTTCTTATGGAAGCTTGTTCAATTGAATTTGTAGGTGATTTAAATGGATATACAAACTAGGGAACTTGAGTATTTATTAAACAATTATTGGTGTATTAAAGAGAATAATCCTATTTTATATTTTAAAATTAAAAATAATTTAGATTATTATAAGGATTTTATTCAAACTAAGTTAGGTAGTAGGTTAATTGTTAATGATCGGTTTATTAAGTTAGAAAAAATTCCGGCGGTTCCTAAGATTTATATGGGAATTAGTTCTTTTACTAATAAAATGGAGTATGTTATATTATTTATTGTGTTACTTTTTTTGGAGGATAAGCCTAAACTAGAGCAATTTATTTTGTCAAATTTATTAGATTATATTACTAATACGGCAACTACATTGGAATTGGATGAAGTACCTAATTGGAATGTTTTGAATCATAGAAAAAGTTTAGTTGTTGTGATGAATCATTTAAAGGAACTTAATATTATTAAAGTTGTTGAGGAAATTAATCTTTTTACAGAAGATGTTAGGGCAGAAGCTTTATATGAGACAACAGGTTTATCAAATTATTACGTTAGGGAATTTAAAGGAAATATTTTAGAATATACGGGTATGAGTGATTATATTAATGATGAGTTTATAAATCAAAATGAGAATGTTGGTGATGTTAGAAGATATAAGGTATATAGACATCTTGTTTATAGTCTTGCTGCTTTTACTGATGATTTATCTGAATTTGAAATTGATTATTTAAGAAAATTTAGAACTAGCATTAATAATGAAATTAACAAGTATACATTATCTGATTTAGAGTTAACAAAAAATATGGCTTTATTACTATATGATGAAGAAACAAAGGAAAAATTTGATTTTCCTAATAATAAAGCAATTACGGATATTGTTCTTTTGGTTAATAAAGCTATATTGGATAGAATTGATAATAATGATTTAACTTTAAGTGATAATGAAACAATTATGGTATCAAAAGAAGTTTTATATAGGATTATTAAGGATACAAGAGAAGAATATAAGATGTTTTTTAGTAAATATTATAAAGAAATGGTACAAGACAAATTTGTTATGGAGGTTATTAGTTATTTAAAAGAATATGATTTTATCAGAGAATATGAGATGGGATATAGAATATATCCTAGTGTATCTAAAATGACTGGTTATATACCTAAAGATAATGTGGAACAGTTAAATTTATTTGGAGGTTTAGAAAATGAATAGAATTAGAGTTACGAAAATTGGACTTTTGAATTTTTGGTTATATGATGAGGAAGAATATGATTTTTACGGTGGTAATTTAATTTTAAGAGGAACGAATGGGAGTGGTAAATCGGTAACGATGCAATCTTTTATTCCTTTAATTTTAGATGGTAATAAAAGTCCTGATAGATTGGATCCTTTTGGATCTAAGGAAAGAAAAATAGAAGATTATATAATTGGGGAATCTGATTCTATACAAAAGGAAGAGGCAACTTCTTATCTTTATATGGAAACGTATAATGAAAGTAATGATAAATATATTACGATTGGTTTGGGTTTTCGTGGTAGAAAGGGTAAGCCTGTTGATTCATGGGGATTTGCATTAAAAGATGGTAAAAGAGTAGGTATTGATTTCTTTTTATATAAAGATCCTTCCAATAAAATTCCTTTAAGTAAAAATGAACTTAAGGCGAGATTAGGTTCCTTTAATGAGTTTACTGATACAACAAGGGATTATAAGGCAATGGTTAATAGACTTTTATTTGGTTTTCCTAATTTGGATACATATGATGAATTTATTAAATTATTGTTACAGCTTAGAAGTAATAAATTATCTAAAGATTATAAACCTACTAATTTAATAAATGTTTTAAATACAGTTTTACAACCTCTTACGGAAGATGATTTAAGACCTTTATCTGAGGCAATTGAACAGATGAATAAAACAAAGGAGCATATTGAAACATTAGAAAAAAATGCTAAATCTTTAAAGGAATTTTTAAGAAGTTATAATAATTATAATGAGATTATTCTTTTAACTAAAGCTAGAAATTATAAAAGGGTTAATGATAAAGAAAAAGAATTATGTAATAATATTGATTCTCTTATGAGTGAAATTAACAATTTTAAAGAAAAATTGGATGTTAGTAAAGATAGGTTTGATAAAGTTGTTCAAAATATTGAATTGAATAATGAAATGAAAAGACAATTAGATAATACAGATTTAAAACAAAAGATTGAATCCTTATCTTCAATTAATGAAAATATTAGTTTTTTGGAACAAAAACTTAAAGAAATTGAAAATAGTATTGATAAAAATGAACAAGATAAATTGGAAATGAATAAT
>CALWXU010000192.1 GCA_944385585.1 uncultured Flavonifractor sp.
TTAGCATGAGGCAACATCTTTTCAAATACCTCAATTCCCATCAAATTTGCAGGATTATGTAAAGGAGCAATATCACTTAATTCATCAATAATCTTCTTTACATCTTCTGTAACAACCACAGAATCAGAATACTTCTCCCCACCATGAACAACTCTATGTCCAACAGCTTCAATCTCATCAAGACTATTAACAACCTTATGTTTAATTAACTCATCTAACAATATCTCTACTGCTTTTTTATGATCAGGAAGATCAACATCTTCCTCAAACTTTTCTCCATTTATTTTAATAGTATAAAAACTATTATCTATACCAATTCTTTGAAATACACCGCTGATAAGAACTTCTTCTTCAGGCATTCTATATCCTGTAAATTTTAAAGATGAACTACCAGCATTAATAGCTAATATAATCATTTTTTCATCTCCCACGTACAATTATACAATATAATCTAACTTAAATAAAGAAAAAATAACATTTTTTTACAATTTTTTCTTCATAATTTTACTTTCATCAATTCTTCTTCCTATTTCATCCATAAATTCAATATCAGTAAAAGGTCCTAACCCAAATTCATGAATAAAATCAAATAATGCTTCTAAACAATCTTCTTGACAAGTACTATGAACATAAAATAATAAATCATTTTCACTATTTTCACATCGTAATAACCTATAATCCGTAAAAATATCACATGAAATTAAATAAACACTCAAATCATTAAGATAATTTTTAAGTTCATCATTAAATTTACCATGACAATCATATAGTTTTCTATCACTTTTAAATTTAGCAACAATTCTTTCCTCTAAAGAACAACAATTACAATTAACATCAAACCAAAATATATTATTTAATGATATAGAAGGAAAATACCATTTAGACAAAGATAATTTATTATCTAAATAACGTAAACTATTTATATTATTATGTGAGAAAAATGTCCATAAAGTATTAAGAGCTTGTTCATATTGTTCTTCAAAAACAACTATATAATATAATTCTTCATCTGTAATAATATTTAAAACATAATCATCTATACTAACTAAATAATTACCAATAAAATATATTAATTTCTTATCACTAGTGGCACATAAAAACATACCATTATTTTGTTCCAAAACAACCATCTCTTTCTTTAGCAATACTATAACATAGAAAGAATAAATAAACAAGTTTTTTTATATGTTAACCGCATAGCGTCCCTCAGTATGAAACGAAGTTTTTTTTATTTTTTTTTGATCACCATTATTTATTTTTTATCAATTATATTTTTCGTTGAGAATAACTTGATATTTATCATCTACTTTTGGTTTTTACTTTAATATATTATCATAATTTCCTATTCTGACACACTAATCATATACATAACACTAATCATATACATAAAAAAAGAATGATTAGAACTTAAATTCATTCTATTTATGTTCTTTAATATATTCAATAAACTTTTTAAAGATTAAATTTTGTTCCTTATTCTCTGTAATAAATTCAGGATGCCATTGAACTCCAATATTAAAACCTTTATTTTCTAATTCTAACAACTCAATAATGCCATCTTCTGCTTTCCCTTTAATAGTGTATGCACCAGGATTATCAATTTTACATTTATGAATGCTATTTACATTAATTTTCTCTTTGTTTATTAGTGAATATAATTTAGAATCAACATCAACATTCACGTTGTGCATTTTCATATTTGACAAACTAAAATGTTTTTCTTTTAAGTATTCATAATTTTCTAATGAGATACTTCCTCCCGTTGCTAGTGCCATATTAATGCATCCGCAACAAATACCTAATAATGGAATATTTTTATCAATACAATAATTAGCAATTTTTTGTTCATAATTGCAAATAACTATTCCACCTTCCAAAATAATTCCATCGCATAAATCAATTGTAGCAAACAAATCATTTAACGAGTCATCATCCATTATATAATTTTGATAAGAAAATGGTTTCCCTTCATTTATTTCTTTAATCTTACTTTGAGGAATAATACCTATAGCAATAGCCCCATTCTCATTTAAAGCGTCCTTTATTTCATTACTAATACATATTTTGTTCCAAATTATATCATCACATTGTGGTTTACCAACAATTCCAATTATAGGTTTTCTTTTCATTTTTTATCACCCTATCTGTTTTTCTTTGTTTTCTTCAATACTAAATTTGCATCTTTATATTCTTGTCTTAAAGCACCAATTTGTTCTGGACTCAACGCACTAAAGCCATCATATATTTTAGAAGCAACTGTTTGACTATTTACTTTCAAATCACTTACATTATTACAAGCTACCCAATTATTTTTTTCTTCAATTTCATGATAGTTTGTTCCAATAAGATTATATCCAGTTTTATCAAATAAATGCACTACCGCATTATTGTCCAATCTCGTTTGAACAAATATTAAATCAACGCCATTTTGTTTTAAAATTTCTGTTAATCTTTCAATTGCATTTGTAGCAATTCCTTTACCCTTATTATTTTCAAAAACATAAATCCCATTTATTTTAACAATATTTTTTTGACAAAAATGAATCATCAAATACCCAAGTAACTCATCATTACTTTTTATTTGCAATATTTGTTTTTCACCATTTTTAAATTGACTTAAATTTTTTCTTATCCAAGTTTCATAATATGGGTATTCATCAATAAATATTTCTGTTAAGGCAAGTACACCACTTTCAAATTCTTCAGTTGTATTCGTTCTTTCAATTTCAATCATATAATATTCCTCCTAAATGGGCAAATATTTTATCATAAAATTATATTAAAGTAAATAAATTTAATAAAATAAAAATTATATCCTTTTACATTTTTTATCTCTTTTTATAAGTTTTCACAAGTTCATATTCACCATCATAATTCCAAAGGTTTAATTTACCCTTTGCTGGTATTGGTACAATTGGTTCAACATCTTCAAAAATCCAAGCGTATCGCCCTATTTCATATAATCCCAAATAATATTCATCAGGATTTTGCTTAATAAAATCAATAAAATCTTGGTTCATATAAACACAATCAACTAGCGTTCCCTTGCATATAATATTTCCAAAATTCATATCTAAATCTTTAATTATATCTAAGACATATTGATTAGTTAAATATTCGTTTGCTAACTTAGTTCCACTTGCATGAATAAACAATTCTCCTCTATAATTAGTTTTCCAACTTCTAGTTTCAATTAATTTATTTCCATTAGCAATTAATGTTGC
>CALWXU010000193.1 GCA_944385585.1 uncultured Flavonifractor sp.
TGGACGGCCTGAGCGCCGCCCAGGGGGACGCCCTGACCCGGCAGGACTGCGTCACGCTCTTCTATAACCTGCTGGTGAGCGAGGACAGCAGCGGCGCCGTCTACGGCACAACCCTGGGCTATACCGTCACCAACGGGGAGGTGGACTACTCCACCCTGGTCACCGCCGACACCAAGGGGCCCTATGTGGCCTCCGACGGCTCCGTGAGCCTGCCCTTCGGCACCAGCGGCATCACGGTCTACCGGGACGGCGCCCTCTCCAGCCTGTCCGCCGTGGAAGCGTACGACGTGTATTACTACAATGAAGCCCTGCGCACCGTGTGGGTCTACAGTGACCGGGTTACCGCACCCTCACCGCCGTGTCCCCGTCCACCGCCGCACCCACTTCTGTCACTGTGGCAGGCAACAGCTATGAGCTGGGCTCCTCCACCGCCACCTATAAGGTTTCCAGCCAGGGCAGCTTTACCGCCGGGGATCTGGTCACGCTCCTGCTGGGCATGAACGGCGAGGTGGTGGATGTGGTCACGGCCGGAGAGGACGGCGCAGTGTACTACGGCGTGGTGCTCTCCAGTGAAAAATCCGCCGCCGACAGCTCCACCTCCAGCGCCGGCGGCACCAATGTGCAGATTGCAACCGTGGTGGCCTGCACCGACGGGACAGAGCGCACCTTCTATCACAACGGCACCGCCTACTCTGCCGGGCGGCTGGTCACCGTCACCGCAAGCGACAGCGGCTCCCAGCTCTCCAGCCTGTCCGGCCGCAGCCTGGAGGGGACGGTCAGCAGCGACGGGGCCTCCTTCGTGGGCCATGCCTTCGCCTCTGATGTGCAGATTTTGGACACGGACAGCGAGGGCGGGTACGCCAGGATTTACCCCTCCCGCATAGCCGGCTGTCACTTGGACAGCGGGGATGTCCGCTACTACTCTCTGGACGAGAACGGGGATCTCGACCGGCTGATCCTGGAAGAGGCCACCGGCGACACGTTCGTCTATGTCTATCTGACCGCGGCGGAGCGGCAGACAGGCGACCTGTCCGTGGGCGGCACCTACACTTACCTGCTCAACGGGGACAGCTACACCATCAGCGGCTCCACCGCCTACAGCATCGGCAGGGGCGGCGCGGTGCTGGACTACCATAACGGCGAGCTGGAGAACCTGAGGCAGCTGGAGTCCGTTGCCCTCACCCAGCTGTCCGACCTCTACGCCGTGTCGGACGGCCAGACCTATCTGCTGGATGAGAGCGTCCAGGTGCTCCTGCGGGACACCAGCACCACCCGGGGCTATTATGCGACGACCCTGTCTGATATCAACGCAGAGGATTATACACTCACCGGGTGGTACGACGACCTGGGCTTTCCCGCCGGCGGTCGCATCCGCATCCTGGTGGCTGTGCCCAAATAAGCTTCCATGGAACGGCCCTGCCCGGCCGGAGCAGTGACAGCCATTTGCTCCGGCCGGGCAGGATCATTTGGGGAAACAGACAGGAGGGCCGGACAGCAGATTCAAACTGTCCGGCCCTCCTGAGATGTAGAAAAGGGACCAAAGCCGCACGGAAACGCACCGCTCCGGGTTCCGCCCGCCTGCGCTCAGACCGTCCACTCGCTGTGGATCAGCCCCACCAGGCTCCACGCCCCCTGATAGGGCTCAAAGACCAGCTTCAGGGAGCACCAGTCATACCCCTCCATGCTCTCGTCCAGGCCGGGGAAGTGGTACTCCACAAAGCGCCCCTCCGGATAGGCCGAGCCCGCGTTCTCCAGGGCGTTGCCCTGCATCAGCACCTCGTCCACACCCTGCTCCGGCGCGGCGGCGTAGTCGGCGTTATAGACATAGCTGGCGAAATACTCCGCGCCGGTCAGCCGGATGGGCGCTCCAATGCCGTCCTCCAGCCCCCAGGTATAGACCGTCTCGTCCTCGCCCAGCAGGGCCACCTGCTCCGGCATCAGCACCCGGTCCCGCTCCGTGGATACCGTGGAATAGGGGGTCAGCCGCACCCCCTTCTCCGGGTGGATCAGCCTGGACAGCCCCTGCCAGTCCTCCTCCGCAAGCTGCTCCAGCACCGCCCCCGCCTGCTCCAGCAGGCAGTCGGTGTCCGGCAGCGCCTCCGTCTCAGCCGGTGCGCCAGCCGCGGAGGCGGCCCCGTCCACGGCCTCGATGGAATAGGTGGACATGACGGAGCTCCCTTTGGCGGCGGCCAGATGGGCGGAGGAAATCCCGCTGCCGAACAGGGTCCCCAGGGCAAAGCCGCCCATCAGAGCGATTACCACAAACAAGATGGCTCTTTTCAATGGGCCTGTTCCCCCTTCCCTGGGCGCTGCCCCCCATTTTCGCCTTTTTATTTTAGAGACCGCCAAGAAAAAAAGCAACAACAAAAGGTTACAATTTCCCGGCGCTCTTTGTCTATCTTGCAAACAGGGGCGGAAGGCGCTATAATAGAATACGCTTCAAAACCTGTCATCATAAGGAGGAGTTTGCGTGCACGAGCATGAGCGGCAGTTCCACATACAGTGCCGGGCCGGCGACGTGGGCCGGTACTGCTTCCTGCCCGGCGACCCGGGCCGGTGCGAGAAGATCGCCGCCTACTTTGACAATCCGGTGAAAATCCAGAGCAACCGGGAGTACACAACCTACACCGGCACCCTGCTGGGGGAGAAGGTGAGCGTCTGCTCCACCGGCATCGGCGGCCCCTCGGCGGTGATCGCCATGGAGGAGCTGCACAACATCGGCGCGGATACCTTCATCCGGGTGGGCACCTGCGGCGGCATCGCCCTGAAGGTGAAGAGCGACGACGTGGTGATCGCCACCGGCGCGGTCCGCCATGAGGGGGCCAGCCGGGAGTACGCCCCCATCGAGTTCCCCGCCGTCTCCGACTACCAGGTGCAGCAGGCCCTGGTGCAGGCCGCCCAAAACCTGGGCAAGCCCTGGCACGCCGGGGTGGTGCAGTGCAAGGACTCCTTTTACGGGCAGCACAGCCCCGCCCGCATGCCCGTGGCCCAGGAGCTGCTCTACAAGTGGGAGGCGTGGAAGCGCCTGGGGGTGCTGGCCTCCGAGATGGAGTCGGCCGCCCTGTTCTGCTGCGCCGCCGCCCTGGGGGTGCGGTGCGGCTCCTGCTTCCACGTGATCTGGAACCAGGAGCGGGAGGCCGCCGGCCTGGACCAGGCCGAGAGCCACGACCTCACCGCCGCCCTGGACGTGGGCATCGAGGCCGTCAAGCTGCTCATCCAGGCCGACCGGGCCAAGCAGGGCTGATGCCACAAAAAAGCCGGCACAATGTGCCGGCTTCAGCCTGTCGAGAAATCCTCCCCCGGAGGAAAGCCTCGCAGAGCTCCTGCGGCCGCAGCCGCAGGAATCAAATGAAAATCCGCCATTTCCGAGGATGTACGCCTTGAAAATGACACTTCTCACGGTGGAAGGGGTGACTTTTTCGCAAGAAAACGAGCCCCTCCCACCATGCACTTTTTCGACACGCTGGAGGGCCCGGAACCGAGGTTCCGGGCCCTGTTCACGCAGTACAGGCGTTTATTTTCCCGCTCTCAGCGCCCGCATGGCGTTGAGGATGGCGATCACCGACACGCCCACGTCGGCGAACACCGCCGCCCACATGGATACCAGGCCCGCGGCGCTGAGGATCAGCACCAGCAGCTTGACGGCCAGGGCAAAGACGATATTCTGCCGGACGATGGACAGGGTGCGCCGGGCGATGCGGATGGCGCGGGCGATCTTGGAGGGCTTGTCGTCCATGAGGACCACGTCGGCGGCCTCGATGGCGGCGTCGGAGCCCAGGCCGCCCATGGCGATGCCGATGTCCGCCCGGGAGAGGACGGGGGCGTCGTTGATGCCGTCCCCCACGAAGGCCAGGGCCCCCTTGGGGGAGACCTGCTGCAGCAGCTCCTCCACCCGCGCCACCTTATCGGCGGGGAGGAGCTGGGCATGCACCTCGTCCAGGCCCAGCCGCCTGGCCACGTCCTCCCCCACCGCCTGGGCGTCGCCGGTGAGCATGACGGTCCTGCGCACGCCAGCCGCCTTGAGGGCGGCGACGGCCTCCTTGGCGTCGGGCTTCACCTCGTCGGAGATGACGATATGGCCCAGATACACCCCGTCGGAGGCCACGTGGACGGTGGTGCCCACCCGGTGGCAGGGGTGCCAGGACACGCCGATGTCCTCCATCAGCTTGTCGTTGCCGGCGCAGATGGTGTGGCCGTCCACCACGGCCTTCACGCCCCGGCCGGCCACCTCCTCCACGCTGGACACCCGGGAGGAATCAATCTCCCGGCCGTAGGCCTCCTTCAGGGAGCGGGAGATGGGATGGTCGGACCAGCACTCCGCCAGGGCGGCCAGCTCCAGCAGCTGCCCCTCGTCGCAGTGGTCGGGGTGGATGGCGGTGACGTTGAACACCCCCCGGGTCAGGGTGCCGGTCTTGTCGAACACCACGACCTCCGTCCTGGCCAGCACCTCCAGGTAGTTGCCGCCCTTGACCAAAATGCCGTCCCTGGACGCCCCGCCGATGCCGCCGAAGAAGGACAGGGGCACCGAGATCACCAGGGCGCAGGGGCAGGACACCACCAGGAAGTTGAGGGCCCGCTGGATGGAGTCCACCCACTCTATTGCGGTGAACAGGGGGGGCAGGAGGGCCAGGGCCACGGCGGCCAGGACCACGACGGGGGTGTAGTACCGGGCGAACCTGGTGATGAAGTGCTCGGCCTTGGCCTTCTTGCCGGCGGAGTTCTCCACCAGGTCCAGGATCTTGGCCACGGTGGACTCCTCAAAGGCCTTGGTGACCTGCACCTTGAGAAGGCCGGACAGGTTGACGCAGCCGGAGATCACGTCGTCGCCGCGCTCCACCTGCCGGGGCAGGGATTCGCCGGTGAGGGCGGCGGTGTCCACGGTGGAGCTCCCCTCCAGCACCACGCCGTCCAGGGGGATGCGCTCGCCGGCCTTGATGACGATCACGTCCCCCACCGCCACGTCCTCCGGGTCCACCTGCTCCAGGCCGCCGTCCGGGCCCTCGATGTTGGCGTAGTCGGGGCGGATGTCCATCAGGGCGGTGATGGACTTGCGGGACTGGTCCACCGCGTAGCTCTGGAACCACTCCCCCACCTGGTAGAAGAGCATGACGAACACCGCCTCGGGGTACTCCCCGATGGCCAGGGCCCCCACCGTGGCCAGGGCCATGAGGAAGTTCTCGTCAAAGACCTGCCCGTGGGCGATGTTGCGCACCGCCCGCCACAGCACGTCCCAGCCCACCACCCCGTAGGGCGCCAGGAACGCCAGCAGCCGGGCCCAGCCCGTGAGGGGCAGCAGCATGCAGGCCACAAAGAGCGCGGCGCCGGCCAGGATGCGCCCCAGCATCCGCTTTTGCTTTTTGGACATGGCTTGTCACTCCTTCCAAGGCGGACGGCCGCCCTGAGGCGGCCGTCCGGGCGGTCACTTCACCAGGATGGTGCAGTCGGGCTCCACCCTCCTGCAGACCTTGACCGCCTCCTGGAGAATCTCGTCAAACCGGTCGTCGTCCGCGTCCAGGGTCAGCTTCTGTGCCATGAAGCTGACAGAGGCGTCGTTCACCCCGTCCAGCCTCTTGATGGCCTCCTCCATCTTGGCGGCGCAGTTGGCGCAGTCCAGATCCTGCAGCTTGAAGCGTTTTTTCACGGTGCATTCTCCCTTTCTGTCTGATGCCGCGGGCGGACGGGGCGTCCGCCCCCGCGGCTATAAAATGTGGAGGGGCAGCAGCTCCGCCACGTGCTCCATCCCCTGGTCCAGAATGGTGTGGACGTGCCCGTCGGCCAGGGAGTAGAACACCGTTTTCCCCTCCCGGCGGGCCTTCACCAGCCTGCTCTGCTTCAGCGAGCGCAGCTGGTGGGAGATGGCCGACTGGGTCATGCCCAGCAGCTGGGCGATGTCGCACACGCACATCTCCGACTCGTTGAGGACGTACAGGATCTTGATGCGGGTGGAGTCGCCGAAGAGCTTGAACAGCTCCGCCAGATCATAGAGCGCCTCCTCGTCCGGCATGTGCTCCTGCACCTTCGCCACAATATCCTCGTGGACGTGCATGAACTCGCACCGCTCCACGTCCCGGGGCTCCGGCATGGGACCGCCTCCTTTTCCAAACACATGAACCATCGTTCATGTGTTATTATATGCTTAATTGTTCAAATGTCAATAGCAAGCTGCAAAAAAATTTTCTGCATGCGGGCGGCTGCCCCCCTCGAGCTCCCCCGCCCGGACTCAGGCGGACGCTGTTCCACACAGGGCTTTCGACAGGCTGAGGCGGCGCATGGACAAAGATCCATGCGCCGCCTCTTCTCATTTGACCCAGTGGAGCACCGAATCCCGGAGGAAGCGGGCGCAGCCGGGCACGCTTTTGTCGTAGTAGGCGGTAAACCGCCCGTCCGCCACGTACAGCTCCGCAATGCCCCGGTGGCGGGCCGGGTCGTAGGGGCTCCCGCTCATGGCCAGCCAGCGGCGGTGCAGCTCCGTGACGGCCCGCCCCGCCTCCCCCGCCGGGTCGGCCCCGGCCGCCACGGCGGCCTCCAGCGTCTCCTGGATCTCCTCCCCCAGGCGCTTCCACGCCTCGTATTTCTCCGGGGTCAGCTCCAGCACCGCCCGCTGGGCGGCGTCTGTCTCCTGGTCGCCGTAGGTTTCCCGGAGCTCCGCGCCGTAGGTCTTTTCGTGCCAGTCCACGGCCCGCCGCTTAAATGCCTCAAACTTCTGCTCGTCGTTCATGATTTCCTTCCTTTCTTCCGCTCCGATGGCGCCGCGCACCGACCGGATCAGCCTCTCCAGCCGCGCCCGCTCCCCCTCCAGGGCGGTCAGGTGGCTGCGCAGCGCGGCCAGACGGTCAAAGGAGGGGTCGTCCAGGCTCTCCCGGATCCGGGCCAGCTCCACCCCGAGGGCCCGGTAATAGAGGATGTGCTGCAGCCGGTCCACCTCCGCCGGGCCGTAGCACCGGCGGCCGCCCTCCGTCCTCCGGCTGGGCTTGAGCAGACCGATCTCGTCGTACCAGCGCAGAGTGCGGGTGGTCACCCCGGACAGGCGCGACAGCTCCTGGATCGAATACTCCATGGGACATCCCTCCTTGGGAACAGTGTAGCAGTTGACGCCGCGTCAAAGTCAAGCATTTTTTTGCCGCTTATGTTATACTAAATTCCAGGGCCGGGCGCAAGCGGCCCGGGGGCGCGGCGCACGGCCATTGGAAAAGAGATTTTGGGACGGAATGTATCAGGAGGGACAAGATGGAATTTTTGTACTGCAAGCTGGAGATCTTCGTGCCGGAGAGCCACCTGGAGGCCGTCCGGGAGGCCCTGCGCGCGGTGGACGCGGGGCACATCGGCCGCTACGACAGCTGCCTGTCCTGCCACCCCGTCACCGGCTTCTGGCGGCCCCTGGACAGCGCCAGCCCCTACCTGGGGCAGGCGGGGGAGCTGTGCTCCGCGCCGGAGGTGAAGGTGGAGGCCGCCTGCCGGACGGAGCAGGTGGACGCCGCCATCGCCGCCGTCAAGGCCGTCCACCCCTACGAGGAGCCGGTGATCAACGCCATCCCCCTCTACCGCACGGGGCTGTGAGCCCCCGGCGGGGGGATTTCCGCCCGGGTCCGCGGCGTCTTTGACCCGAAGCGCAGAACACGGGCCGGAAGCTTTGAAGGCGGCGGAAAAATCCGCTATGCTCAGGGCCGCAGACAAATCGGCAGATTGGAATTGATGGGAGAGGCAGCTATGTCAAGAATACGTGCTGATGAATGTGAATATCTGGATATGGAATGGTATGGTGTGGATAGAAACGGCAATCTCGCTGTATTCTGCAGTGGAGGAGCGGGAAATTTGCCGGAGTTTGTCTGTGAAAGCCGGGAAAGAGCCGATGCGCTGATGGATTATTTTGACATGCTCGAAAACATGACAGGCAGTGTGCTGATGTTCCCTCAAAGCGAAGGGGCGGAACTGTGTGCGAGGGGCTTTTCTGACAAAGGACTCTATTATTTCGACGCAAATGGCGGAACACAGCCGGGGATTTGTACCTTTCACGAATATTATACAAAGCAGTCCTATCCTCAGTCTCCACTGAAATTTGAGCAGCTGCCAGAAAACATCCGAGAACTCCTAGTGCATAATTGCATGGAAATTGAGGATTTCTCCCTCGTCCAGACCATACATGTCAATCACGCCTACAAATAGCAATCCCAATTGCCAGAGCAGATAAAACAGCGGCGGGGCGGGCATTGGCGGGCAGGGCGGGCGCGCCGCAGCGCCCCGTTTCGCCTTGACGGGGGCGGCGGCGGGGGGTATGATAGGGGGAGAAAGCACGAGGAGGAACCGCCATGAAACGTGCGCCCCTGGCCGCCCTGCTGGCCCTGCTCCTGCTGCTCCCCGCCTGCGGCGGACCGGAGCCGGAGCCCAGTTCCACCCCCATCCCCACCCCAGAGGCAGCCCCCACACCAGAGCCCACGCCCACCCCCTATGATGGCCCGGTGAGCCCCCTCAGCGGCCTGCCCATGGGGGAGGAGTGGGTCAACCGCCGGCCGGTGGCCGTCATGCTCAACAACCTGGAGGAGGCCCTGCCCCAGCTGGGGCAGTCCATGGCGGACATCATCTACGAGGTGCCAGCCGAGGGGGGCATCACCCGCATGCTGGGCGTCTACCAGTCCCTGGACGGGGTGGGCACCATCGGCTCCATCCGCTCCGCCCGGCCCTACTACCTGGAGCTGGCCCTGGGCCACGACGCCATCTTCCTCCACGCCGGGGGCAGTGTGGACGCCTACGACAAGATCCGCCAGTGGGGCGTGCCCGCCCTGGACGCGGTGAACGGCCCCTATCTGGGTAGCACCCCGGGCAGCAACCTGATGTGGCGGGACCCGGAGCGCCGCCAGAGCTACAGCCTGGAGCACACGGTGGTCACCACCGGGGAGACCATTATGGAGAAGCTGCCCACCTACAGCCTGCGGCTGGAGCATGAGGAGGGCTACACCTACGACATGGACTTTGTGGCCGACGGCACCCCGGCACACGGCGCCCCCGCCGGCACCATCACCGTCCCCGTGTCCCACTACAAGACCGGGGTGTTTACTTACGACAAGGACAGCGGCCTCTACCTGGTGGAGGAGTACGGCGCGCCCTACATCGACGGCGACACCGGAGAGCAGGTGGGGGTGACCAACGTGCTGGTGCTCAAGACCGCCTGCCGCTACACCGGCGACAGCCTGGGCCACATCACCGTGGACCTGGACGGGGAGGGCTCCGGCTGGTTCTCCTGCGGCGGCCGGGTGATCGACATCGCCTGGAGCAAGGAGGCCCCCTACGGCCAGCTGCGCTACTACGACCTGGGCGGCTCCCCCCTCTCCTTCGGCGTGGGCCGCACCTATGTGATGATCGTCCCCCTGGACTGCGACGTCTCCTTCTCCTGAACGCGCAAAAGGCGGGCCCCCGGAGCATTCCGGGGGCCCGCTCTGTTTGGGGCCTCAGCTGCAGCAGCTCTTGAGATCCCGGCAGTTGTCCGGGACGGGGGCGGGGCTGTTGGGCGGGAAGAACTCGTTGACGGGGAACTTCACGTGGCGGAAGATCTCGCAGGGATCGTCCTCGCACCCGCCGCAGGTGCACTCCTTCTCCGGCATGCAGTAGTCGTACACCGGCATCAGCAGCTGGGAGTCCCGCTCCAGCCGGATGATGGAGAACTGGCCCAGGGTGACGTAGATGCGCTTGCCGTCGCTGCCGAAGCAGAGATCACAGCCGAAGCAGGCGCACACGCAGGGGGGCAGCTCGGTGAGCTCGCAGTCGCAGGGACGGCACTCGCACACGTCCACCAGCTTCATGTTGAGCACGATGGGGTCCACCGCCTCTATTATCCGCACCAAATAGGTAAATGGCTTACAATATGTCCAAATCATCGAGTCTTTTCAGGATTATGCGCACATTTCCGTCCTTATTGACGCTGATATGGTCAATGATTCGGCGCAAATCCATATTGGTTACTGTCTCCAGTTGCAAGAAGCGCTCAATCTCGTGCATGTACTGCTCCACAAACTGACCTGCATCTTGTTTTACCTCAAGAGAACGCTCATATTGCCTTAGGTCATAGTCAAGCTCTTCCAGCTCTTCAATGATGATGGCAGTTTTCTCTTTCAGTTCTGCCATGGTCATCACATCATTGGCATACATCTCTTGATACCGCTCTTTTTTAGCAAGCAACTCCCCTTGCCGGCGTTCAATCTTGGCCTTATCACATGGATTTTGCTCACAGCCGATTTGATTTTCCAAGTCAGCCAAAATCCCCAAGATGAAGCTGTCTTTATCGTGGATCAATGAAGAAAAATAGGCTCTTATCTCCGCAAGCAAGTCCATTTCTTCCAACTTTACCGTATTGTCACACCGCTCCGCAGTAAACTGGTCATTCGTAGTGCATTTCCAGTACACGCGGGTATTGACATAGGTATAATGCTTTTGACAGAAAGAACGTCCGCAATGCTCACACTTGATAAGCGTACTGAACAGATGCTTTGTGCTGTACCGCGCCTCTTTGAACGGCTCTCCACAGTCAAATTTTGCACGACGCTGATCTAATTGTTGCTGTGTTTTCGCAAACGTCTCCGGCGAAATGATTGCCCACTCTGGGCGGTCATGGTGAAAATGCTCTTCCTCCGGGATATGTACCTGTTTGCCTGTTAGATAATCTCCAATCTCATATTTATGGTTGATGTAGTGTCCACAATAAATAGGATTTGTCAAAACACGCCGTACTCCCCGCGGGTTCCAATCGCAATGAAATTTGGTTTTACGTTGCTCCTGGTTGAGACGTAAGCTAATGGTGCGACAACCAAGCCCTTCTTTGAGATACAGCCTGTAGATTTCTCGCACTGTCTGAGCTTCCTGGTAATTGATCTTGAGCGTAAAGTTATCAATGCGGTCATAGCCAAAAATCCGTTGCGGAACTCTGCCTTTCTGCGCATTGATTTTCTTGCCAAACTTAACCCGCTTAGATAAATTTGCGCTTTCTTCTTGTGCCATAGCGCCAAAGATTGTAAGCACAAATTCCGATTCACCAAGGCTCTCCATATTGGCCGTGATGAACATGGTGTTGATACCCAATGCCTTTAGCTCACGGATGCTCTGCAAAAAGTCAACAGTATTTCTGGCAAAGCGGGAAATATCCTTTACCACAACCGCCTCAAACAGCCCAAGCCTCGCGTCTTTCATCAGCCGGAGAAATTCGCTCCGCTTTTTAAGGCTCGTCCCACTGATGCCCTCATCCGCATACAGTCGAATGAGGCTATGACCATTCTTTTCTGCGTATTCTGAGAAAAACTGCTTCTGGTTCTCAAGGCTATCTAATTGCTCATCTTTTTCGGTTGATACACGACAGTATGCCGCTATTCTCATGTTGTTGGTTGCTCCTTTCGCCAACCAACCTATATCATCTTTATTCTATCATAAAAGAAAAGCAAAGGAAACCACTTGATCTCCTTTGCCAATTGAGAATATAGGATGGTTTCAACTTGCTTTTGATAGGTTTTCATGTATCTTTAGCGAAAGAAGTTTTTCCACGATTATTTTTTGAATCGCATGTTCAACATCTTTTTCGCTATTTGGGTTGATAAAAGTATATGTGATACGCGGTTTGGTTTTTGGCATCCAACGCCCCCTTTCTGTGTATAGTGTATTTGCTTAACGCATGTCCTATTACAAGCATATTTTTCTCCTTTGCTGTGTGCGCACTATACAGCGCGCTCCGTCAGCCACCGTAATTGGTGGCCGCATGTTCTTATCGGAGCATATGACTTCCTAAACTATTCTTCATGCCCTTACGCTTTGCAGCGGTCATGAGCTTATCGATTGTACGATCAGAATAGTAGTCCGCCAATTCCTTAGCAGATTGCGTGTCCGCATTCTTAACCTCAAAATGGTTTTCAATGCTAATTGCCCCCATGGAATTGTCGGTGCTCTCGTTGTTAATGACAGACTGAATTGCATCGCTGGTTGTGTCTCTTGCGGTAGCAAGACTACGCACAACAGAGTCTACCACGCCAGTAATCGCACTACCGATTTGTCCAAGCAGATTTTCATACTGCTGGCCGGTAAATACAGCCTCGCCCTTCTGCAACTTAGCGAATACCTCGTTGCTCTTCAGCGAATCGTCTCCAACAATTCCACCATCATGATAAATGTACTGCCGATATTTCTGGAACAATTGCTCCCCGCCAACTCGATCCACATACCATACGCCATCACTACCACGAACGGCATTGATTCCATATGGAGCAAGCAATTTACCAAGTCTTAGGTTCTCGTCTGCCAGTCTCTGCTTCTCTTCATCCGAAGCCGGCCCCCATGCCTGACCATTGGCATACATCTCAGATAGAATACTGCTAAGTTCCGCATCCTCCTGTTGCTGATCCAAAATGGCCTGCTGCTCATTGGCGATATCGTTGTTAATGCCATTTAGCGCAGATACAATACTGCCGTATTCCTGAGCGGCCTGCATAGCGGTTTGCCACGCAGATGTGATAGAGTCCTCGCCATCAATCATGTCTCCATACTGACGGTTCCACTCAATCAAATCTTGATACAACTGATCCCAGTCTGCATCAATACGGGCAATGGCAGCGTTATATACCTCTTCCTCAGTGTCAACCGTTGCCTCTACCTTGGCGATCTCATCGTCCTTGGTCTGCTCAAACTTCTCTGCCTCTTTATCCAGCGCGTCAACCTGCGCATCATACGCATAGTCAGCCTGGTAATCGGCAAGATCCTGTTGAAGCTCTGCAAGCTCCTGTTCCAACTGCTGCCGCTCTGCATTTGCCTCTCGGCTGTCATCACGGCTTAATTGATTGATTTTCTCCTGTACTCTTGCAATCTCGGCAACCCGCTCAGCAACCTCACGCTCGTAATCCTCTTCGTCTCTGGACACATCCAGCGACTCTTTCTTCAAATCAATGATTTTCTGATAATCGTCAATCTGGTCTTCCAAAGCGTCGATTTTATCTTCAGCTTCCTGACGCACCAGCTCCATTGTCATTTCAATGATTTCTGTAATTGCGTCTTTCTGCTCGTTATAAATGTCGAGCTGGGTTTCGCGCAGAAGTTCAGTGTACTCCCGTAGGGTTAGTACGCCATGCTCAAGCAGGCGGTTCAATGCGGCAATCTTCTGTCTCAGATAATCAACCTTCGTGAAATCGAAACGATCCCAAAGGTCAAAATCATCGGCATACTCAATGAACTCATCGAACGGCTCAAGGACATTCTCAACAATAGAATCGTTGATTTCCTTGATATCGTCCTCAGCGTCCCACCAAGCGTCAATGCACTCCTGGATTGCCTCATCGTTTTCATCCACACCAAGCGCCCGCAATCTCTGTGCTTCCTCATGGGCAAGCTCCTGGATTCTAAGCTGCTCCTGGCGCTGCCGCTCCAGGTTGGTTGACATGTCACGATAGTTTTTACTGTCGCTTAGGCCATCATACTGGTGCTGCAAAAGTTCAATGGTATTTTCATGCGCTTCAACAGCGTCAGAATAAATACCATGCAAGATTTCATCGATCTCGTCCTGATACTCCCACCATTGCTTCCCAAGCTCTTGGATGTAGTCATTATTCTCGTCCAATCCCATAGAACGGTATTTCTCCGCATACTGGTGAACGGTGTCCTGCATCCTTTTGTATACAGCAATGATTTCTTCTGGAGTACCGTCGTTTCTTTCCAGCATAAAGATGTCGTGCTCATAGTTTCCAAGGATTTCGTCAAGCTCATCCTGGATTTCCTTAATGGCATCTTCCATCTCTTCTGAAAGCTGCTCATCGTCAACCTCAGCCTCCACCGTAACGGTAGCAGTTGTGGTTGGCGTATATGGTGTGCCTGTTGAACCAGTCTTATCCGTCTCAACACGCAGACCGCTTGTGGTAATACGTCCACTTGCATATGCTGGGATTGTGCCGGTAATACGCTTACCAGAACGGCTTAGAATCCGTTTCGTTTCAGACGCAGTATAAACCTGGTCTCCAGCATTTAAGTTGGCAATTTCCGGGCCGTTTAGACCTGCGAGGTATGCTCGACCATCCGACACAACCAATTCTGGTTTTGGCGATCCATCTGGAGAGTATTCATCACCAAGGAGCGCTTCGCCAGCCGGCGCACTCGATGTACCTTTTGCAAACCCAAGCAAATTACCAATTGTTCCAAGAAGTCCGCCCTTACGCTGCACATTATAATATAGCGGATATGATTGATGGCTACCTTGCCGAGACTGGAGCATATGCGGACTATCTCAACGACATTGTGGCAGAAGAGGCGGAGATTGCCCGTGTCAATGAGCGTGTTCAGGCCATTACAGATGCGCTTGTACCAAAAACATATGAGGAACTTACCCCAGGCACTTCCGCACACTTCCACGCGCTGGATGCGTGGAACGCTGAGGTAGAGGGTGTTAAGGATAAGTTGGAAGCCCTTTCAGATGAAGAATTTGAAATCGCATACAATGCGGTTATCAATGAGGGCGCAACCACCTGGGAAGACATTACTGCCGCTATTGAAGAATACAATAGCGAGCAGGCCGTAGCAACAAGAAATGCTGAGAACTTACAGCGCAGCATTCGTGGTATGTGGGATTCGGAAGATTTCTCCGATACCAAAGAAGAGCTGATTGCGATGTCCCAGGCGGTGGACGGCATTACCCCGCAAAATATCGAAGAGCTTGCTTCTGAGAGCAGTGTTCTTGCGGGTATTTTGGAAGAGGATGGGATGAATGCTCAGTTCCTATCCCAGATTCTCCAGAATATGGCCGAGGGCGGGGATGGTGTGTCCCTTGTCACCGCTGAGGCTTTGAAACTGAATGACGCTCTGGATGGAATGGTAGACAAGTTCGACCAGGTAACGGACGCAAAATCTCGCTATGATGCGGCCATGGCTGTGGAAGAGAAGGACACCGACTTCCGTTCTTATGCAGAGGCGTTTGAAGAGCTGAACGCTCAGTTCGAGGCTGGCACCACCAACAGTAATGCGTTCTGGGCTGCTGCTGAATTCCTATTCGGTAGCGAACAGTTGAACACATGGGGCTGGAGCGATGGCCTTGACGAAATCTATGACGCAATGCAGCGCAATAAAGGTGTCTTTGAGGACGCTGAGAGTGCCGGCGCTGGGTTTATCGAGCGGCTCTACGAGATGTCAGAAGCAGGCCAGTTGGTCAATGACGAGGGCGAAAAGCTCATCGAGATCAGTAGGGATGCCAGTGGTGCATATGATTTTGATGTTGACCCAGAAAATCTTGAAGAGATTGCAGAGAAGATGGGTATTACAGAAGAGGCGGTTATCGCCTGCTTTGAAGCCCTATCTATGTGGGGAGACATTGACTTCTATGACCTGACCGAAGTATCAGAGGTTATTGACGAAATCGGCCTTTCTGCTGAGACGGCGGCTGGTAAGGCAATCAATGTGGATCGCCTAACTGAGCAGTTGATGACGCTGGGCAAAACGGATAAGGAAATCTATGATGTTTTGTCTGCTCTACAAGGACTTGATGGCGTACAGTTGTTCAGTGTGTCAGGTGATATTGACGCAGTTACCACCAGTTTGCAAAACCTTGGTCTTGCCACAAGCGACGATTATACTATCACCATCAATTATGAGGGACTTGGAGATCTGCTCGCCAACCTTGGTTACACCAAGGAAGAGGCCGAGGGACTGATCACCAAACTTGGTGAGGCAGACGGCATCACCCTGGCAAATGCAGATGGTGAGGTTAAAGATGTCAGCGATGCTCTTGCTTATATCGATACTATTACCTTCACCAATGTTACAACCTCCATCAATGGAGTTGAAACGGCAATTGATGATGTAGACGGCTCTACAACGGATAATGCTGTTTCAGAGATTGATGGTATTGGCTCTGCCGCCGAAGATGCTGCGACTAAGGTTTACAGCATCGGGACAGCTATTGACAGTGTAAACGGAAGAACCGCTACAGTATCAGATGGCTGGGCTTTGTCGTACCAAGTAGCCGACAAGTTACATCTCTTATCTCCGATACGGTTTGCCACGCCCTCATAGATATTGATTGCTGCGCTTAACTCTTTGCGTCGTTCCGAATCGTCTACATACTCCGCAAAATGGAATCCATCAGCAGTGCCGTATCTACCGGCCACGCCCCCAAGCGTATAGTCAAGGCCGTGAATTTTGAGGTAAGCATCAAATACTGAGCCTGCAAATAAATAAGACAAAATGTAGACATTATTAAACGCTTCAAAAACCTGCGGTGGAAACATCCACAAGAAAAGTTGTCCTTTGACACAAAGAACATTTCCGGTTTTAATCAAAGGCTCTAAATATTTGTATTCGTAGTCGTCGTTCGTTGGTTTTCCGCACCATGTCACTCTGCAAAATTCGTCTACCTCGATGATGCCCTGGTTGATCAGGAAGTTGGCTGTACCGCTCTTAACCTGATAACCAATGTTATCGATTAGGTCATTGATAGGTTTGACCACATCCAACGCCTCATCAATAAACAATGTGTATCCTCCATCTCTTATTAGATACCAGACCTCGCTATCAACATCCAGAAATAGCGAATGAGTGCAACCGATATTATAACCATGGGATAACAGATATTTGAGGCTGTCCATTTTTGTTCCGCCTTTGTATTCCGGCTCATGCAAACTCAACGCTTGAGCCTTTGCATCCTGTATGGTTTTGAGATACGGCGTAACTACCATATACGATTTGTCTGGATTGTTGCGTATTTCTGCGTACATGGCCTGCGTCTTCCCGCTCCCCATCATCGCATCAATCACTGTAATTGCTATTATCCTTCACTCCTTTGGTTTAGCTGTTTCGTCTCTCATAATCCTCCATGTATTTTGTCAGTATGCCCAGCCGTTCACTTGACAGGGCAATCCTATGGTTTACAAAACGCGATAAATTCTGATCTGAGATACCACAGACTTTTGCTACATACATGTTTTTAAGTCCCCATTTTTCCAAAAATGCTTTGGTTGCATTGGCGATGTTCACTTGTTCCTGTGTCATATCTTCACTCCCTTCAACTTAATTTTTAAGGCATAAACGCAAAAAAGCAGACTACATCATAGGGAGGGGATAACCCTACCCTAAAATGTAATCTGCTTGCTGTATGCGTCTTTCTCGGCTATGGAGGCATTACGGCTATAACAGATTACATCTGCCCGCCGCTACATGCGATCCAAGGCTAATCACAAGACACCTATTCAGTTTTGCGCATCAATCTACACTTATAATATAGCACATACTTCTCGCTTTGTCAATAATTATTTTTGCATATCGCACTATTCGGCGTGAAATTTTAAGGGTAAATATATATAACTTGAATATATTTAAGCTTTTTATTTCCTGCCTGTCTTTCAGCGCCACACTCCCTCAATTCCGAATGTGAATCTGATTACACTGTCCTTGATACCAGACATAAAAACGCTATCCGCCATTGCGCACATGGCAGCGAACACTTTTAGCTCCTGCCCACACAGAGAAGCCAAGCGACGAATCTCCATCGTGATAATGGCATTGGGATGAGAACTGGACACCGGCTCTATATCAATGTCCACGACTTCCATGCTATTGGCTTTCATCCACCGAGCCGCCATGGAAACTTTTTCGTGGCGCTGCACCTTATTCAGATCGGCCACACGGCCATTGAAAAACTCGTTGACGGTTAGAATTCTGTCCAGCTCTTCATCGGAAAAGAACTCCCGAACGTCCACATCCGCATCGCGGGATTGCTTTACCTTTTCCTGATACTCCGCCTCGGCTTTTTCCTTGGCCTGAGCGATACGAGCAGCCAAATCCATCTACACCCCTCCAGTTATCCAAATACTTTCTCTCTTGCTACCTGAAGAGAACAGTAATCTTCTATAAAAATCTCTATCTCTTCTCCGGTATCTGCCTTACGCACTGTTTCGCCGGCAAGGGCAGTAAAATCCCCTATAAGAACATCGTCAACTTCCAGATCACATCCACCTAACAATTCAAAATACCCATAGTCCCCATGGCTATTCTCAAAGATATAAAGATCCTGCGCATAGTTAGTTTCGATAATTACAGCTTTCACTTTCCGTCCGCCTTTCTGCCCAATCTCGCGTATATTACTTATATTGTAGGCTATCCATCAGTGTTTTGCAAGCTGCTTCTCTTAGTATTAAATTTGACCTTTATGAAATTAGTATTAAAGGTTATTGACTTGACCACCGCTATGGTATAAAATATGTGTAGCAAATTTAACGATGGTCACATTTAACACTAAAGAGGGATGGTTGACTATGATATATGGGTATTGCCGTATCTCCACGGCAAAGCAGTCAATAGAGCGACAAATCAGAAATATCAAGTCGCCCTATCCAGAGGCCGTCATTATCCAGGAGATTTTTACCAGAACCCGGATTGACCGCAAGGAGTGGCAAAAGCTATTTGCCAAGGTGAAAAGCGGTGACACTATTGTTTTCGACAGTGTTTCCAGAATGAGCGGCAACGCTGAAGACGGTTTTGCTGCCTATGAGGATCTATATAACCGTGGCGTGTCCCTTGTATTCCTCAAAGAGCCGCACATAAATACAGATACCTATAAGCAAGCGCTGGCGAACAATGTGAAACTCACTGGCGGTAATGTCGATTATATTTTAGAGGGTGTCAATAAATATCTTATGGCTCTTGCCAAGGAACAAATACGCTTGGCCTTTGAGCAGTCCGAAAAGGAAGTGGAGGATTTACACCAGCGCACCAGGGAGGGCATCGAAACCGCGCGACTGAACGGTAAGCAGATCGGCCAGCGGCCAGGCGCAAAGCTCACCACAAAAAAGAGTATAGCTGCAAAAGAGATTATCACGAAACATTCTAAGGATTTTCATGGAACGCTGGATGACGGCGAGGTAATGACGCTGACAGGGTTATCCCGCAATACTTACTACAAATACAAGCGGGAGCTGCGAGCAGGGACATAGCATCCATCTAAATAAGAGAAGCGGGAGCATTACGCCCCCGCTTTTGCTTTTATCTGAATAAGTCGGCCACATCTGCGGCAAAACTTCGTGCCATTTCTTCCCCAAAGTCATCAAGGCGATCTCCTACATGGCATTCATATGTCTCCCAGAGGTCAGCGGCTTTCCCATCATTCTCTTCGGAAACTTTTTCATACTGCTTTAATACAGCATCCATAAACGCCATCGGATTGGAGCGGATTGCATCAGCATCTCCCGTTTTAGCATATCCGTGAAGTTGCAGGATGCTCTCTATACGAACAGCAATGTTCTGATAATTAAACATATATATTCCCCTTTACTTATAGACATCGCCACGGTTGCCAGCAGCTACGACATACACAATCAACTCCCCGTTGTCTACGGTGTAGATGATACGGTAATCTCCTACACGGAGCCGATAATATCCGTCATGTCCCTGGAGCCGCTTGCGGTCTCCCATACCAGGCAAGCCCTCGATAGCGGCCACAATTCGCCGCCTGTCATTTGCAGGCAATTTATCGATAAACTTTTTGGCCGGCTTCTTGATAATGATGCGGTACATCAGGCAAGCCCCCATTCCCGCTTGCAGTCCTCCAGTGCAAAGCCCTGGTCTTTGTCCGGGTCGGGGTCGTTTTCGTAGTCTTTAATCAACTGGTCACAAAAAGCATCGTCCGACGCTTCATCGGCGCTGATACCCTGGACATAGGCCAGCACATAGCCCAGCTTATAGTCAGGCAGGTTATCCAGTAAGGATATAATTTTGTCGCGGTTGCTCATCAGAAACACCCCTTTCAAGATTGATTACCTAATTCCTTATGAGTTGCTTTTTCTTCGGGTACATACTCCAGCAGATCACCAGGCTGGCACTCTAATACCTCACACATCTTTGCAATGGTGCGTGTATCTATGTCGCCGCCCTCCTTGATTTTCCGAAAGGTGGCCTGGCCTATAATACCGTCCCGCTTGACTGTATAAGATGTAATTCCTTTCTCATCCAGTCGCTTTAGCATTTTATTGTATACGATAGGCATATTATCCCAGCTTCCTATATTTTACTATATTTTAAGTGCGCCCACTCTTTCATGGTAATAGTATACCACCGCTATGTCACTAATTCAAGTGATAAACTTGCACAAATCTTATGCTTTAGATTTGTCACTATTTCTGGTGATGTTTCTGTTGACTGTCACTAATAATAGTGATATACTATACTCAGAAAGGGAAAGGAACACCGGCGAAGGTGGACGGGTAACAGCAAGAACACCACATAAGAGCGGGAAAGGATTCGGTAAGACGACCCCGTGAGGCGCACGAAAAGTGAAGCAAAGCCTCCCGCCGCCAGGGTCACCCCTTAAAAATGAAAGGAGCATCTACTATGAGCGTACATGAGATGGACAGCAAAATCAAGGAACTGCGGGAACTGCGCCGCATGGCTGATGAGCTCGCCGCTGAGATCGAAGCCATTCAGGACAGCATCAAGCAGGAGATGACCGCCCGCGAGGTTGACGAGCTGAGCGGTTCCGACTGGAAGGTGACTTGGAAGCTGGTCAAGAGCCGCCGCTTCAATAGCACCGCTTTCAAGAAAACTCACGCTGACCTGTATGACCAGTATTGCAGCGAGACGGCAACCAGACGTTTCACCGTCGCATGAGAAAGGCCGCTTGCCTAACAGCCGACCAAAGCACATAGACAAGCAGCCCCAGCCCGCCGGAGCGGGTCAAGAATAGTCTACCACAACCCGCTCCGGCTTACAACTATCAATTACTTGGAGGTTACAACCATGACAAGAGAGACGCTGGACATTCGCACCATCGACTACAAAGAGCGGAGCAGCAGACAGACCCGTATGTATTTCCCCTGCAAGATTGAGAACGGCGTTGCCGACTGCGTACTATCAGCACTTGCCAACATCGGCTTTGCTATCGATGACATAAGCATAATCAAGGTCTACCTGGTGCCTCATATCTCCACCAATCACTTGTCTATCGGCCTGGTGGTTAACAGCGTCACCAAAGATGGCGAACACGTCACAAGCAAGATTGCCCTCAACACTCCAGAAAAGCGCATCGAAAACCTGCTCACATTGTACTTTCTTGACGGCGCAGCCGGCCTATCAAAGCAGTACGCCAACTATTTTTCCGAACAGTTTGCAAATTACAAGCGCCTTAAAGATGAGGAAAGGGAACAGGATACAGCGGAAAGATGTAACTACATCATTGATTTGCTGTCGAGAGGTTACACCCCGGAGCAGGTTATCGCCACGATGCAAAAGAGGTACAACAACAATTGACAAAGAGACAGCGCCGGAGGATACCACCCCCGGCGCTACTCTTGCATGGGGGACGGTTTACATTTCCGTATCCCCCAAGTTTCCCATATAATGGCTTAGTACCCCCTTCTCCACGCCTCTGCTTTTTTTGGGGGGGTAGGTTTATATTCTTGGCCTTTGTGGTTCTACATATAATCCGGTGCTCTTGAATTTTTGCTGAGATTTTCTCAATCGTTTTCGCTTGCTTTTTAGGGGAAAGCAAAGACTTTACTGTATCTGCATAAGCTATGTGTAGGGAAAACGAGAAGAAAAATTATGTGATTATTGAGGCAGGCGCGGCCACACTGAGCGACGGGATTTCAATCCACGCTCCCCGCGAGGGGAGCGACGGAGTACGAGTATGGCCTGTACTACTTCGACCCGGAATTTCAATCCACGCTCCCCGCGAGGGGAGCGACGGACGATCAAAAGAAAACGGGGTGACAGCATGTGGATTTCAATCCACGCTCCCCGCGAGGGGAGCGACGCCCATCGTCTGGGCACTGTCTGCGGGCATGGAATTTCAATCCACGCTCCCCGCGAGGGGAGCGACTTCCAAAATCACAGCCCACCCCTCGTGCTGGCTGTATTTCAATCCACGCTCCCCGCGAGGGGAGCGACTTCTCTCCCGGATTACTACCAAATCCGCTATCAAATTTCAATCCACGCTCCCCGCGAGGGGAGCGACCTCGCATTTTTTCCTATAGCTGTGATAGCAGCAATTTCAATCCACGCTCCCCGCGAGGGGAGCGACCTCAACTCTCTGTGAGGTCTGCCGGAACGCGCTGGGATTTCAATCCACGCTCCCCGCGAGGGGAGCGACCTCGCCGGTCTCGCTGTATGTAAGCAAGGCCCGATTTCAATCCACGCTCCCCGCGAGGGGAGCGACGAGGACATCCTGGGCGACGAGTACGACCTAGATATTTCAATCCACGCTCCCCGCGAGGGGAGCGACAGCCCCGCTTCACCCAGCAGGAGGTAGAGATGGCATTTCAATCCACGCTCCCCGCGAGGGGAGCGACTGATTGCTCACATCTCCCCATCCTATGCAAGGAATTTCAATCCACGCTCCCCGCGAGGGGAGCGACAGGCCTCCAGGGTCTTAACGGCCTCCTGGGTCAATTTCAATCCACGCTCCCCGCGAGGGGAGCGACCGGTGATTTTGCAGAAAAACGTGTCGGTTTATGGATTTCAATCCACGCTCCCCGCGAGGGGAGCGACTGTGGCCTACTACCGCAACGACAAGGGCGGCATAGATTTCAATCCACGCTCCCCGCGAGGGGAGCGACCAGGGCCCCAAGGGGGACCAGGGCGCCCAGGGTCCATTTCAATCCACGCTCCCCGCGAGGGGAGCGACTCCAAATCTGACGGACGAGCAGACCACAGACCAATTTCAATCCACGCTCCCCGCGAGGGGAGCGACAATGGTCAGACCACTATCGGTTATGGCTGTTCTCAATTTCAATCCACGCTCCCCGCGAGGGGAGCGACCCTGGCCATTGCCCACCACATCCGGCCGCAGCAGATTTCAATCCACGCTCCCCGCGAGGGGAGCGACCGGAGCTCATCAAGGCGGTGCGGGACGACGTGGGATTTCAATCCACGCTCCCCGCGAGGGGAGCGACACTACGGCGAGGTTTTTGGGGTGACCACAGGCGATTTCAATCCACGCTCCCCGCGAGGGGAGCGACCCTTTCTGCATGGGCCTGCATTGTAATATGCGGTATTTCAATCCACGCTCCCCGCGAGGGGAGCGACTTGCCCTTCCCTTGATGGTGATCTGGGAGACAGCATTTCAATCCACGCTCCCCGCGAGGGGAGCGACTCGGTAAAACTGTGGGTTGTCGTCCGGCAGAATATTTCAATCCACGCTCCCCGCGAGGGGAGCGACTTGTCCATGTTGGCCTCCTCCTTTTTTTGCGACTATTTCAATCCACGCTCCCCGCGAGGGGAGCGACTGTCGGCAGCAAGAAGACCGGCAAGAGCACCGTATTTCAATCCACGCTCCCCGCGAGGGGAGCGACCTCCCCAATTTTTCTAATGCAATCCTCGCAAAGATATTTCAATCCACGCTCCCCGCGAGGGGAGCGACTCGCCCCAGAGATGGTCACCGCGTCGCCCTCTTTATTTCAATCCACGCTCCCCGCGAGGGGAGCGACATTCTGGCTGTAGAAATATCAGTAATTGGGTATTATTTCAATCCACGCTCCCCGCGAGGGGAGCGACGGCACCCAGCTCCTTGCCTACCTCTGTGGCGTTATTTCAATCCACGCTCCCCGCGAGGGGAGCGACGGGATTTGGTATTTCTACGCTGTTACCGTGCGCTGATTTCAATCCACGCTCCCCGCGAGGGGAGCGACATGATAGGGGTCGGGCTCAGGGATGATTTCCTCTGATTTCAATCCACGCTCCCCGCGAGGGGAGCGACACTCGGTCTGCCAGATGATGTCCTCGCTCACCCATTTCAATCCACGCTCCCCGCGAGGGGAGCGACAGCAGATGTGCACAAATATACATCTGCAGGCTTGTAAAACTTCA
>CALWXU010000194.1 GCA_944385585.1 uncultured Flavonifractor sp.
CTCCAGGATGCCGGGCAGGGCCTCCGGCGTGTGGAGGGCGGCGTTGTGGAACAGGACGATGGAGCCGGGCTGCACCCGGGAGGTGACCCGCTCCGTGATCTCCGCGGCGGACAGGTCCTTCCAGTCCAGGCTGTCCACGTCCCACTGGATGGGCTCCATGCCCATGGAGCGGATGGCGGTGATCACATGGTCGTCGTACTCCCCGTAGGGCGGGCGGATCAGGGTGGGCCGCACGCCGGTGACCGCCTCAATCTTGTCGTTGCAGGCGGTCACGTCGGCGATGATCTCGTCGGTGGACAGCTGGGAATAGTGGGCGTGGGTGCTGGAGTGGTTCATCACCTCGTGGCCGGCATCGGCCAGGGCCTTCACCGACTCGGGGTATTTGTCCACCCAGTCGCCCACCACGAAGAAGGTGGCCTTCACGCCGTACTGCTCCAGGATGTCGATGAGCTGCTGGGTGTCCTCGTTGCCCCAGGCGGCGTCGAAGGAGATGGAGAGCATCCGCTGGTCCCGCTGGACGCAGTAGATGGGCAGCTCCCGGTGGGTGGCGGTGGCCTCCGCCACCGCCGGGGCGTTGACCAGGGTGAACATGGCCGCCGCGGCCAGGGCGCAGGCCAGCACGGCGAGGGTGCGGCGGCGCAGGATGAAAAACCTCATGAGACAATCCGCTCCTTTCCCGGAATGGGCCGTTTTTCCATTTATATGAGGCCCCGCGGCCCCACATGCAGGGGCCGCAGGGGCTTTCGTCCAAAAAAGTGGTAAAATCTCGGCAAAAGGGGAAGAAAACCGATGGGTATCTCTTGCAATCTTTTGGCAAAATGGTATAATGTGTCCGGTTACCAGTATCTGAAGAGAAAACGCGCAATGTAAATCTAGGAGGAATGTCAAATGGCCAACGCGCACAAGTATGTGTACCTGTTCTCAGAGGGCAACGGCTCCATGCGGGAGCTGCTGGGCGGCAAGGGCGCCAACCTGGCTGAGATGACCAATCTGGGCATGCCTGTGCCCCAGGGCTTCACTGTCACCACCGAGGCCTGCACCCAGTATTATAACGACGGCCGGCAGATCAACGCGGACATCCAGGCCCAGATCTACGAGTACCTGGGCAAGATGGAGGCCATCTGCGGCAAGAAGTTTGCCGACCCCGTCAACCCCCTGCTGGTGTCCGTGCGCTCCGGCGCCCGCGCCTCCATGCCCGGCATGATGGACACCATCCTGAACCTGGGCCTGAACGACACCGTGGTGGAGGGCCTGGCCAAGTTCACCAACAACCCCCGCTTCGCCTACGACTCCTACCGCCGGTTCATCCAGATGTTCTCCGACGTGGTCATGGAGCTGTCCAAGAAGCGCTTTGAGGAGATCATCGACGAGGTCAAGGCCAAGAAGGGCGTCAAGCAGGACGTGGAGCTGGACACCGACGACATGAAGAACCTGGTGGTCCTGTTCAAGGAGTTCTACAAGAAGGAGAAGGGCGAGGACTTCCCCCAGGATCCCAAGGTTCAGCTGATGGAGGCCGTCAAGGCCGTGTTCCGCTCCTGGGACAACCCCCGCGCCAACGTGTACCGCCGCATGAACGAGATCCCCTACGACTGGGGCACCGCCGTCAACGTGCAGTCCATGGTGTTCGGCAACTCCGGCGACAAGTCCGGCACCGGCGTGGCCTTCACCCGCAACCCCGCCACCGGTGAGAAGGCCCTGTTCGGCGAGTACCTGATCAACGCCCAGGGCGAGGACGTGGTGGCCGGCGTGCGCACCCCCTCCCCCATCTCCAAGCTGCACGAGGAGATGCCCGAGGTGTACGACCAGTTCGCCGCCATCGCCGACCGGCTGGAGAAGCACTACAAGGACATGCAGGACATGGAGTTCACCATCGAGAACGGCAAGCTCTATATGCTGCAGACCCGCAACGGCAAGCGCACCGCCGCCGCCGCCCTGAAGGTGGCCGTGGACCTGGTGGACGAGGGCATGATCGACGAGAAGGAGGCCGTGTGCCGCGTGGAGCCCAAGCAGCTGGACTCCCTGCTCCACCCCACCTTTGACGCCGAGGCCCTGAAGAAGGCCAATCCCATCGGCAAGGGCCTGGCCGCCTCCCCCGGCGCCGCCTGCGGCAAGGTGGTATTCACCGCCGAGGACGCCAAGGAGTGGCACGAGCGGGGCGAGAAGGTGGTCCTGGTCCGCCTGGAGACCTCTCCCGAGGACATTGAGGGCATGCAGGTCTCCCAGGGCATCCTCACCGTCCGGGGCGGCATGACCTCTCACGCCGCCGTGGTGGCCCGCGGCATGGGCACCTGCTGTGTGTCCGGCTGCGGCGACATCGTGGTGGACTATGAGGGCAAGAAGTTCTCCCTGGCCGGCAAGGACTATCACGAGGGCGACTGGATCTCCCTGGACGGCTCCACCGGCAGCATCTACGGCGAGGCCATCCCCACCGTGCCCGCCGACCCCGGCTCCGGCTACTTCGGCCGCCTGATGGGCTGGGCCGACAAGTACCGTCAGCTGATGGTGTACACCAACGCCGACACCCCCCGGGACGCCAAGCAGGGCCGCGCCTTCGGCGCCCAGGGCATCGGCCTGTGCCGCACCGAGCACATGTTCTTTGAGGAGACCCGCATCAAGGCCATGCGCGAGATGATCGTGGCCGACAACACCGAGGACCGCAAGAAGGCCCTGGCCAAGATCATGCCCTACCAGCAGGGCGACTTCGAGGGCCTGTACGAGGCCATGGAGGGCTGCCCGGTTGTCATCCGCTTCCTGGACCCCCCGCTGCACGAGTTCCTGCCCACCAAGGAGGAGGACATCGCGGAGATCGCCAAGGAGATGAACATCACCGTGGAGCGGCTCCACGAGGTCATCGCCTCCCTGCACGAGTTCAACCCCATGATGGGCCACCGCGGCTGCCGCCTGGCTGTCTCCTACCCCGAGATCGCCGAGATGCAGACCACCGCTGTCATCAACGCCGCCATCAACGTGCAGAAGAAGCACCCCGACTGGAAGATGGTGCCCGAGATCATGATCCCCCTGGTGGGCGAGGTCAAGGAGCTCAAGTACGTCAAGGACGTGGTCACCGCCACCGCCGACAAGATCATCCAGGACGCCGGCATCGACATGAAGTATGAGGTGGGCACCATGATCGAGATCCCCCGTGCCGCCCTCACCGCCGACGAGATCGCCACCGAGGCCGAGTTCTTCTCCTTCGGCACCAACGACCTGACCCAGATGACCTTCGGCTTCTCCCGCGACGACGCCGGCAAGTTCCTGAGCTACTACTACGACAAGAAGATCTACGAGTCCGACCCCTTCGCCCACCTGGACCAGAAGGGCGTGGGCAAGCTGGTGGACATGGCCGTCAAGCTGGGCCGCGCCACCCGCCCCGACATCCACCTGGGCATCTGCGGCGAGCACGGCGGCGACCCCACCTCCGTGGAGTTCTGCCACAAGGTGGGCCTGAACTACGTGTCCTGCTCCCCCTACCGGGTGCCCATCGCCCGGCTGGCCGCCGCCCAGGCCGCCATCAAAAATCCGAGGTAATCGAGGCGGTAGACGCCCCTCGGAGCGCATACGGGAATGACAGCTGCCCCGGCTCGTTTGAGCCGGGGCAGCGCTTTATGGCGTAAAAATATGCCGCGTTCAGGCCTGGGCGCCGCGACGCTATGTCCGGGTGCCCGTTGCCTGGCCGACGCCGGCTTCCCCGCCCGGCGTCCCCCAAAGTCTACAAGAAGGGCCGGGCGGCCCACGCTGGTCTTGTGCAGCTGATTGGATTGCACAGTGCCAAAGATCGTGTATAATAGGTACCAATGAGCAAGGACATACCCCTGGAGGGAGCAAGCATGGAATCAATCGTTCAGACCTTTGGCAGGGCGGTGCAGCAGATATGCGGCCGCAGCCCCAAGACGGCCCAGAGGCTGCTGCGCCTGGGCTATCACGCCAAGCACGTCCAGCTGAAGGCGGCGCCGGGGAAGCTGCACCGCGCCGCGCAGATGGCCGCGGTGGAGACCACCGCCTCCATGGTGGCGCCGCTGGACCATCCAGACCGGGCCGCGATGGTCAGCCTGTTCACCCCCTGTGAGATGCTCCAGGTGCTGGGCCTGTCCCCCTACTCCTGCGAGGGGCTGGGGTGCTTCCTCTCCGGCGCCTGGGCGGAGAGGGCCTTTCTGGAGCACGCCGAGCGGGAGGGGCTGCCGGAGACCTTCTGCTCCTACCACAAGGTATTTATCGGCGCGGCGGAGCAGGGGCTGATGCCCAGGCCCCGGTTCGTCATCAGCACCACCCTGGCCTGCGACGCCAACCTGCTGACCTTCCGGCGCCTGGCGGAGTTCTATCAGGTGCCCCACCTGGTGCTGGACATCCCCTATGAGCAGGACGAGGAGGCGGTGGCCTACGTGGCGGAGCAGCTGCGGGGCATGCGCTGCTTCCTGGAGGAGCAGACCGGCCGGCCGGTGGACGAGGGGGCCCTCCGGGCCGCCGTGGCCCGGAGCCAGCGGAGCATGGACAACTTCCGGCGGTACATGGATCTGCGGGCGGACCGGCAGATTCTGGGGGACCTGACCGGGGAGATGTTCTCCGCCTTTACCCTTCACACCCTGCTGGGCACCGAGGAGACGGAGCGGTATACCCAGGCGTGCCTCCGCATCGCGGAGGAGGCCCCGCCGGCCGGCGGCCTGCACCTGGTGTGGATGCACACGACCCCCTTCTGGGTGGAGCCCCTCCGGGAGCTGACGGACTTCAATCCCGGCCTGCAGATCGTGGGCTGCGACATGTGCTTTGAGGGGCTGATTGCGGCCGATCCGGACGACCCCTATCGGGCCATGGCCCAGCGGCTGGTGTACTCCGCCTTCAACGGCCCGGTGGCCCGCCGCATCGACCGGGGCGTCGCCGAGGCCAAGCGGCTGAAGGCCGACGGGGCGGTGTGGTTCTGCCACTGGGGGTGCAAGCACACCCTGGGCGGCGCCCAGCTGGCCAAGAAGAAGTTTGAGGAGGCGGGCATCCCCTGCCTGATCCTGGACGGGGACGGCTGCGACCGCAGCCACGGCGGCGAGGGGCAGCTGGCCACCCGCATCGACGCCTTCGTGGAGATGCTGGGGCAGGAAAAGGGGGCCGGGGCATGAGCGTGACCCACTATATCTGCAAGTACACGCCGGTGGAGCTGCTCTCCGCCTTTGGCGGCCAGTGCGCCATTCTCAACCACATGCCGGAGAATTTCGACCGCAGCGACCAGGTGAGCCACCCCAACCTGTGCGGCTTCGGCAAGGCCCTGCTGGAGACCTGCCTGGAGGGGGGCGTGAGGGAGCTGGTGCTGGTCAACTGCTGCGACACCATCCGCAGCGCCTACGACGTGCTGCTGGAGTACGGCAGGCTGGACTTCCTCTTCCTGCTGGACGTCCTCCACACCGGCGGGGAGTGCTCCCGGGCGCGCACCAGGCGGGAGCTGCTGCGGCTGGCCAGGGCCTACGGGGCCTACAAGGGCGCGGAGTTTGACCCGGCGAAGTTCCGGGCGGCGTTCCGCCCGGCGGAGCGGCCGAAGGAGCCCTGCCTCAGCGTGCTGGGCGGCCGGGTGGGGGACGAGCTCTTCGCCATGATGGAGGAGGCCATGCCCCTGCCGGTGCGCAACGACACCTGCGTCCACAACCGCTCGGTGCCGCCGCCGGAGGGGGAGATGGACTTCGACGCCCTGATGGACTGGTACGCCGGGGCCCTGCTGGGGCAGCTGCCCTGCATGCGCATGACCGACATCACCGGCCGCAGGCAGCTCGTCAACGACCCCCATCTGCGGGGGGTGATCTACCACACCGTGAAATTCTGCGACTACTACGGCTTTGAGTACTCCGAGCTGCGCCGGCAGCTCACCGTGCCGCTGCTCAAGCTGGAGTCGGACTACACCATCCAGAGCAGCGGACAGCTGCGCACCCGCCTGGAGGCCTTTGCCGAGAGCATTGCCCCCCGGCGGACCATCCAGAAGGGGGGAACCAGGACCGTGAAGGGCAAGGGACTGTACGCCGGCATTGACAGCGGCTCTACCAGCACCGACGTGGTGATTCTCAACCGGGACCGGGAGATCGTGGCCCAGGCCATCCTGCCCACCGGGGCGGGGGCCGCCGCCGGGGCGGACCGGGCCCTGGACGAGGCCCTGGACAAGGCGGGCCTCACCCGGGCGGACATCACCGCCACCGTCACCACCGGCTACGGCCGGGGGGCCATCCAGCTGGGGGACCAGTCCATCACCGAGATCACCTGCCACGCCAAGGGGGCCTTTTTCCTGGACCCCTCGGTGCGCACCATCATCGACATCGGCGGGCAGGACAGCAAGGTCATCCGGGTGGACGACACGGGCAATGTGGTCAACTTCGTCATGAACGACAAGTGCGCCGCCGGCACCGGCCGCTTCCTGGAGCTGATGGCCCGCACCCTGGAGCTCTCCCTGGAGGAGATGAGCACCGCCGGCCTGGACTGGAAGGAGGAGGTGACCATCTCCAGCATGTGCACCGTCTTTGCCGAGTCGGAGGTGGTGTCCCTTATCGCCCAGAACAGGACCCCGGCGGACATCATCCACGGGCTCAACCGCTCCGTGGCCTCCAAGACCGTGGCGCTCTGCCGCCGGGTGGGGGGCGAGGAGGCCTACATGATGACCGGCGGCGTGTCCAAGAACCGGGGCGTGGCGGCGGAGATCGAGAAGCTGCTGGGCGCCCCGCTGCACATCTCGGAAAAGGCCCAGCTCAACGGCGCCCTGGGGGCCGCCCTCTTCGCCCTGGAGCTGTGACGTACCGCGGGACAGCCGGGTACGCCCGGTCAGGCGGGGAGGCCCATGCCGCAGCACAAAAACGGCGGACTGCCTGATTTGGCAGTCCGCCGTTCCGCCTCGCACACCCGCCCGCCGGGAGGCACGCCTTGGCACCGGAAAAAGACAAAATCTTTCGCGGCCCACCGCAATTCTGACTGGCTGGGCCTGTCTCAAGCCGGGCCCCAGCTTCTTTCACGGAGCGGTCATTCATATGGGTATGGCGGCTCGATCTCATAGGCTACTTGGAAATGGCGCAGCTTGTCAAGGACAGATTTGATATTGTACGCATCTCCGCAGGTGAGGAAATTTTTCTGTTGGATTAAGTGCCTTTTTGCCTCCATATAGTTGACACAATTGACCGCAGAATAGGCTCTTATCTCTTCCATATCACATGCTTCGGCCCGCAATAAAAGAAAAACAGAATAGCTTGTCCGGTCTCTGGGCATTGGGATATCCGTTGTAACAGGCTCCATATGACAGGCTTCACGGATATTCTTGAAGCTGCTGCACCCATTTTCCCGGAGCGTTTGCTGGACCATTCTGCCCATGCCGCCTTTTTCCACAACCTGCACCTCCACAGCCTGCTTTGCCATCCATCTGACTGCTTTTGACGTTCCTTCATGATAGCGGCTCCGGGGCCTGTCCGCAACCCTCCGGGCGGCGGAACCCAAAAAGAGACACGCGGAGGCGTGTCTCTCTTTTTGAAATGCAAGATCAATCTGGATATTTACGGCCCGGAAACTCCGGCCTTCTGGCCGGCGGCGCATTTGCGCCGTACAAGCGTTTTGGCCAATGGTCAAAACCTTGGCGCAGGCGGAATTTATTTCCGCCGAGCATGTCAAATCTCCTGCGGCACCCATAAAAATAACCACACCAAAAGGTGTGGTTATTTTTATGGTACGCCCGAGCGGATTCGAACCGCTGGCCTTCCGCTTAGGAGAGAGGTCACGCCAATTTACTACCGTGTTCCACAGTATCCTTACACATTTTATTGTGAAATACTAACACAAAAAGGTCTTTGCTGCAAGTGCTTCTTTGTGTATATTTTGTATCATGCTATATCGCCGGGAAGAAAGAAGGCCGATTAGCAAAAAATTAGCACACTGCCGATTAGCAGAAAATTAGCAGAAATAGTCCCTGCCTGCAGCGTGTTTTTCATGCGGTAACACGCCTTTTTCTGGCCATCTTGCCTGTGGAGGAACTACTTGGAAAGGAGTTTCCTCATGTCAAACTATCAACTTGAAATCAAACAACTCGTAGACTACCCCCGATGCCGAATTCATCGGGAATTGATCCAGTCCCTGATCTCCGACCGGAGCATCCGAACCCACAACGGATGCTCCGGCCTTTTTTATTATGCAGTTCTCTGTTCCTACGCCAACTTCCGAACCTCTTACCGGAGGATTGATGGCATTACCTATACCATTTACCCTGGCGAGTGGGTCTGCACTTTTGCGGAATTGAAGGAGTGGCTGCGGCTTCGGACCAAGCGTAGTGTTTTTGACGTCCTGGACGGGCTGCAGGACGACCACCTGATTGACTACAAGGTTCTGGGCCGTGACAAACTGGTGCGCTATCAAATCAAAGACTGGCGGCGGCACAACACCGTCCTGGACTATAACTGCCCCTGCCAAAAAGACACAGGCTTTTATTTCCTCCCCGTATCAACGGCCACCGACCTGATCAGCGTTGGCAGATGCTCAGAAATGGATATTCTGCTGGATCTCTGGATCTCGGCAGTCTACAACGATGAACGGGTGCAGGGTTCTTTCAGCGGCCCAGTGGTCTATTTTCGCAATGGGACAGGGAATCCTCTGGTATCCTATGCGGATCTTGCCGCCCGCTGGGGGACCTCAAAAGCGACGGTCGGCCGGGTTTTGAAGAAACTTTCCCGATTGGGTCATATTACACTGGTGACCTTTCCTGGGCGCCATGGCACGGCCATCTATCTGAAGAACTATCTCTCCACTATGTTCCAAATCTCCGATGTGATGGTGGACAAGGCAGAGGTAGCCCTCTCGCTGAACATCAAACTTATTCCGCCCAGTGATGAGCAGGATGCGGCGGAGCGTTCCACCTGCGGTTCAACACGGCTACTTTTCGTTTCAAAACCGTTCATGGACAATGTGGCACAGAACGTCCTGCAACTCCTTGAACGGCAAGGGGTTGCGTGCGCTCGATGCCCCCGCTGCTCCTATCAGTTATATCCATTATCCGACGCTGGAAAGGGTGAGTGTATGGGTAAGCAGGAGCAGTCGCACCGATTCCGTATGGAAGTTTTCTGTGGCCCGGGTGCTCCCCGCTATGTATTTGTTCTGTCGCTCGGCATCCTGCAGGAAGGGGTGACAGAGCATGGCTAAAAAGCCCGTTGAAAAAAAGGTGGAAGACGATCCACGTTACCACGATACTTGGCGCCTGTTAAAAAAGTATCGGGATGTGGTATGGAGTTTGGAACTGTCCGTCCAGCAGCTGAAAAAGCAGTTTGAAGTGGAGTATGGGAGCAGTATTGAGGATTTTCTGGAGTCTGTCTACCTGGCCGGTGCGGATTTGGGCGGTACCGAGATTGAAAACCACGCCCGCTGCATTGAGCGGAGCCACAAGATGCTTTCTCTGTTAAATCATTCCGTGGATCTTCTCCGCACCCGGCACAAAAACGGAGAGGAATACTACTGGATTCTATACTTCACCTATCTCTCTCCCCAGCAGCTGAAAAACGCAGAGGAGATCATTGAGCAGCTCCGCCCTCACATGCAGGACATCAGTTTTCCCACCTACTACCGAAAGCGCAAAAAAGCGGTGGAGGCTCTCAGTTCCATCCTCTGGGGATATACCTCCCAGGAGTGCCTGCAGATTCTGGCGCAGTTTTATCCATCAAGTGGTGAAAAGTAATAAAACGACATCCAACTACTCCAGGTATCATGATGCCCTGTGCTGGATAGTATAATAGGGTATATATTCATCTTTTTTGAAAATTATTCAAAGTATACTTAGAATATTTGTTGACAAAGATAAAAGTTTGAGCTACTATATTAGCAAAGAGGTGATAGTATGGCCATTATCAGCAAGGAAGGTCTGCTGAAAGTATTGGTCTCTTATAATCCTTGGTGGAAAACAGGAGTCGTAAACCCGAAATTATCTAAGACCTATAAGCGGTTCGCCTTTTATGAGGCCATGAAACGTCTGAATCAGACTGACATCCGGCGTACAGTCATCTTAACCGGAACAAGACGTGTGGGAAAGACCACCATACAGTATCAGATGATCGAGGCCCTGCTCCAAAACGGTGTGTCACCTCAGAAGATTGTTTTTATCTCTATGGATCATCCCATGCTGAAGTTGAGTGCCATGAACGAGATCCTGGAGTGCTATCACGAAAATATTTATCCGGAGCAAGATGTCTACTACTTTTTTGACGAAATCCAGTATGCGCAAGACTGGGATAAATGGCTGAAAACGATCTATGATATGCAACCGGACACCAAAATGGTAGCCACCGGCTCTGCCAGTCCAGTTTTAATCAAGGGAAGCCAGGAGAGTGGCGCCGGGCGATGGTCCGCCATACAAGTTCCCACAATGTCTTTCTACGAGTATTGTGAACTGTTAAATGTGGATCGCCCTATCCTACCAGACGATTTAAAGATCACACCGCTGGTGTATAGGACACAGCAGGAACGTACGCAGATTATGCTCCAGCTCTCTAAGGTGCAGAACCACTTTAACCGCTATCTACAGGTGGGTGGATTTCCAGAACTGGCCTTATCCGACAACGATATCTTGGCCCAGCAGGTCATGCGCGAGGATGTGGTGGATAAAGTGCTCAAGCGGGATCTGCCATCGCTTTACAAAATTCGAAATGCGACAGAGTTGGAGCGTATCTTCCTTTATCTGTGTAATGTTTCTTCTGAAATTGTTTCTATCGAAGCCATTGCAAAGGAACTGAATGGTGTTTCCAGACCTACCGTAGAAAACTATATTGAATATTTGGAAAGCGCCAACCTGATTTATCAGAGTTGGCCTGTCAATATGGCGGGCAAAAAAGTTCTGAAAGCAAGTCCCAAAATCTATATTGCTGATGCGGCAATCCGAAATGCGGTTTTAATGGACGATTCTATGCTGAGTGATCCAGTCGAGATGGGAAAGGTTGTGGAAACTGCTGTTTATAAACATGTAGCTGCATTCTATTATCAACAGGCCACATCGGTAGGCTATTATCGCGGCGGTAAGCGGGGAAAGGAAATTGACATTGTAGTGGAATACGCCAACTCCAAGAATATCCTCATTGAAGTGAAGTATCGGGAAGGAGCTCCCATCCCGGATGATTCCGCAATCGTGGAGTTGAGCCGAGATGCCGCAGCCTCAATCGTGGTAACCAAAACCGCTGATGATTTTGGAGTCCACAACACAAAGTGCGGCAAAGATTTGATTAGGATCCCAGCCTTTGCTTTCCTCTATCTGCTTGGTCATGCAGAAAAGCATGGTTACCGCGGAATGGAATAATTAATAGTGATAAAGCATAAGGAGGAAGATCGTGACGTATGGGTGACACGCTCTCCTCCTTGCTTTATGAGTTACCGTCATATCGATATTTTTACGAAAAAAGACTGAGCAGGAGAAATCTCCTGCTCAGCTGATAGAGCGATATTCACTTTTTCTTGGACTTGGGGGCCTGTGCCAGCGCACTCGCCGCAGCACTCTTTGCACTGTCGCTAAAGCGTTTGTCGCGAAGTACTTTAGAAGCAACGCTGGCTACACGCTTGCTGGTCTGCTTTGAGTTCTTTACCACTTAATCCTCTCCTTTCTTTAGAGTTCTGTACCGCACTCAACGTACCCGCACAGTCTTGGTGTTAGTTCTAGTCGACTTGCCGTTGCTGACAGTGGTCCTGACCTGATACGTACCAGTTCCGACACGACGAACATGGGTAGTGGTGCGTACGCGGATAATCTTCGCCATAGCAATTACTCCTTTCCTACATGGTACAGACTTAGCTGCTATAATCATGCAAGGCATAAGCAGGTGTCTTTTGCCTTACAATCATATACTTCACGATTTTTTGGTGAAGTTTGTTCCAAAAATAAAGGCTCTCGTTAGAGCCCTTATTCTATACTTGGAATGTAGTATTCAAACTTCCCGCCTGCATCAGCACTCTGCTCAATTCTTATTACAGCATGTGCATCATACAGTTTCTTCAAGCGGTTACCTGCGCTATTTAACTCCAGATCAAACCGCTCTGCAACTTCCCTCACGCTGATGTGGCTTCCTTCAGATACAAGTTCAAAAACCTGGCGAGTATTCTTCTCAAGTTTATTTCCAAGAGCTTCAAAATGGCCATTTACATAACTAATCAGCGTAAGATTTTCGTTGCTTATCCGATTCCTTTGATTTAATGCAGATTCAACGGTATACTGGACATCTTCATTCATATTTGTGAGAATCATCATTGTATTTTTCAACTCACAAATGGCTCTCTGCCACGTTAGAAGGAACTCGTCGACAAAAGAACTGCTACAATCAATGATATCTTTTAAATCACAAATGACAATATCGTCGGACATAAGGCCTCCAAGTGATGTTTGCGATAACTCAAACATCTTTTTGGCGATAGGCCTTAAGACCAATATGCCATCCATTAAACCAACCTGCCGAGAAAGTGAGGCGACATCGAGTTTCTTCATCCGCATAAGCGCCCTCCTTCTTCACGGGATGTTGGTGAACTATGATTGAAGTTTAGCATGCTTTACCCATTTTGTCAAGCATTACATTCAAAAACAATTTGGGTGCCAGGAGAAAAGTAAGAATGCCTATAAATACTTGCGTAGGATTGTCCCGCAGCATGTACAATATGTGCCCTTCCGGATCGAACCAGTATTTTTCCCCTCAAAGGTTCTAAGGATTCGCGAATAGTGACATATCCCATGCCGCCCCCCGTTTTTCGCCCACTTTTGCCATGCATTACTGCATTAATAAGTGCTTCTGCATCATCTTTTGTCGCAGGGTATACACGTCGCTGGCTGGTAAGCATCCCTACGCCTGCATCTCCAACAGCAATTTGTACCTGGGTAGAGCCATCAGAATACCCATATTTTTGAAGTAAATAGTAGCAAGAACCACTGGAAAAATCTACGCTACTATGCTCTATACTATTTTCAACAGTCTCCTTTATGAGAGTTGCGAGATTAAATTTACATGTTTTATGGCTACTAGGTAGCCAACAGTCTAAGATATCCTTTGTCTTGCGAATAGCACTGCTGGCTTGCTGAATGTCCTTTATCACTGATAGCTCAACTAAAACATCTGATTTTTGGTAATTTCTTCTCCTGAACAAGGAAGGGCGTTCGATATCTACAAAGTCAAGTTCACTAATATTCATCCGATCCATATAACTCAATACCTTAGAGTCTATATTTTTCCATTCAACAGAATGGTTGAACCGATCACACCAAAAGCTGCTTGCCGTTACAACTAAAATTATGGCAAGCGGTGTCACAAAAGTAACCTTGGCAAAGTCAAAAACAATCCAAGATATTCCTTGTAAATTATTAAAGGGGGCTCGATATAGTTCGTCTGCCGAGTCCATAGATAACCGGTCTGGTACATTTATGGTAAAGCAAGTATCCATTTATTTCTCCACATTAAATCCCCAAATATTAGGTGTATTTAACTATAAGAATACCACATCTTGCGTTATTTCACAAGATATAGAGGGCTTCAATGCTGGGAAATTGATACAGTTTTGAGAGTGAATTGAGAGGGTTTTGTTATTGTGCAGATAATCCTGATGTGGTACACTGGTCATGCTCAAAACTGTCCCTACAACCGAAAACACAGAAGAAGGCGCGCTCAGCGTCTTTTTTTCTGCCCTTTTGCAGGGGAGACAGCGCCTGGATTCCGGGCGCTGTCTTTATTTTCGGCGGGAAATCTCATCAAAGGAGGTCTTTTTCAGTTGAAATCGGAAAAAACACCACCCAATAAGCTGACGCAGAGAGGTTCAAGCATCCCTCGGCTTCTCTATGTGAGTTACCTGTGCGTCTGTCTGTGCGTCTGCTTGGTCGTGCCGGCGTCCGCCGCTACGATCTGGGAGAAGGCAAGCGAGATCATGCAGGATGTTTACACCCAGATCCTCACCATTTCGACCATTGCGGCTATTGTCACTGCGTCTGTGGCGCTCTTGATGATGAATTTCTCCCGCTCGGGCCGGACAGTCGAGGAGTCCCGAGCCTGGCTCAAGCGAATCATCATCACTTGGGTCATTCTCAACGGCCTCGGATTTATCATGGCGTATGTGACGCCCTTCTTCCAGGGGGGCCAGTGGACACCGTCCAGCCCTTAACCGCCTATGGGAATTTTAGATGGCATTGTAGAATGGATCGCAGAACAGGTCATGCACGGTCTGGATCTAATCAACACATCAGTTTTGGGCGCGCTGGGCTGTGATATGACTGTTTTTCTCCGCTATTTCCCTGCTGCAGAGACCATGTATGAGGTCTTTGTCGCCCTCGCCATCGGTCTAATCCTGCTTATCTGGATATGGAATCTGGTCAAGAACTTCGCTCTTGGTATGGGGACAGAGGCGGAAGACCCGGTTAAACTGAGCATATCGACATGGATATCCTTGTCGATACCAGGGGTTCGTATCGGATTGTAAGTGACGGTATAGTTCACCCCATCCTGCTGGCAAATGGCT
>CALWXU010000195.1 GCA_944385585.1 uncultured Flavonifractor sp.
CCGGACTTTGTGTCACAGAAGTTCCAAAAGCTGTTGAGGCAATACAATCTGCGCCCCATCCGGTTTCATGATCTTCGCCATAGCTGTGCCACCATTATGCTGTACCTGGGCTATTCTCTGAAGGATATTCAGACCTGGCTCGGGCATAGCAATTACAACTTTACGGCGGATACCTATCTGCACACAGCACCGACGGCACACCTCCAAATGGCGAACACCTACTCGGAAAAGTTGGAGGAACTGCTGCCGTCGCAAACTAGTGTGGGTATGCTGGAACACGGATAAGAATGCCAACTAGCGGCTAAAGCGGCCTCCTCGTGGAGGCCGCTTTTCTTTTTTTGAAAGGGCAGAGTTCATTATTAGATGTATAGGGTTTTCAAATAGCTGCAAAAATGGTAAAATGTAAAAAATTATAAAATATTTTGTCGATGTAAAAAAGCCGTTTTGTGCCCTATATTGTAGATTTTCTATCCAAAAGAAAAAAGCAATGCTCAATAGAGGAGTGAGAAATAGCATGGATATGCCAAAGGTCTTTGTTTCGTATTCACATGATAGTGATGAGCATAAAAAGTGGGTTTCGAAATTAGCATCCGATCTGCGTTTTCATGGAGTAGATGCAATTCTTGACCAATGGAATTTGCGCTTAGGTGCTGATCTTAGACTTTTTATGGAGCGGGGGTTATCCCCTGGAAACCTTGTGCTTTGTATCTGCTCCGAAAACTATGTTCAGAAAGTCAACTCCGGCCATGGTGGAGCAGGCTATGAAGGCATGATTATGACGCAACCGTTGTTATCTGATGCTGAAACTGAATTCATTATTCCTATTGTACGAAACAATGATTCTAGTCAAAAGGTTCCAACTTCGTTTGGGAGTAAAAACTACATAGACTTTTCAGATGATGCACTTTATTTGGAAAAATATCAGGAATTACTGATGCGCATACATGGCGAAGATATAAAGATGCAACCACCATTGGGCAAAAACCCTTTCTCGGATGATCTAGGTAAAATGGTAGAGGTAAAAACTAAAATTGAATCTATTCTATATCGTTCACCGCAGATGGATGGGGCTGTTACCTTCCGATTTGATAATAACAACGGCATATATACTATAGGTACTGGAGAGTATGAGTTTAACACTCGATGGAGCAGGGCCGGGAATGATTCTATCTATGCTTACGGCTTGATTGGTTATAAAATGGGGGAGACAGATTTTCCACCTGTGGACACTCTTTACAGTTATGACTATTCAAGCAGAACCCGCACAATAAAAACTGGACAGATTGTAATTTTTGAAAATATGTTTCGTCATTTTGCTGCAATAAAACTTGGCCCTGTAAAAAGTAGTCATCATGGAAATCTGTATGATGAAATGAAATTTGAGTACCACATTTACCGCGTAGGGTAATACAATAATTCAAGAACTTAAAATTGCAAGAAAACGATTATCTTTGAGGTAGAATAGGATTTTGCTGGAGCATTAAATCGCATCTATTGAAAGCCTAATTGGACATTAACCCATTTTTAATTTCTCCAGGCTTTTAACCATTGGGTGAACAACGTAGAAGCGGTTTTGCAGACTTTAGTGTTAGAAAAGTGTTAGAAAAGTGTTAGAAACGCAAAAAGTAAGCAGCCGAAAAAGTGAAGAAAAGTACCGCATTCCAACGGAATGCGGTACTTTTATGGTTGCGGGGGAAGGATTTGAACCTTCGACCTCCGGGTTATGAGCCCGACGAGCTACCAAACTGCTCTACCCCGCGATGTGGTGCCGGAGACCGGGGTCGAACCGGCACGGGATTTCTCCCACAGGATTTTAAGTCCCGGGCGTCTGCCAATTCCGCCACTCCGGCATGGAGGGCTCCGGTCTCTCAATGCGTGCTTGATTATTATAATACGGCAAGCTGCAATTGTCAACCCCCAGATCCCGGTTTTTTATCAGGGGCAAAAAGGAGAGGGAGAATTCGCACCTGGCCTTGACTTTTCCTGCCGCACTGCATAAAATGAATAGAACCCGCGTATTTTCGAGAAAAAGGATTGAGAATCGATATGGCACAGGACAAGAAGCAGGTGGAGCAGATCACCGATATGGAGGTGGACTTCGCCAAGTGGTTCACCGACGTATGCAAGAAGGCGGAGCTGATTGACTACTCCTCCATCAAGGGGATGTTCATCCTCCGCCCCTATGGCTACGCCATCTGGGAGAATTTCCAGAAGATTCTGGACGGGAAGTTCAAGGAGACCGGGCATGAGAACGTGTATCTGCCCATGCTGATCCCTGAGAGCCTGCTCCAGAAGGAGAAGGACCACGTGGAGGGCTTCGCCCCGGAGTGCGCCTGGGTGACTTACGGCGGCAGCGAGAAGCTGGAGGAGCGCTACTGCATCCGTCCCACCTCGGAGACCCTGTTCTGTGAGCACTACGCCAACATCATCCACTCCCACCGGGACCTGCCCAAGCTGTACAACCAGTGGTGCTCCGTGCTGCGGTGGGAAAAGACCTCCCGCCCCTTCCTGCGCCACCGGGAGTTTTTGTGGCAGGAGGGCCACACCATGCACGCCACCGCCGAGGAGGCCATCGCCGAGACCGAGCAGATGTTCAACATCTACGCCGACTTCTGTGAGCACTACCTGGCCATGCCGGTGGTGAAGGGCCGCAAGACCGACAAGGAGAAGTTTGCCGGCGCCGAGGCTACCTACACCGTGGAGTGCATGATGCACGACAAGAAGGCCCTCCAGGCCGGCACCTCCCACTACTTCGGCGACGGCTTCGCCCGCGCCTTCGACATCACCTTTGCCGGCAAGGACAACCAGCCCCACCACCCCTTCCAGACCTCCTGGGGCGTGTCCACCCGCCTCATCGGCGGCGTGATCATGACCCACGGCGACAACAACGGCCTGGTGCTGCCCCCCCGCATCGCCCCCATCCAGGTGATCATCATCCCCGTGGCCCAGCACAAGGAGGGCGTGCTGGAGGCCAACCAGGCCGTCATGAACCGCCTGAAGGCCGCCGGCATCCGGGTGAAGATGGACGACTCCGACCAGTCCGCCGGCTGGAAGTTCGCCGAGTACGAGATGAAGGGCGTGCCCCTGCGCCTGGAGCTGGGCCCCAAGGACATGGAGAAGAACCAGTGCGTGCTGGTTCGCCGCGACAACGGCGAGAAGTCCTTCGTCTCCCTGGACAGCATCGAGGAGACCGTCCAGGCCATGCTGGACGCGGTGCAGCAGGGCCTGTACGACAAGGCCAAGAAGAACCTGGACGAGAACACCTACGCCTGCTCCTCCCTGGAGGAGGTCAAGGAGCGCATGTCCACCCAGGGCGGCTTTGCCAAGACCATGTGGTGCGGCGATCTGGAGTGCGAGCTGAAGATGAAGGAGGAGGCCGGGGTTTCCTCCCGCTGCATCCCCCTGGAGCAGGAGCACCTGAGCGACGTCTGCCCCGTGTGCGGGAAGCCCGCCAGGCATATGGTCTACTGGGGCGTGGCATACTAAGCGATACAGACAATCCAGCGCACAGGGGCCCGTCTGCCGGGCCCCTAGCTGCCAAGCGGAGGTTAGAGAAAACTAACCAAAGGAGGGAATGATATGCAGTCTATCCTGTGGGCGGCGGTGGGCACCGGCTTCACCTTTCTCATGACCGCCACCGGCGCCGCCATGGTCTTCTTGTTCCGCCAGCGGCTCAACGCCGCCATCCAGCGGATTTTCCTGGGTTTCGCCGCGGGGGTGATGATCGCCGCGTCGGTGTGGAGCCTGCTCGTCCCCGCCATCGAGGAGGCCGAGGCCGCCGGCACACCCGGCTGGCTGCCGGCGGTGGGGGGCTTCGCCCTGGGGGTGGGCTTTTTGCTGCTGCTGGACGGCCTGCTGCCCCACCTCCATGTGGACGCCCAGCGGCCGGAGGGCCTCCACGCCTCCTGGCGGCGGAGCACCCTGCTGGTGCTGGCCGTCACTCTCCACAACATCCCGGAGGGCATGGCGGTGGGCCTGTCCTTCGCCCTGGCCGCCCAGCACGCCGGGGAGGGGGCCGCCCTCAGCTCCGCCCTGGCCCTTGCTCTGGGCATCGGCATCCAGAACTTCCCGGAGGGGGCCGCCCTCTCCCTGCCCCTGCGGCAGGCGGGGCTGTCCCGGCTCCGCGCCTTCCTCTACGGCGCCGCCTCCGGCGTGGTGGAGCCCATCTTCGGCGTGCTGGTGGTGCTGGCTGCCGGGGGGATCGCCCCCCTCATGCCCTGGCTGCTCTCCTTCGCCGCCGGCGCCATGATGTACGTGGTGGTGGAGGAGCTCATCCCCGAGGCCCACCTGGGGGAGCACTCCAACACCGGCACCCTGGGGGTCATGGCCGGGTTCGTGGTCATGATGGTGCTGGACGTGGCCCTGGGATAAGGGGCGTTCAGCCCCAGTCGTGCCGGGCGCCGCCGTCCGAGCCCGTTTCCTCCAGACAGGCGATGATGGCCTCAATTTTTTGATAGCACTCCGGGTCGGTCAGGCTCATATCCCGGATGATGTCCCGGATTTCCTCTACCGCCCGATAGTACTTTTCCCGCACCAGCGCCTGCGCGTCCAGCTTCAGATTGGGAAACGTAACCTCCGCCTGCTGCTGGGAGAGGGCCTTGACCAAAATTTCCTCGTATAATTCCATACGATCACCTCATATTTATTTTAGCGAAAAATCCGCTAAAACGCAAGGAGGAGCGGACAATTCCCGTATGCTCTTTCTGAGGTGGGAAGCATGAGATACGGGCGTATCCGGGATTTGCGGGAGGACAGGGACCTGACGCAGGTTGAAATTGCCAGGCTCCTGAATTGCAGTCAGCGGATCTACAGCAACTATGAGCGGGGCGACGTGGACGTTCCCACAGAGATTCTGCGAAAGCTGGCCGAGCTGCACCACACCAGCGTGGACTATCTGCTGGGGCTGACAGACGAGCGGGAGCCCTATCCCAGGCGAAGGGAGCAGGGGCCGCATGAGGCATGAAGTCCTGCGCTTTGAGCGTATCCGCAATCTGCGCCTGGACCGGAACCTGTCCCAACAGCAGATCGCGGAGCTGCTGAACGTGAAGCAGAACACCTATTCCCAATACGAGATCGGCGTTCTGAACTACCCGGTGGACGTGCTCATCAAGCTGGCCCGGTTTTACGGCACCAGCGTGGACTATTTGCTGGGCCTGACGGACGAAATGGCGCCCTATCCCCGCCGGAAAGGGTGACCATTTGTGAAAATTTCCGGTTGCATTTCCCAAACTGCGGGGGTATAATGACCCTAACCTGTTATTGTGAGGTAAAAAGCATGGATTACCGAACCCTCACAACCGCATCCTTCGGCGTTTCCTTTGGCTGGGCTCGATTTATGGGCGCCGGCTTTTTTGGCATGGGGAAAAACGGGGGATGAAATGAATGGGCGGGGCCTTTTGAATGGGCCTTCCGTACACCTGGAAGCTGCCGGGGCACTCATTGATTTCATCAATGGGTGCCCTTTTTTCATCGGCTTTTGGGAGAAAGAGAAAGGATGTTGAACTATGGTAGTTGTCATGAAGCCCGGCACGGCGAAGCAGGACATTGACGCGCTGGTGGAGAACCTGAAGCAGCTGAACCTGGACGTGGGCATCACCAACGGCGTGGGCTGCACCATCCTGGGCCTGGTGGGGGACACCACCGCCGTGGACATGGACAAGATCTCCATCAACCCCCACGTGGAGCGGGTCATGCGGGTGCAGGAGCCCTA
>CALWXU010000196.1 GCA_944385585.1 uncultured Flavonifractor sp.
ATAGTTGAATTTCCAGGAGTACTTTATAGAGGTGGAGCAGAGCAAAAAATCAGAAAATATATGATAGATAATAACTTTGTAGATACAGTAATACAATTACCATCAGATTTATTCTTTGGTACATCTATTGCAACATGTATATTAGTACTAAAGAAAAATAAAACAGATAATAATATTTTATTTATTGATGCATCAGAAGAATTTGTTAGAAATACAAATAAAAATAAATTATCTGATGAAAATATTAATAATATAATTACTTTATTAAAAAATAGAGAATCAGAAGATAATAAAGCTTATCTAGCACCTTATGAAGAAATAAAAGAAAATGATTATAATATATCAGTAAACTCATACTTAAAGAAAATAACAGAAGAAGAACAAATAGATATTAAAAAAATAAATAAACAAATAAAAGAAATAGTTGAAAAAGAAAATATTATTCGTATTGAATTAGATAAAATTATTGCAGAATTGGAGTCTGATTCAAATGAGTAAAATAGAACAGTTAATAAAAGAAAAATGTCCTAATGGTGTTGAGTATAAAAAATTGTCTTCTGTAATAGAGGTTAATAGAGGTAGTAGATTAACTAAGAGTCAATTATTAAATAATGGAATATATGAAGTATATCACGGAAGCAAAGACGTTCCTTTGGGAAAATATAATAAATTTAATACCGTTGGTGATACAGTAATAATTGTAAATACTGGTGGAATTGGCGGCGTAAAGTACTTAAAAGATAATTTTTGGTGTTCAGATGGCTGCTTTAACTTGGGACATAATGATAGAATTAATAATAAGTTCTTATATTATTATTTATCTCAATATGAAGATTATTTTGTGAGTCAAAAACGAATTGGAGGTGTTCCTACCATTGATAAAAATGTTGTACAAAAAATTAAAATTCCACTTCCACCAATAGAAGTACAAGAAGAAATTGTAAGAATATTAGATGAATTTAGTGAACTAGAGGCAGAGCTAGAGGCAGAACTAGAGGCAAGAAAAAGACAATATGAGTTTTGGGAAAATAAGTTGATGTTTCAAACTGATTATAATATGGTAAAAATGAAAGATATTTGTATCATTAATCAAGGATTACAAATTCCTGTTAACAAAAGAAAAACAAAACCAGGAATTAATAGATATTTTTATATAACAGTTCAATTTTTAAAAAATGAGGGTGAAAAATATTATATAGAAAATCCACCTAAAAATGTTATCTGCAATAAGAATGATATTTTGGTTACAAGAACAGGAAGTACAGGTAAAATTATTTATGGTGTTGAAGGCTGTTTTCATAATAATTTTTTTAAAATAACTCCAATTATAAATTTAAATAGAAGATACTTATTTTATGTATTAAACAGTAAGAAAATGTTTAGAGAAATGCTTAGAGTCGCTTCTGGTGGAACGGTACCAGATTTACCTCATAAAAAATTTTATAAATTGGAAATACCTCTTCCACCCATAAAAGAACAAGAACGTATAGTAAAAATATTAGATAAATTTGATAAATTAATAAATGACATATCAGAAGGAATACCAGCTGAAATAGAAGCCAGAAGAAAACAATATGAATATTACAGAAACAAGTTGCTTAGTTTTGAGGAGATTAAAGAAAAATGTTAGATAGTGCGTTAATTTATCAATTAAGAGAGGTTATAAATAAAACAAATATATTTGTTCAGGATACAGTAGAAAAAGAAAAATTTAATTTAATTTGTGCTGTAATGGACCGTTTTGATGATTCAATTAAGTATTTAAAACAATATCAAAATGTGCCTCAAAACGAAAACGATATAATTATTTATTTATATCATTGTTGTATTATAAAAGATGGTATTAATGAGGTTTGTAAAATGTTAAAAATTGGAGTTAAACAAACAAAAATCTTGTTAAAATATACAATTAGTTCTCCGATTAATCAGCCAAAAGAAGAATATAAAGGTGATGACAAATTTTTTGAATATTTAAGATCATTATTTTTTGCTCATCCATTTCTTACTGATCGTTCTATACCAAATCCTATAAAAAATGAAATACAATATTCACCGTATACTTTAAATAGTACATTTTCTTTGCTTGATGATATGAAAAATGCTATTGGAGTTAAAGTATATAGTAATAAAAGGAATCCATTTTGTATTATTATTAATTTTGATGATTTAAAAGAATATATAGCAATAAAATATTTATTAATTCAAGATATTATTTTATCATTTCAATCTATTATTGATAATAAAACTTTGGAATGGCAAAGAAGGAAAGTGAATAGAAATCAATCAGAAGAATTAATTCTAAATGACATAATTAATATTTGTTATGAAAGATATATAGATAGTAATGATATAGAAACTATTTTAAAATATATTACATGTAAAATAACGAATGAAAAAAATAAAAAAATAGTGGAACAATATAGGCAAGAACTAAAAGAAATTATTCCAATTATTTGTGATTGTGTTGATGATATGGATTATGAAAGGTTGATAAATATAATATATGAAAAAATAGATCCACCATTAGATGAAAAATATCCTATGATGAATTATCAACTAGAAAAAATATATGCATATTTAAATTATGATGGATACGGTGATACTTATTGGGGATTAAAGATGGCAGAGTTGTTCTCGAAAGAATTTGCTAACAAATGGGTTGCCATTGATCCATATAATATGAATTATGATGAAATTAAATTATTAGTAACTATTGCATGTTACTATGAAAGTAAAAAAGACGGTGAGAAAAATGACTAATTTAAGTATGATAAGTGAAAATGATAACTCTACGGTATTAACAGAATATAAGGGATTAAATAAAACAGAAACTTTTTATCAAAGTGAGGATGCATTAGAAAAAGAATTAATTAAGACTTTAGTAAATCAAGGATATGAATATGTAACTATTAATAGTGAAAAAGAATTTAT
>CALWXU010000197.1 GCA_944385585.1 uncultured Flavonifractor sp.
GTTCATTGCTCATAGGAACACCTCTTTCTGGCCTATTGTTCCTATTATACCACATTACTCGTGTAAACACTATTTAAGCTTATACATCATATAACACGATTTGCTGTAAATTAGAAATAATCTACCTCCTCGTAATTTCAAAACAACATGTGTTTTCTTTCCTATTTCATGGAGGTTGACTCATAGAAATTCTTCCACATGTTCACAGCCCTGCGCAAGGATAAATCGCACATGATCGTCATCCAGCTGATAAAAGATCTCTTTTCCGTTTCGGCGGCGCCGGACCAGGCTGTTCATCCGCAGGATCCGCAGATGGTGTGAAACCGCCGCTTCAGACATTTTCAGACTTTGCACGATTACGTTAACACAGGACTCAGACGAGAAGATCTGAAATAAGATCTTAAGGCGGGAGGAATCGCCCAGTGCTTTGAACAGCTGCGCCAGATTTTCCGATTCTTCTGCCTGCATCAAAACTTGGCGGGCCTGCTCCATAGATTGCTTTCTTCCTTTCAAACAGACCGGGCCGTTTACAGATCCTTTACGAACAGGGCGCGGATGGCATTCAGAACGGCAAGGATCATCACGCCCACATCTGCAAAAACAGCCAGCCACATATTGGCGAAGCCCAGAGCCACCAGCACCAGGCAGATCAGTTTAATGCCGATCGCCACAACGATGTTTTGGTAAACAATACGCAGGCACTTGCGGGAAATCTTGATGGCCGTGGAGATCTTCATGGGATCGTCGTCCATCAGCACCACGTCGGCAGCTTCAATAGCTGCATCGGACCCCATCGCGCCCATAGCAATACCAATGTCCGCACGGCCCAGTACGGGCGCATCGTTGATGCCATCACCCACGAAGGCCAGCTTCGCCTTCTCCGGCTTCTCCTGCAGCAGGGCCTCCACCTTTTCCACCTTGTCGGCGGGGAGAAGCTGGCTGTACACCTGGTCAACCCCCAGGTCTTGGGCCACCTGGTCGGCCACCTGCTTGGCGTCGCCGGTGAGCATAACGGTCTTTTGTACGCCGGCATCCTTCAACGCCCGGATTGCCTGCTTGGAGGTGGGCTTTTCCACATCGGAGATGACGATATGGCCGGCGTATTTGCCGTCAATGGCCATATGGATGATGGTTCCCACGCTGTGGCAGTTGATGTAGTCCACACCGATACGCTTCATCAGTTTGTCATTACCCGCGGCCACGGTGTGTCCGTCCACCTTGGCAATGACGCCGTTGCCGCTGATCTCCTGAATGTCGCTGACCCGGCTGCGGTCGATCTCTTTGCCGTAGGCCTTCTGGAGGCTCTTGCTGATGGGATGGCTGGAAGCGGATTCTGCCAGGGCGGCGTATTCCACCAGCTTGGCATTTTCCATCTCGCTGTGGTGGATGCCGTTGACTTCAAACACCCCCTGGGTCAGGGTGCCGGTCTTATCGAACACCACAACCTTGGTCTGGGACAGGGTTTCCAGATAGTTGGACCCTTTGACCAGCACACCGGCCTTGCTGGCCCCGCCGATGCCGGCGAAGAAGGACAGCGGGATGCTGATGACCAGCGCACAGGGGCAGCTTGCCACCAGGAAGGTCAGCGCACGATAGACCCAGGTTTCCCACCCGGCGTCGAGGCCGAGGGCAAACATCCGGACCAGCGGCGGCAGGATGGCCAGCGCCAGCGCAGCATAGCAGACAGCGGGGGTATAGATTTTGGCAAAACGGGAGATGAAATCCTCCGACTTGGACTTGCGGGAGGAGGCGTTCTCCACCAGGTCAAGGATTTTGGAGACGGTGGACTCCCCGAATTCTTTGGTGGTCTTAATCTTCAGTACGCCGGTCATGTTGACGCAGCCGCTGATAATTTCGTCCCCGGCCTTGGCGTCCCGGGGCAGGCTTTCGCCGGTCAGGGCCGCCGTGTTCAGGGTGGAAACGCCCTCGGTCACAATACCGTCGATGGGCACCTTCTCGCCAGGCTGCACCACGATGATGGAGCCGATCTCCACCTCGTCGGGATCGACCTGCTCCAGCTTGCCGTCCCGCTCGATATTGGCATAGTCGGGGCGGATATCCATCAGGTCGCTGATATTGCGGCGGCTCTTGCCGACGGCGTAGCTTTGGAACCACTCGCCGACCTGATAAAACAGCATGACGGCGATGGCTTCCAGATAGTCGCCGTTCTCATAGATGGCCAGCGCCAGCGCGCCCAAGGTGGCGATAGCCATCAGGAAGTGCTCGTCAAAGACCTGCCCGTTGCGGATGCCCTTCCAGGCTTTCTGCAGGATGTCGTAGCCGATGATGGCGTAATCAACCAGATAGCAGGCCAGTCGCACCCACCGCCCGGCGGCGCCCAACTGGTCAAAGGCGGCGGCCCCAAGCACCTGGAGCCCTAGCAGCAATACCGTGGCGGCCAGAATGCGCCAGAGCATGACTTTTTGCTTTTTGGTCATGCCGCTGTTGGCCCGTGCGCCGATGCATTGGAGGATTACGGCCAGCAGAGCCACTACAATCAGCAGACCATTGATAATGTACTCTTGCATCTCGATTTTCCTTTCAAAGGTTGCTTATTTATTTATCAGAGAAAGGCAACGCCCTGCAAGCAGCTGCTCCAGGGCGTGTCCGTGGCAGTTACAGATAGATTTCACAGTCGGGCTCTACCTTTTTGCAGGCCTTCGTCACAGAGGCCATCACGCTGGCGGGCTCCTGACCCTCGGCAAACTCCACAATCATCTTCTGGGTCATGAAGTTCACAGTGGCGTTCTGCACGCCGCTGGTCTTGCGGGCGGCATCCTCCATCAGGTTGGCACAGTTGGCGCAATCTACCTCGATCTTATAAGTCTTTTTCATGTTGAAAACTCCTTTCTGAATTGAATCAAGTCATCGGAACAATTAAATCATTGTTTAACTGTATCCCTATCATACACAGGCCATGCCTGATCGTCAATGCCTTTGAGGGGAATCCTTCTGTTTGGGTAAAAGGTCCTTCTGTTTGGACAAAAACAGACCGGAACAGTTCATCGATTGAACCATCCCGGTCGCCTGTTTGAATATTAAGCCCTATGCCCCTGATTCTCCGATCCGCGGATCTCTTCATGATAAAAGTAATTGATAATCGTCGGTTTTCCCGGCTTGCTGCGCCCATCAGGCAGGTGGTTGTCCAGATAGGGAAAATCGCTTGCCTCTGCAATCCGGCGAACCTCCTGCTCTAATGCCATCCAGTAGGATCGATCCCGCTTTTTATAAATAGCATCATACAAAGAGACTAACTCCGGATGCTTTCGGCTGATGTAGGCGAGAATTTCTGCTTTGAACGAACCACGCAGATTAAGATTTTCCAGCCAGATAAAATCACATTGATTCCTGACCCGCTCCACAATGGCGGGCACGTCTGTAATGCCTGGAAAAATCGGGGCTGTAAAGCATACTGTTCGGATACCTGCCTTGTAGACCCTTTGCATGGCGGCCAGCCGTCGCGCAATGCTGACGGCGTTGTCCATATCGCTTTTGAAGTCCTCGTCCAGTGTGTTAATGGACCAGGATACCGTCACATCCGGCATTTGGGTCAACAGATCCAGATCCCGGAGTACTAGGTCGGACTTGGTACAAATCATCAGCTTGGCGCCGCTGGTTTTCAGCTGTTCCAGCAGGCTCCGGGTACGTCCGTAAACCTCCTCTTGGGGAAGGTAGCCGTCGGTCACCGAGCCGATCACCACACGCTGCCCCCGATATTTTTGCGGGTTTTTGATATCCGGCCAGTGCTTCACATCCAGGAAAGCCCCCCATGGTTCACTGTGACCGGTAAACCGTTTCATGAAAGAAGCATAGCAGTATTTGCAGTTATGGGTACAGCCTATATACGGGTTCACTGAATAGCCGCCCACGGGCAGCGTGGATTTGGTCATAACATTCTTTGTTTTAATGTCCCGGATTAGTACTCCATTTTCTTTTATTTCTTCCATGCAGCCTGTTCCTCCAATACACACTGGAAAGCCGGAGGCAGTTCCTGCACCATCTGCGCCCCGCCCATGATGGGGAGCAGATCCTCTTTCATGAATACGGGGATACCCAGCGCGTGGGCCTGATAGGTTAACTCCCACACCCATTCCGGTCTGGATACGGCTTTACCCTTTCTGCGTCCGGTCTCGGTACCGATGACCACCCACTCAATGCCGGAGAGGTCCACTTCACCAATATCATCAAACATGGGCTCGAAGGTCACATGAAAGTGTCCCCCGTGGATGTTTTCCCGCAGAGCCTGGATGCGGTCCTTCTCTTTACGGGATGTAACGGTCACCCCAAACCAGGCATTGTCCAGCGGTGTGGAGAAGCGAATCACTTCCGGCCGTTTGGTCAGGAAGAGGTACTGGTGCTGCGGGTTCTGGGCCATTTTAGCAAATACTTCGTCCCGCCACTCCGGTTTCCAGAAGGCAAAATCGCTCATCCCGGTCAGGAGAAAATTGTGGGGGCGCGGATTGTCCATCAGCCGCAGTTTGTTCGGGAAAAATTCCGGCTTCTCAAAATCGTCGATCATATGGAACCGCCGGACATTGTTCCTGGCGTAGCAGTAGCTGCACCCAATGGGACAGCCGATGACCAGGTTCCTATTCTGGATCAAATCCTTAATACAGACCGCCATCGGCCCCGCCTCCTTTTCTGGTATTGCGAAAGAATCAGCCCTCCACGGCGGGCGCAACCTTGCCGAAGCCATTCCAGGCATACAGGCCCTTCTTGCTCTCATCGCCCAGGAATTTGCCTACCTGGCAGATATGCAGGATATGGTCGCCCACTTCCACCGACTGCTGCAGGGTGGCCACCATCGCCAGCTTGGTGTCCGCCGGGATCTGGATGTCGCTGCCCTCCACGGCCACCATCTCGATGTGGTTGGCGGCCACCTTGTCGGTCTTGGCTCCGGTGGAAGCCCCGCAGGCCATGACGGCCTGTGCCAGGCTCTCGCCCGGAACGGTGACGATCACCTTGCCGGTCTCCCGTACCTGCCTGCCGGTGTGGGACTGCTTGCTGGTGGCGAATCCGATCATCGGCGGATTGGAGGAGAGGTAGGACACAAAGCAGATGGGTGCCAGGTTCGTGGTGCCGTCCTCTTTTTTGGAGCAGATCAGCGTCAGAGGATTGGGGGAGGTCAGAACATCAGAACAGTGGCCTCTATAATGTTCAGTTCTTTCATGTCATTCAGACCTTTCCAAGAAATTTCAGTCGTTGACTGCATGGTCAACCAGTGATATATTTATTATACTTGATTAAAATCTTCAATCAAGTACGCAAATCGTTTATATCTGGTATTAAAAAAGATACTGCTGGTAGAATGGAGTAAACTATCATCATGACCTATGAGGAATTTGCGGAGAAAGTGAGCAGCGTGATTCTGACGGAGCGTGGAAACTGCCCGGTCACGCCGGTGATCCAGATGCTGCAGGGGAAATGGAAACTGCAAATTCTCTACGAGCTGTGCATCAAATCCCCCATGCGGTTTGGGGAGCTGAAGAAGATGCTGAAACCCATTACCAATGCCGCCCTGACCAATGCGCTGAAGGAGCTGGAGACCAACGAGCTGATCCAGCGCATCCAGTACAACGAAATGCCGCTGCGGGTGGAATACTCCCTGACGGAGAAGGGGCGGGATCTGCTGCCTGTCTTCTACGCCATCTCCCAGTGGGGGTTGAAGTACATTCCATAAAAGCACTGTCAGAACACTTTTGAACTCCACCGATCGTCCAAGAGGGGGCTGAGATCCTATTACCTATTAGGATCTCAGCCCCCTTTTGTCAGGAGATTTCCTCTGCCTCCAGCAGGAAGACGACCGGACGCACGCCATCCGGGCAGGCAAACACGCCGATGGAATCATCGTTCAGCCAGGTACCGGATGGCTGGAGCAGCCCGCCTTCGGATAACTGGCGCACCCACGGTTCAAGGTTTTGCCAGGCCACGCCGCACATCCCCTCCGGCGGGTTGATGCCATCGCTGTAGAGCACCTGCCCTTTCTGGTGGAAGGGACACATTCCAAGCTCAGGAATCGCATACCGATCCGCCAAGTCCTGATAGTATTCCGTGCGAAGCACGGTAATCTTTACTTTTTTCTGCATATTGCTCTCCTCCTTTTTTGCCATTATGTAACCATCAAGCGGATAAGAAGTTCTGCAGGTTTTCTTTTTGGGCGGCAAAATCCTGCAGGCCCAGGTCATATAGCGCCCGCTCTGCCTCCTCTTTCATGGAGTAGGTCCCCACATGGAGCGGCTCGCTGGGCGCCAGGACAAAGGCCGTTCCCGCCTGTTCCAGCGCGAATACCTCCTGGAAATTTTGATTATATACGGTGTGCCGGCGGTTCAGCGCCTCTACGATCCTGGGATACCTGCGGCAGGCCAGCCGGTATAGTGGCCGCATCCCCTGGGGTTTCTTCACATAGTCCCGATTTTTAGACAGGATCACCACCAGCCGGTCACACCCCTTTTCCAGCGCCCGGCGGACGGGGATGGCGTCGGTCAAGCCGCCGTCAAAATAGGGCACCCCATTCAGTTCCACCGGATGGCAGACAGCGGGGATGGCGCTGGATGCCATGATCAGGCGGTAATCGTCCTGCTTCATGGCCTCCTTTCCAAAGTATTCCGGCCTGCCCGTCAGCGCGTTGGTGACCACCGCCTCATATTCTGTGGGATTGTTCAGAAATGCCGGAAAGTCCAGCGGGTCTTTTCCGTCCGCCCGCGTCAGATCACCATAGATATGCTGGATGCCGAACAGATCGCCGGTTTTCAGCAGGCTCCTCAGCCCAAAGTATTCCGGGTCATGGATGTGCTCGGTAAAAAAGCGCAGGTTCCGCCCCCGCTGCCCGGCCAGATAGGACACCAGATTTCCGGAGCCCGCCGAGACACCGATGCAATAGTCGAAGGTAATTCCCTCATCCAGAAAACGGTCCAGGATCGCGGCGTTATAGGCGCACTTCATGCCGCCGCCCTCCACCACCAGCCCGTATTTTATTTCTGTCCGCATAAAGCAGCATCCCCTTTCCCGTTCGTTTGTGCTGTCTGGTTTTGCTCCAATTTCCGGTCATACCGGGCAAGGATCTCCGCCAGCGTAATCTCCCGCATCCTGGCTTCGGCGCTCTCCTGCACCTCCCGGTAGCAGTCCGCCAGCACCAGCTGGATGTTCACTCCCACGCCGCAGGCCGGGTTGGTGTGGGTGTCCTGATGCAGGATCGGCTTGTCGCCCTCCACCGCGCGGTAGGCATCCAGCAGCGTGATCTGGGCGGGGTCACGGGTCAGGGCGGGCCGGGGATGCCCTTTCACGCTGGTGAGCAGCCCGCCCTTGCGCAGAGCCGACATCAGTTGGCGAACATAGGCAGGATTTGTCTGCACGCTCTCTGCAATCCGTTCGCTGGTCAGGTTGGCTCCCGGATGCAGGGCCAGGAAGGCCAGAATGTGGACCGCGTCGCTCAATCTGGTTGGATATTTCATACGGCTGTCCTCTCTTCTTGATGTTAAAAATATTATAACAGCATATTGACAGGGATGCAAGCGGGTGCTATGATAAACACGCTGTTAAAGAAAAAATAACATCAGGCAGAGAGGTTGAACCCCATGAGCTTTTACGAAGATTTGGTCACTCAGACCCAGATGAACTATTCCCACTATTATACTGTCTACGCCTCCGGGCGCACGCCCTATGAACTGACGGACAAACCCGCCCTGCCCTACGACCAGCAGATCGCCCGACTGGTTCAGGAAATCCGGGAAGCTGACTGCGTTGTCGTTGGCGGCGCCTCCGGCCTGTCGGCGGCAGGCGGCGGGGACTTTTATTATGAGGACAATGCCTCCTATCGGAAATACTTCGGCAAGTATGCGGAGAAGTACCACTTCAATGGGGCTTTTGCGGGCATGATGCACCATTGGGCCACCCGGGAGGAGTTTTGGGGCTATCTGGCCACCTTCCTGCACACCACCCAGACCGCGCCCATCCGCCCGCCCTATCTGGATCTGGATGCGCTGCTGGAGGGCAAGGACTTCTTTGTGCTGACCACCAACCAGGACACCCAGTTTGTCAAACTCTACCCGGAGGAACAGGTGGCGGAGATCCAGGGGGATCACCGATTTTTCCAGTGTGCCGCCTGCTGCACCGACGACACCTGGGACGCAGTGGGACCGGTGGCTCAGATGGTACAGGCGATGGGCGAACACACTGCCATCCCCACCGAGCTGATCCCCCGCTGCCCCCACTGCGGCGGGGAGGCCTTCCCCTGGGTGCGGGGCTACGGCAACTTTTTGCAGGGCAAAAAGTACGAGGAACAATACGAGAAAGTTTCCCGCTATGTGCTGGCGCACAAGGACAGCAAGCTCCTGTTTCTGGAGCTGGGCGTGGGCCGCCTGACCCCCATGTTCATCCAGGAGCCGTTCTGGAACCTGACCCTCAGCTTCCCCCACGCCCGGTATATCGCCGTGAACAACCAGTATAACTTCCTGCCCAAGCAGTTGGAGGACAAGGGCATGGTCATCGTGGAGGACATTGCCAAGGTGCTGCGGGATGCCCGCGCGTCAGCCAGCCGGGGGCCGATGCAATGACAGAGCAGGTACTGGACCAGCTGGCCGAAAAAGTCGAGATTGCGGATGCAATCCTGATCGGCGCCGGATCCGGGCTGTCCAGTGCGGCGGGGTATAACCACTACCATTGGATGCCGGCCTTGGATTCGTATCTGAGAGAATTTCGGGAGTATTATCGGTTTGCCTCCCCCTTTGCTGATTTTTATTACTGTTATTCCTCGCCGGAACAACAGTGGGCGTACTATACCCGATATATTTACAGTATGTGGCACCTGCCCACCGGCCAGCCATATCTGGACCTGCGGGCTGTTCTGGCAGGCAAGGACTACTTTGTGCTGACCACCAATGTGGACGGGCAATGTGAGCGGGTATTCCCCCAGAAGCGATTATGCGCATACCAGGGAAACATGGGGTATTTCCAGTGCTCCCAACCCTGCCATGACCGTATTTACGAAAACCGGGATGCCGTTGAAGCCATGAACAGGGCGCTGGGGGATATGGTTCTGCCCTCTTCCCTGATCCCCCGCTGCCCGGAATGCGGGCGAATTATGGTTCCCTGGGTGCGGGACGATACCTTCTTGGAGGGAACCGCCTGGCAGGAAGGCGTCGCACGTTACCAGGCGTTCCTTCGGCATTGGCTGATGGAGCGGACTGGAAAGAAACTCCTGCTGCTGGAGCTGGGCGTGGGCGAGATGACGCCCAGCATCATCAAGCTGCCTTTCTGGCAGCTGACCGCCCAAAACGAGCATGTATTTTACGCCTGCCTGAATCAAAAGCCTTCCCACGCGCCGGAGCACCTCAAAGGGAAAAGCCTCTATTTGCAGGGGGATCTGGCGGAGATACTGTCCCGGCTGCGACAAAAATTGTGCAGAATCGGCTGTGTGCCGGAATAAGAGAAGGAGCGTTTGTATGGAGAATCTGAAACCTGTGGCGGAAGCCATCCAGGCTGCCGATGCCATTTTGATCGGGGCCAGCAACGGCCTGTCCATCACCGAAGGCCTGCATCTCTTCGCCGATAACCAGGCTTTTGAGGAATTGTTCGGCGATCTCAAACGGAAATACGGCCTGCGGTGTATTCTGCACGGCATGGGGGCTCGCTGGCCGTCCGAGGAGGAAAAGTGGGGGTTCTGGTCCCGCCTGATCCACCACTACTGCGGCGAATACAAGCCCACGCCGGTCATGCAGGATCTGCGGGCCATCGTGGGCGAGAAGGATTATTTCATTGTGACCTCCAACGGGGAGTGCCACTTTGAGATGAGCGGCTTTGCCCCGGAAAAGATTTACGAGGTCGAGGGAAACTGGCTGACCATGCAGTGCGCCCGCCCCTGCCACGACACCCTATACCCCACGCTGGAACTGGCAGAGAAGATGGCCGCCGCAGAGCGGGACGGGAAGATCCCGTCGGAACTCGTCCCCCGCTGCCCCAAGTGCGGCGGGCCGATGGAGGTTCACATGGAAGGCGGCCCCAACTTCATCCCCGATACCGCAGCCCGGCAGCGGATGCAGGCTTTTCTACACCGGTATCACGGGAAGAAGCTGGTGGTGCTGGAGCTGGGCATCGGCTGGCGCAATCAGCTCATCAAGGCTCCGCTCATGCGTCTGGTGGCCCAGGAGCCCCATGCCGCCTATGTGACCATCAATCTGGGGGAAATCTATATCACTGATGACATCAAAGCGCGGTCCTTTGGATTGGACGGCCCTTTAAGCGATATGTTGTCCGCGCTCCGGGAGGCGTGCGGCGTATGAAACTTCCAGGGGCTGTAAAACGTGACTATGACCGCTGGAGCCGCTTCCTGGAGCAACAAATTGACTTTTCCCTGAAAGACAGTGAGAAGCACACCAAGGCCCACTGTGCCCGGGTGCTGCTGTATGCACTTTTGATCGCGGAAAAAATGGGCTTATCACAAGAACTGCGGGAAGTGCTCGGCGCTGCGGCGGTCTTTCACGACTCCCGCCGTCAGGATGACTGGCTGGATGTAGGACATGGACAGCGGGCGGCAGACTAGGGAAATGCGCGCACTTGCTTTTCTGCCGTTAAACAATATTCATGTCATCATCATGCAGCATAAACATACAGACCGCAAGCAGTATCATTGCACATTCTATGGATATCATATCGGAAAAAATCAAGATCTCCTTTCTGAGCCGCAAGGTGTGTATCATTGTGCAGACCTCTCTTTTTTGTATGTAAATATGAAAGGTGCGGTCTGTATGTTGAACAATGGTGACTGGGCCATTGTGAGAATCCAACTTGATCCGCTGTGCCAGGGGCGGTTTCACGTGGCTGTTGCAAGGTGGTTTTTCCCCCTCCACAGCATAATTAAAGGGATATGGCCCAAAGTTCTCCCTGTTCTTTTCAAGGGAAATCGTTTCTCCGCTTTGATGGACGCATCCTATTTGGACCCCGTCAGGAGTGCAAATTTCAAGTGATGCCGCAGGCAAAAAGCTTCTTTTCACAAATCCAACGCAGACGCCTTCTGAGTTGAAAACCACGTATTTATTGACATGGGTTTTAACATATAATTGCATAGTTATCCTCCTATTACACTTACCGCTAATTTCATAATGCCAGCTAAAAGCATAACTAGGATGGGGTTTGTTTTTGCTTTTTGAAGCAGGATAAAGCAGATGGCAAATATAAGCACCATACTCCAATTTGTATTCGCAATGGAAATTGCTCCACTGCCCCAAAACACCGAAATGAGAATGGAAATGCCAGCTGATGCGATCATAGCCACTACAGCGGGACGCAGGGTTGTCAAAATCTCCTGCAGCACACTCATATTTTGATACTTTAAGTACAATTTTGCGATGAGCGTGACAATGATACATGACGGAAGGACACATCCGATCGTTGCAATGAGTGCACCTGGAATACCGGCAATTCTTATTCCGACAAAAGTTGCAGAGTTGATGGCAATTGGGCCCGGCGTCATTTGGGATATGGTGATCAAATCTGTAAATTCTGACATGCTGAGCCAGCCGTGAGTCTCAACAATCTGATGTTGGATCAGCGGCATCGCTGCATAGCCGCCTCCAAAACTGAACAGGCCGATTTGTAGGAAGCTGAAAAACAGTTGAAGATAAATCATGCTGCGACCCCTCTTTTCCGATGGATAAATGTTTGAATGATCCCGATCAAAATGCAGATCACGACAACGTAAATTACATTTACATTCAAAAAGCAGGTCGCGGCAAAGGCCGCTGCCATGACGCCGATGGATGACAATTTCCTCCCATGGATCACCTCTGCTGCCATTTCATAAACCACAGATGCGATAACTGCGCCTACCCCTGCCTGCATTCCCTCAAGAACCTGGCTTACAATGAAATTATCGCGGAATGCGTGGTAGAAGACGGAGATCAGGGAGATGATGACAAAGGGTGGAATAACGGTGGCAACAATAGCCGTAAGCGCACCCAAGAGGCCTGCGAGCTTATATCCCACTACGATGGCGCCATTTACAGCAATTGCTCCCGGCGCTGACTGAGCGATCGCTATTAAATCAAGCATTTCATCTTCTTCGATCCAATGGCATTCATCTACAAACTTTTTTTTCATCAGCGTAACAATGACGTATCCGCCGCCAAATGTAAAGGCGCTTAGATACAGTGTGGAGATAAATACTTTCAGCAGTACGTCTTTTTTTCTTTTCATACTTTGCCCCTCCTTGGAGCATAGTATATCTTACGTTGACTTATAATAAAAATAGTATTATTTTATTATTGTGATATTGTTTTTATTATAAAGCGGGTGAGGTATAAGGTATGACGCTTCGTCACATGAAGATATTTGTAGCTGTATTCCAGCACAGCAACATTACAAGAGCAGCCGCAGAGCTGCATCTTGCGCAGCCATCAGTCAGCCTTGCCATCAAAGAACTGGAAGAGTATTACGGCATACAGCTTTTCGCAAGAATTGGAAGGCGTATTTCTCCCACCCCATGCGGCAGGGAATTCTATAGCTATGCGCTTCATATCGTTACTTTGTTTGAAGATATGGAGACCAAAATCAAAAACTGGGGTGCAGTAGGATCCATCCGCATCGGAACTAGTATCACGATCGGTACGCACATCCTGCCGTTTTTGCTGAATCAATATCAATTGCAATATCCCTCTTTAAAGATACAGGCAGTGGTTGGAAAATCCAGTGATATAGAGCAAAAACTTTTAGACAACTCGCTTGACATCGGCTTAATTGAGACGAATCCTGAGCATATCGATCTTTGTGCGACTCCCTTTATGCAGGATAAGATGTGCGCAATCGTGGCAAGGGATCATCCTCTGGCCTCCCAAAAAAGCGTGAGCCTTTCCCAATTGGTTGAGTATCCCTTTTTGGTAAGGGAAAAGGGCAGCGCAGGCAGGGATCTTCTGGACGCCTGCTGTTCCCTCCAACGGTTGTCCTTGCAGATCCTGCTGGAGAGCTCCAGCACACAAGCCATTGTAAAAGCTGTCGCAAACGGGCTCGGAGTTGCAATATTGCCATACCTGCTTGTGGAAAGAGATGTCCTGGAAAATGTTGTGGAACCGCTGCGGTTATGCCAGCCATTGCAGCGCGATTTGAATATTGTTTATCACAAAAGCAAGTTTCTCTCACCGAATTTGAAAACCTTTATCGCGGTGTGCCAACGTTATGGGAGAGACCATGAGATTGCATTAGACCTTGTTTGAAAAAGAAAGGCTGCATAGAAAGACAGGATATTCAGGAAGGCACGCCCATCGTGTATCCTCGTCCATCTGCCAAACGAATCAAGGATTTGATCCAGAAGGAGGCAGGGAAAACCATTCTGCTTTTGTCTTACAAGCATGACGATCCGAAGGTGGAGTAAGTGAAAATGGATTCCTTATCCCTTCACAATGTGGTATGATTTTGAGGAAGGGAGGAACCCGATATGCCAGAAACCCATCTGCCCCATAATCATGGTCAGGCATTAGAGGGCACATTTGACCACATGCCCCGCACCGAGGATTTCCAAACCGTTGCCGATGTTTTCAAGCTGCTCAGTGATGGGAGCCGGATTCGCATCTTCTGGCTGCTGTGTCATTGCGAAGAATGCGTCATCAACCTCTCTGCGATGGTACAGATGAGCAGCCCCGCAGTATCTCACCATTTGAAACAGTTGAAGGCAGGCGGTTTGATCGTGAGCCGCCGTGAAGGAAAGGAAGTCTACTACAAGGCGGCCGATACAGAAGCAGCACAGCTGCTCCATCATACGATTGAAAAATTGGTGAAGATCATCTGCCCTACGGAAGATTCCAGAGGGGAGGTCTTGCATGAAACAGGATGAATTGTCTTATACTGAGCGCATATTAAAAGATGTCCCTTCTGGTGAAGTATCCATCGTGCGCCATTTTGATTCGGCGCAAGGCCGAACCCTCTTGACAGATCAATTTTTGGCCAAAACTTCTGGAAAAGGGAAGGTAGAAACGTATGCCCTTTTCCCTGGGATAGAAGCGTCTTATCATGTTTTTCTGGCCCCTCAAATAGCATTCCATCATGACGCTTCTGACTCTATGCTGGAAATCTTTCACTGCAGGAGCGGACGGATCGGCTGGAATATGCGCGGCGGCACCGCTGTTTATCTGGGAGCCGGTGATATGACTGTCCACAGCACGGCCTGCTGCGCAGATTCCGCAATGATGTTTCCACTGGGATATACGGCGGGGATCTCTTTCTCGGTCGACCTGCCGCACCTGAATGAAAATCCTCCTGAGATTTTACGGGAAGCGGGCATAGACGGAAAACGGCTACAGGACTTATTCTGCTCCGGGAAACCGGTCGCGACCCCGGCTTGTGCCGAGTTGGACTGTATCTTTGCCCCGCTGTATTGTGCAGCCCCGGCACAGCGCGGGCCCTATCTGAAGTTAAAGATTCAAGAGCTTTTGCTGTTCCTCTACAACTTCCAGCCTGAACGCAGGGAGTTGACACAGTATCACTCCCAGCAGACGGAATTGATTAAAGAGATCCATCGCCTGCTTACAGAGCATTTAGACCAGCGCTATACCATTGAAGATCTTTCCAAAAGGTTCCTCATTAACAGCTCAATGCTAAAAGAGGTGTTCAAGGCCGTATATGGAGCGCCCATCGCCACCTACATGAAGGAATACCGAATCCGGCAGGCAATGAAGCTGCTTCGGGATACAAATGACAGCATTGCCTCCATTGCGGCGCGGGTGGGGTACGAATCACAAGGGAAATTTACACAGGCTTTCAAGGACGTTGCAATGGTGCTCCCATCAGAATATCGTAGAATTCAGTATTGCAAAGATAGGGCACAATATTCTGAACAAGGCGCTGAACAACCGGATGGTAGCCCCCATACGATCTAGGCCAGCGCAAAAAGAAAGAATTCCAGATAGTATAAGTTGCAAAGACGGCAAAGGTGTACTCCCAAAAGATGCGGGAGGAAGTAAATATGGAACAGGAAAGGCTTGGAAAAAACCGATAAAAGGTGGCGATGATGAAACCGGTATACCTGGCATCGGTGCAGTAGAAAAGACAGTTTCCACCACCGATCCGGATCCGGGATATTCGTAAATGGAGAGCATGAACGGTATTGCCTATGAGTCGCATACCGCCAGTGACAAACACGGGCTTGTCTTTGATGTGGAAGTAGCAGCGCGAAATGTGCATGACAGTGCAGCTCGGGATGACCTGTATAACCAGGTAACAAACCGTTTGAAACAAATTCAGTTTGTGGTAATGGATTCGGCATATACGACGCCGTGGATTTCATTGAATGTGTTGGAGGACAGAAAAATCCATGTCCTGCCCTATGTGAGGTACACCGGAAAGAAGGAATAGTATAAGCTGTGGGAGTATACCTGCGACCCAGTGCAGGACACCTTAGTATGTTGATGTATAATCCCAATTATACTTAGCGCAGCCCTGCTCGGCTTCAAAAATAATCGAAAATATGCAGTGTCTTATGTTTCCTGAACATTTTTTCGATACTTGTGGACAAATGACCCTTGTAGAATAAATATCCATTTTCATAAGCATATAAAGTACAGCCGTCCATGCCTCACAACGGCATGGACGGCTGTTTGTCAAGATTACTGGATGATTTTAACGAATAAAATTCGTAAACACTTTCCGTTCATACTCCGGCCCCGGGACGCCCTCATTTTTCCCGGCCTCCATGTTTTTCAACATCCAGGCCATATTTTCGCCAAGGGTGCGCATGGTATGCATCCCCTCAAGGTCCTCTTTGACCTCGCCGGGCTTCATCCCATGAACCATATTCCAGTACGAAGAACCCACTACGCACATATTGCTGTACGTCAGATATCGGTTCAAGCGATCCAGTGCAGCACTGGCTCCACCGCGGCGGCAACAGACAACGGCCGCCGCTAATTTCCCCGCCAGACGTTTCCCGCCAGCCCAGAACAGCCGATCCAGGAAAGCGCACAAATGACCGTTGGGCCCTGCAAAATAGACCGGGGAGCCGATGATGATACCGTCATAGCTGTCCAGCTTTTCAATTACCTGATTTACCTGGTCATCAAAGACGCATTTTCCCGCTTTGACACACTTGTAGCAGGCGATGCACCCGGCGATGGGCTGTTTGCCCAGATAGAGCAGCTCAGTCTCCACGCGGTGCTTTTCCAAGGCGTCCGCCACCTCATTCAGTGCGGTCCATGTATTGCCCTGCGCGTTTGGGCTCCCGTTGATCAACAATACTTTACTCATTTCTATCATCCTCTTGATCTGCTAAAGATTGCTAAGGCAAAACTCAGTCGCTCAGGAAAATGCCTCCTCGATAGAGACAAAGGGTACACGGACAGAGAGTCCCGCCAAAGCGAAATTGTGAACCATGGGATCAATCGTCGTCGTACACTCAGGGATCAGCTTGACCTGATACTTCTCCGCGCTCTTGGACAGGCTGGTAAACACGACACAGTTGTGGGTCATCATGCCGGTGATGATCAGCTCCTCCACACCGAGCCCGGAGAGGACCTCTTCCAGATTGGTATGGTAGAAGGAATCTGCGTCCGCCTTTTGCACAATGGGAGCCCCCGGAGCTTCCGCAAGAATCTCTTCCGCGATCTGGTCGTTGGGTGTGCCCTCAATGAAGATGGGCATACCGGAGTCCTTGGGGAAAACGTGCTGAATCAGGATGATGGGGATATTCTTTTCCTTGGCCGCCGCCATCGCCTTCTTGATGTTAGCAATGGTGGCATCCATGTTCCAGAGAGGATAGCCCCCGCCGGCGTAGTACTCCTTCTGAGCATCAATTACGATCAATGCCTTCTTCATAACAAAGTAGCCTCCTTCAAAATTAGCTACAAGACGCTGGTGTTTTCTATGCCCGTTTTTACTTAAAAAGCGGCTTCCCCAGAGTGAGCTTTTTGCCGGTTCCAGTATACCCGTGGATAAATACGATCAGAGCCCAAGTACCGAGCGCCGCTACCAGTCCCAGCAGAACCTGCCCAATCAGTGTCAACGTCGCCGCCATGACACCAAGACCAGCAAGGCCAAGGGCGAACACACCAAATGCGGCAAAAATCCAAAGGGCAAAGAAGGTCCACGGATTCTTTCTGAGGGCGCCGATGCAGATGATCATCAGGCCGCCAAGATATACATTGGGAATCGCCAAAACCATTGCGTTCATCGTAAACCCGAGAGCATTCAGAATATCTGTTACGCCACCGAACAAGCCGAACAGGAATACGAAGCACATATTGATATTGCCCCACAGCTTATCGGCCTTCATACGCTCGCGCGCGCCCATGAAAAACATGCCAGTGAGCGACAGTTTAAGCACACCCCAGGTAAATGTGGACCCAGGGCCAAAGTCCACGAATGCAGATATGATAATCAACCAGGAGAACAGAACAAAGACAAAGACATCGCTCATCATTTCATCCACGGCACGGGCGCCGGAACGAATATCTACCTGCAGGACGGACTTGTTGTCTGAATTCTGGAGCTGATCCATAACATTTCCTCTCCTCTCACTATCCCGATGGGGGGGGAAGAACATACATATATTTAGGTGTTTAGTCAGAGTCTCCTCCGTGGCCACTCCACAGAGGAGACTCTTTTTGTGCTGGCAATTCAGCACGGCGATTTAGATCGGGGAAAAATTACTTGATCTTACCCTTGGCGAGCAGCTCCTCATACTGGGCGGCCAGCTGCTCCACCTTCTGCAGCTCCACCTCGAACCGCTCGGAGGCCTCCTTGATGAAGTTATAGCTGGGGGCGTCCAGCACCAGGTTCTCATTGTGCTTGGTGTTGAGGTGCAGGGACACCACATCGGGGCGGGAATAATGTCCCAGGCCGTCAAAGAAGAACTTCTTTACCTTGAGGGTATTGGCATAGCAGTCGGCGTAAACGATGGTCTCCTCGTTATACACCGGCTCAGCGAGATAGTTGCCCAGCGGGTCCAGGATGCAGGCGCCGCCAACCTGCCACATGGCCATGTGGGGATCGTTGAAGAAGTCCTTGTACTCGGGCTCGAAGTCCTCCTCCCGGAGCAGGTTGTGAGCGCTCAGCACGAAGGCGCCGGATTCAAAAGCATACTCCATGTCGGCCATATGAGCGTCGCAGTTGTCGCCCATGGGGTGGGTGTTGGGGGCAATGCAGCCGTGGCCGGGGGCGTGCTTGAACTCCCAAGTGCCGGACCAAGTGGCCACATGGAACTCCTCGCCCAACAGCATCTGCGCGGCACGCACGCCGATGGTGTGGTGCTCCCAGCAGATCAGAGAGCCAATCCGACCGATCGGGGTGTCAACCACGCCCATATCGCTGCCGTCGCCCTCGCCCCAATAGACGCGCTCATTGAAGGTGGGCTTCAGCTTACGGTGCCGGGCAAGAACCTCGCCGGAGGGCCCGAAGGTCAGGTTGGTGTTGTAGAAGGTATGTACGCCGGGGCGGTCGTCCATCTCATGGACGCCCATCACACAGTAGACGCCGGCGTCGCGGCAGGCCTCGCCGATGCGGATGGTATCTTCGCTGCCCACCACAATGGAGTTGTCGGACAGGCCGATGGCCCACCGCTCCTGCATGGAGGCGTCACAGTCAAAGCCGGGGTTGTAGATCTGGGGGAAGACAGGAATGAAGCACTCCGGGAACGCGACCAGCTCCGCACCGTTGGCGCCGGCCTCTTTGATCATGCGGCATGCCTTTGTGATCAGCTTCTCCTTGTTGAACACATTGCTGGCGGCCTGGATCACGGCGACACGAACCTTCTCTCTGCCGCCCAGGAACTTGTTGACGCTGGTCTGCTTCTTGATGTTTCCGTTCATGTTTCTGCGCTCCTTTTCTGAATCAATTTTAGTGCTGGCCTGTTATCAGGATTCGTCAGCTGCAACTCGTCCTGCGTTCAGGCGCTGCCGGGAGACTGGACGTGGCCGACCTTCATTGGTCTTCCTGTTACGAAGGATACCACACAAGCAATCATATTGTAAAATACATTTTATTCGCATGAAGTATAACTATAAATTATTTTTTATCTCGTCAATGGCGTTTGAACCAAAATAGCCCAGAATCTCCTCAACGACTTGCAAAACAGCAGGCGAAAGATACTTCTCCTTTTTGATGATTAATGCCAGCTTCCAGGGAATTTCCGGTTTAATCTTGATTTTGCGCAAGTATGGGTTTGAGTCGGGAAACGTCGGCCCAGGCATGATGGTGATTCCCTGGTTCTTTTCCACCATCCCCAAAACAATTGAGGTATTCGAGCTTTGAAACATAATATTGGGCGAGAATTGCCTGGAATAGCAGGCTTGACGTACCATGTCGTTGAGTACAAAACGGCGGTTGAATAGGAGGAAACTTTCATGCTCCAATTCAGAAATATCGACTTGCTCTCTGGAGGCCAGCGGGTGATCCACGCTGACCATCAAGGCGCACTGGTCGTCAATAATCTGGTAGACATCAATATCATGTGTGGGGACTGGGAGCATGACAACGCCAATATCAATCATATCCCGAACAAGCGCGTTTACAACAGTATGCGAACCCTCCTCATGCAGGTCGATGGAGATCTCTGGATATTTCTTATGAATGTCAATAAACAATGGGATAAAATACAGGCTCACAACTTCCAATGGGATACTGATAGAAACTGACCCACGCAACAGGTTCTTGGAATCATCCAGAATATGTTCAAGCTCATCGTAATCATTTAGGATCTTAATGCATTTTTGATAAACGAGTTTGCCCTCCTCTGTAATCTGGAAGCTCTTGCTATTGCGCTTAATGAGCTGTGCGCCAAACTCGCTCTCCAACTGGCTGATTGCCTTGCTGAGCATGGGTTGTGAAACATAGAGCTTCTGCGCAGCGTGGGAAAAACTCTGTTCCTTTATGACCTCTACAAAATACGTGAGCTTGCGCAGATCCATTGGTCTCTGCCCCCCTTAGCATTACTATCAGTTATATTTGATCTTACTAAGATGTTTTGCTCTTATATCATATCATCTGAACCAACTCCTTGCAACCGCTCGGATACCGTATTGAGGAGCAAAAGCAAAGAAAAGATTCTTGCTGCAAATCTAAACGTATTTACGGGGAGGAATTTCAAGTGTGAAAAGGGTTAATAAATTGACCACCGGCCACATCACTAGAGACGTGGTCGGTGGTATGTTTTGACATTTAAACTGTATAAGCCTTTCGCTTGAGACTTAACCCAGAATCATTGATGTGATTGCTGGGCGTCCTGTAATGGGTTAGATTTTTATGGGAAGCGGATTCCAACATATAAACTATTCAAGTATTGCCTATCAATTTGAATGTCTGTAACCGAAATGCCGCAAACATCCATATTATGCAACAACACATTGGTATTCCCTACTCCAGCATCAATTAGTAGATCCTGTAAAATACATTCTGTTACCTTGATCTATAACTACAAATAATATCACGCAAGTTATAACTAAATAAGATACATGACAAGCCGCTAACCTTTTAAAATGCGCCGTTTAATCGAGCGCAAGTCTCATAAATCGAAAGCATAACTTGTGGTTATTTTATATTGCTCAAAAATGTATTTTACATTATACGATGCGGAGTGATACACTACATCTGCAAAGCTAAAGTTCAGGTATCTGTCACTCAGGTGGCCAGTACTGGATGCAACAAGCGGAAAAGGAGGTACGCAAATATGCAGCATCTGGGCAAATTAGAGAAAATTATATATTCTGCTCAGGATGGCATCGCCACCATCATCATGAATGATCCAAGCAATCTCAATGCCATAGACGAGCAAATGGCCGACGAACTACTGACCGCATTCCAGAGAGCGGTGCAAGATGCTGAAGTAAAGGTTGTTGTCCTAAAGGGATTGGAGAAAGCATTTTCCGCCGGGGGCGACATTCGGTACTTCTATCAACGCATACAGGCCGGAGGAGAGGTCAGTATAGACGAACTAATTGCCAAGGTGGGCGTTCTGGCAGACCATATGAAGCGGATGGGGAAGCTAATTGTAGTTGCGGTTTCTGGACCGGCCGCTGGCGCAGGTGTCAGTTTAGCCTTGGGCGGGGACTTCCTGATCTGTGCAGATAACGCAAAATTTATCTTGGCTTTTGTCAATTTGGGACTGGTTCCCGATACCGGCGCTACTTACCTGCTATCCAAGAGTGTTGGGGTAGCGCGAGCCCTGGCATTAGCAGCCACGGGCCGACCAGTGAACGCATTAGAGGCACAGTCTCTTGGGCTTGCTCATATGGTGGTACCCAAAGCGGAATTGGATGAAGCTGCCATGAAACTGGCTCGAGAGTTAGCAGCCGGTCCTCTTGTTGCCTATTCAAATCTCAAAAGACAAATTTATGATGCCAACTTCCGAGATTACCGCCGGTGGCTTCAAGAAACTGAGATCCCTACCCAGCACGCCTGTGGACAGTCAGAGGATTTTAAGGAGGGTGTCAAAGCCTTTATCGAAAAGCGGACACCCAAGTTTTCAGGATGTTGACCAATGTCCTTCCAGGTACTTAGTCTAGTAAATACTTCACTCTAATATCTAAAAAGGAGAATCATTATGGAATTCAAACTGAATGAGACACAAGAGTCCATCCGAGATCTGGCAAGAGAGTTTGCGGAAAAAGTTCTCAAACCCCGTATCGATGACATCGAGGAGGTAGGCCACTTCCCCACCGATGTTTATCAGCAAATGGCTGACACCGGACTGCTGGGCATTGCCTTTGACGAGAAGTATGGAGGTATTGGCGCCGGCTACGACAGCTTTGTTCTGGCCTTCGAAGAGTTGTCCAAGGTGTCTCCCAGTGCCGCCACCGCCCTGCTCATTACTCTGCTTCCCTTGGAGGCCATCAATCTCTTCGGCAGCGAGGATCAGAAGCAGGCATACATCGGCCCCAGCATTGAGGGAAAACTCCGGGGCTCTATGGCATTTACCGAGCCCAGCACCGGTTCTGATCCCAAGCAGCTGACCACCACCGCCAGGCTGGAGGGTGATACCTGGGTGATCAGCGGAGTCAAGCGCTTTATCTCCAATGCCGCTTATGACGGCCCCATGCTTCTCTACGCCAAAGAGGCCGAGACGGGTAAATGCACGGCTTTCCTGTTTGATAAGCCCATTGAGGGCTATTCCACTTCCACGCCTTGGGAGAAAATTGGCCTGCTGGGCAGCCCCTGCTATGACGTATTTTTGGATGAGGTCCGTGTCCCTAACGACGACTTCCATATCCTTGGCAAACGGGGAGACGGGTTCACCATTCTGAAGGCAACCACCGCCTATGGCAAGCTGGGTTTCTCCGCGGTCTTCCTGGGCGCTTTCGGCGGAGCTGTCAATGCGGCAAAGGACTACGTTACCACGAAAGTTCACCGGGACAGCACCATTACCAAATTCCAGGCGATTCAGACGAAGTTTGCCACCATGCTCTCCAAGTATGAGAGCTGCCGCTACATGGTCTATAACTGCGCGGAGACGGCCAACGACCACAGCCGTCTGGAGGAAATGCTGGGGCAGTCCGCCTTGGTTAAGGCCTACGTGGGGGACACGGCGGTAGAGGGCTGTGTACTTGCCATGAACCTGATGGGCTCCTACGGTGTTATGAAGGAGTACCAGACAGAGCGCTTCCTGCGCGACGCTCTGATCGGGCCTCACGTGGAGGGCCAGACCGACGTGCAGCGAGTAATTGCCGCAGGCTATTATCTGAATCACTAAATCACAAAGATGAGGAGAGAGGTTGCATTATGAATCTTGCACCCGACGATATTGTAATTCTGAGCAGGGCCAGAACCCCTGTGGGCGATTTCCTCGGATCTTTAAAGGATGTTAGTTTGGTTGATTTGACTACCGTTGCTGGGCAGGCAGCCTTGGAGAGGGCGGGTGTATCCCCCGAAGAAATTGACGAGGTCGTCATGGGATGCCTTTACAAGCACGGAAACAAGGGCAACCCGGCCCGGCAGGTACAGCTCAAACTGGGATGTCCCTCCAGTGGCTGGGCCTATACGGTTGACCAGCAGTGTGCCTCATCCATGAAAGCGTATGACTGTGCCTATCGCAGCCTAAAAACCGATGGCTGTCAGGTTGCCCTGGTTCTTGGCGGTGAGACCATGTCCCGGGCCCCCTATCTGACCTTGGGCGCTCGCACTGGGTTCCGCATGGGGGATGTCAAAATGATTGACTCTCTCACCTATGATGGACTCGTTTGCGCAATGATGGGTTATCACATGGGCGTAACCGCAGAGAATCTGGCTCAAGAGTATGGGATCACCAGAGAGGAACAGGATGAGCTTGCTGTAATGAGCCATCAACGTGCCTACGCGGCAATGGAGGCTGGCAAATTTGATGCCGAAATGGTTCCCATTGAGGTGAAGACAAAGAAGGGAACTGTCATTGTGGATCGGGATGAGCATCCCAAAAAGGGCACCACGATGGAAGTGCTGAGCAAGCTGAAGCCGGCCTTCTTGAAAGAAAATGGGACTGTAACCGCTGGAAATGCCTCTGGCATCAATGACGGGGCCGCCGCTGTGGTGCTGACCACGGCTGCCTATGCCCAGGCACATGGGCTCCGGCCTCTCGCAAGGGTATTGTCCACAGTCAGTGCTGGTGTGGAGCCCCGCATTATGGGCATTGGCCCGGCTTACTCTATTCCAAAAGCTATCCGTGAGGCTGGCTTGACGGCGGATGACATTGACTACTATGAAATCAACGAGGCCTTCGCGGCGCAGTTCTTGGCCTGTAATCGCGAACTGAAGCTGCCCATGGACAAGGTCAATGCCAATGGTTCCGGCATCGCAATCGGACACCCAGTGGGATGCACTGGTGTGAGAATCATTGTGGGGTGTCTGTCGGAATTGATCTATCGCCAGGCGAGATACGGGGTCGCCTCCCTTTGCGTTGGCGGCGGCCCATCCATGGCGACAGTCATTGAGCGAATCCCTTGAATGCTTTGGAACGACTAATATTGGAGGTCATAATAGATTATGAACATACTTGTTTGTGTCAAACAGGTTCCGGATACCACAGAAATCAAGATCAATCCGGAGACCAACACCCTGATGCGGGAGGGGGTGCCCAGCATCGTCAACACCTTTGACGCCTTCGCGCTGGAGGCGGCGGCCCGGATCAAGGACAAAAACCCGGACAGCAAGATTGTAGTGGTGAGCATGGGCCCCGAGCAGGCCAAGGCGGCCCTGAAGGAGTGTCTGGCCATCGCGGCGGACAAGGCGTACCTGGTGTCGGACCGGGTCTTCGGCGGGTCGGACACCCTGGCTACCAGCTACATCCTCTCCAACGCCATCCGTAAGATTGAGGAGCTGGAGGGCAAGTTCGACGCTATCTTCTGCGGCAAGCAGGCCATCGACGGCGACACCGCCCAGGTGGGCCCGGAGATTGCCGAGCACCTGGACTATCCCCAGGTGACCTACGCCCTGGAGGCGGAGCTGGACGGGGACAGGCTGAAGGTCCTCAAGGAGGGCCAGGACGGCAACATGGTCATTGGCGTGAAGCTGCCCTGCCTGGTCACCTTCACCAAGCCCTCCTTTGACCCTCGCTACCCCACCATCAAGCGCAAGATGGCGGCCAACCGGGCGGAGATCCCCACCCTCACCTCCGCGGACTTCCCGGACATCGACACCACCCGCATCGGCCTGAAGGGCTCCCCCACCCACGTGAAGCGGTCCTTCGTACCGGAGAAGAAGAAGGGCGGCATCAAGATCCAGGAAGAGACCAACGAGGAATCCGCGGCAAAGCTGGCAACGCTGCTCAGCGACGCCCACGTGATTTAAGAGGAGGGATACAGTCATGGAAGCAAAGACCAAGGACCTGTGGGTCTATGTAGAGACCAAGGAGGACGGCTCGGCCAAGAGCGTGGGCCTGGAGCTGCTGGGCCCCGGCCGGGATCTGGCGGATAAGCAGGGCGGCAAGCTGGTGGCCGTGGTCATCGGCAGCGGTGTGGAGCAGGCCGTCAGCGATGCCTCCGCCCACGGTGCGGATCAGGTGATCGTGGTGGACGCCCCCGAGTTCAAGGAGTACACTACCGACGCTTACACCGCCGCCATGTATTATCTGATCGATAAGTACGGCCCCACTACTCTGCTCATCGGAGCCACCCCGGACGGTCGGGACATGGGCCCCCGCCTGTCCTGCCGCCTGAAGACCGGCCTGACGGCGGACTGTACCGGCCTGGACATCGACCCGGAGTCGGGCAACGTGGCCTGGACCCGCCCCGCCTTCGGCGGCAACCTGATGGCAACCATCCTCTGCCCGGACCACCGGCCCCAGATTGGCACCGTGCGTCCCGGCGTGTTTAAGAAGTCCGCCCCCGGCAACGCCAAGGCCGAGGTGGTCCGCGAGGAATTCCACGTCGCACCCGAGCAAATCCGCACCGAGCTCCTGGAGGTCATCCGGGAGGCGGCCGGTGAGCTGGTGGACCTGGAGGGCGCGGACATCATCGTCTCCGGCGGCCGGGGTGTGGGAGGCCCCGAGGGCTTTGCCCCTGTGAAGGCCCTGGCCGACGTGCTGGGGGCCACCGTGGGTGCCTCCCGCGCGGCGGTGGACTCGGGCTGGATCTCCCACGCCTACCAGGTGGGCCAGACGGGCAAGACCGTGGCCCCCAAGCTGTACATCGCCTGCGGCATCTCCGGCGCCATCCAGCACCTGGCCGGCATGTCCGGCTCAGACTGCATCGTGGCCATCAACAAGGACCCCGACGCCCCCATCTTCGACGTGGCGGACTACGGCATCGTGGGCAACCTCTTTGAGGTGCTCCCCGCCCTTACCGAGGAGATCAAAAAGCTGAAGGCGTAAGGCCTTCCCAACCACGGCAGGAGCAGCCCCGGGCAGATCCATTTGCTGCCTTCCTCCTAGAATGGGTTGTTTCTTGTAATGCGCTTTGAGCTGTCTCTTGCCGGGCAGCTCAAAGCTGTATCTAGGCATGTTAAAAATTAGTAGATAAAGAAGGGAGCTACACTATGAATTTTCACTTTACCGAGGAAGAACAGGAGATCCTGGATATGCTCCACGACTTTTGTTTGAAAGAGGTCGCCCCCATTGCCGCGGAGATCGACGAGAACGAGCGTTTCCCGGAGGAGACCTGGCACAAGCTGGCGGAGATGGGCATGATGGGCGTGCCCTTCACCGAGGAGTACGGCGGGGCGGGGCTGAGCTACCTGACCTACATCGGCGTGTGCGAGGAGCTGGCCCGCCACTGCGCCACCACCTCCGTCATGGTGTCCGCCCACACCTCCCTATGCTCCTGGCCTATCAGCGAGTTCGGCACGGAGGAACAGAAGCAGAAATATTTACTCCCCCTGGCCACCGGCGAGAAGCTGGGCGCCTTTGGCCTCACCGAGCCCGGTGCGGGCACTGATTCCGCCATGCAGAAGACCACGGCGGAGGACAAGGGGGACCACTGGGTGCTCAACGGCTCCAAGGTCTTCATCACCAATGCCGGCTACGCGGACACCTTCGTGATCTTCGCCATGACGGACAAGGAGAAGGGCAACCACGGCATCTCCGCCTTCATCGTGGAGAAGGGCTTCCCCGGCTTTAAGGTGGGGGCCCACGAGAAGAAGATGGGCATCCGGGGCTCCTCCACCTGCGAGCTGGTCTTTGAGGACTGCATTGTGCCCAAGGAGAACCTGCTGGGCGAGCTGAATAAGGGCTTCAAGATCGCCATGATGACACTGGACGGCGGGCGCATCGGCATCGGGGCCCAGGCCCTGGGCATCGCCCAGGCGGCCATCGACGAGTGCGTCAAGTACACCAAGGAGCGCATCCAGTTCGGCAAGCGGATCTCCCAGTTCCAGAACACCCAGTTCCAGCTGGCGGAAATGCAGGCCCACGTGGACGGGGCCCGGCTGCTGATCTACCGGGCGGCCCAGGCCAAGCAGGACCACGAGCCCTACAGCCATCTGGCGGCTATGGGCAAGCTGGTGGCCTCCGAGACGGCCAGCGACGTGACCCGCCGCTGCCTGCAGCTGGTGGGCGGCTACGGCTACACCCGGGAGTACCCCTTCGAGCGCTTCATGCGGGACGCCAAGATCACCGAGATCTACGAGGGCACCTCCGAAGTCCAGCGCATGGTCATCTCCGCCTGGATGGGGGTCAAGTAATATACGGATCGAACAACTACAGACATAGTCAGGAGGTTTATCAATGAAATACGTAAAACTCGAAATTAACAACCACATCGGAATCGTTACCATCGACCGGCAGGAGGCGCTGAACGCCCTTAACAGCCAGGTGCTGACCGACCTAGACGAGATGATCGACCAGGTGGCGGCGGACGATGAGATTTACGTCATGATTCTGACCGGCGCGGGCCGCTCCTTCGTGGCGGGCGCCGACATCGGCGAGATGAAGGGCTTCTCCTCCATCGACGGTAAGCGCTTCGGCGTCCACGGCGGCGGTGTGTTCCTCAAGCTGGAGAACATGGCAAAGCCGGTGATCGCGGCGGTGAACGGCTTCGCCCTGGGCGGTGGCTGTGAGCTGTCCATGGCCTGCGACATCCGCCTGGCAAGCGAGAAGGCCCGGTTCGGCCAGCCCGAGGTGGGCCTAGGCATCACCCCCGGCTTCGCGGGCACCCAGCGGCTACCCCGCATCGTGGGCGTGTCCAAGGCCATGGAACTGATCCTTACCGCCAGGACTATCAAGGCCGACGAGGCCAAGGCCATCGGCCTGGTCAGCGATGTCTATCCCCCCGAGGAGCTGATGCCCAAGGCCATCGAGCTGGCGGAGGCCATCTGTGCCAACGCCCAGATCGCGGTGCAGGAGTCCAAGCGCTGCATCCGCATGGGCATGCAGACTGACATCGCCACCGGCTCCGCCTTCGAGGCCGAGGCCTTCGGCGTCTGCTGCGGCACCGAGGACAAGAACGAGGGCATGGGCGCGTTTTTGGAAAAGCGGGCGGAGAAGCACTTTAAAAACCGGTAACAGGAGACTGGATGCAATGAAAAAAGTAGTTGTCATTGGTGGCGGCGTCATGGGCCTCGATATTGCTCAGGTATTTGCCAAGGCAAACTTTGATGTAGTAATTCGGGATATCAGCGATGAGGTCATTCATAATGCTGAAGCCAGGCTGAACAAAGCCTTGGATAAACAAATAAATAAAGGTAAGTTGAACGAACTCGGTAAGAAGGCTCTCATCGATAAGATCATTTTTACTACCGAGCTGACACTGGCCGCCGATGCTGACCTGGTCGTAGAGGCCGCCGTTGAGAATTTGGAGATTAAAAAGCAGGTATTTGCTCAGTTAGATACTATCTGCAAGCCAAGCACAATTTTTGCCTCCAACACTTCATCTATCTCTATTTCGGCGATAGCCGCCGCCACCAAACGGCCGGATAAGTTCATTGGTATTCACTTCTTTAACCCGGCTGCTGTTATGAAACTGGTAGAAGTCATCCGCGGAGCCAACACTTCGGACGAAACCTTTGATACAGTCTTCAAATTGGTCAAAGCAATCGGTAAGGAGCCTGTATCCGTCCACGAAGCGCCTGGTTTTGTCGTCAATAAAATCCTGGTGCCAATGATCAATGAGGCTTGCGATCTGGTCTATACCGGCGTGGCTTCTATAGAAGGTGTTGACACCGCGATGAAGCTGGGCGCGAACCATCCCATGGGCCCCCTGGCCCTGGCTGATTTAATCGGCCTGGATATTTGTTTGGCTGCAATGGATACCTTGTATAGCGAAACTCATGACTCTAAATATCGGGCCTCACTACTACTGCGCAAGATGGTGCGAGCTGGCTGGCTTGGCCGCAAAACTGGAAAGGGCTTCTATGATTACTCCAAATAGAGGCCGTCTAGGTTGCTGATCTACCAGTTCACACAACAAAATCCATTTTATAAATAGAAGGCAATTACCATAGCAACGATGAATTTTTTCTCTCCTTGGAGGTGCTAAGTGTGAGCAAAATTAAAAGCATCGATGAAGCGATTGATCTGATCCAGGATGGTGCGGTTGTCACAACATCTGGCTTTGTACTCTGGGGCATGGCGGATTGGGTATTTAAGGCTGTGGAGGATCGCTTTTTGAAAACCGGGCACCCAAACAACCTGGAATGTGTATTCACCGGGAGCGCCGGCTCAGAGGGTTCTGGCTATGACCGCTGGGCCCACGACGGACTTGTTTCCAAGATTATTGCAGGCCATTTCGGCTTGAATCCTAACTTTTGCAAATATGTAAGTGAAAATAAATGCCAGGCCTATAACTGGCCGCATGGGGCTATCCTGAATTCGCTTCGTGCCGCTATTTTGGGCCAGAAGCATTTCATGAGCAAGATAGGTCTGCAAACTTTCGTTGATCCTCGGCTAGAGGGCGGCAAGCTGAACCGTGTGACTACAGATGATCTAATCAGGGTAGTCGAATTTGAAGGCGAGGAGTGGCTATATTATCCTACGCCTAAATTTGACATCGGCATCATCCGTGGGACAACTGCAGATCAGAATGGCAATATTTCAATCGAAGACGAATGTGGACCCATGAATATGCGTGATATTGCCATGGCGGTCAAAAGTTGCGGAGGCAAGGTAATTGTGCAGGTTAAAAATCTTTCCGCCAACAAGCTGACCGCAGATCGGATCGAAATTCCGGGTGTGTTTGTGGATGCTGTTGTGGTCTGCGAAGAACCGGAAAAATATCACCGCCAAACGAAAGATATCTACTATTCGCCGAGATACGCCGGACATATTGATATTCCAACGGATGAGGTGAAAACACTGCCGCTCGACCCCCGTAAAGTGATTGCCAGGCGGTGTGCAATGGAGCTAAGGCCAAATTCCATCGTAAATCTTGGTATCGGCATACCAGAGCTTGTGGCGAATATTGCGGCGGAAGAAGGGTTTGCCGATGAAGTGGTCATGAGTGTCGAGGCCGGTATGCTTGGAGGTGTTTTGGGATCTGGCGACACATTCGGATGCGCAGTTAATGCCATCGGATTGTTATCTATGACCTATAATTTCGACCTATATGATGGTGGAAATTTGGGCATGGCGGTTCTCGGCCTCGCGGAATGTGATGCAGAGGGCAATATCAATGTGAGTAAATTTGGCCCAAAGATTCCTGGCTGTGGCGGATTTATTGATATAACGCAGTCTACTCCCTTGGTGATCTTTGCTGGTACATTTACAGCAAGCGGTGCAAAGCTCGAAGCGGCAGACGGTGTATTGCGTATTTTGCAAGAGGGAAAGGTTAAGAAATTCAAAAATACGGTTCAACAGATTACTTTCAGCGGGGAGTATGCCGCCTCTTCTGGGCAAAAGGTGCTCTATGTCACAGAGCGGGCGGTTTTGGAACTGACAAAAGATGGGTTGATGCTGACTGAGATCGCACCTGGTGTCGACCTGCAGAGAGATATTTTGGATCAGATGGAATTTAAGCCGTTAATTGCAAAAGACCTCAAAACAATGGATGCAAGAATTTTTGCTGATTGTAAGATGGGTTTCTATCCTAATCACTGCGGCACATGATTCCAAGTCCTATCATACATCGCTACGGTCACTCGACAACCTGATGATTTCATTGGTACGTACTTCTTCAACCTCACCACCGTCACGAAGTTGGTGGAAGTTATGTGGAGGGTGTGGACACTGCCATGAAGCTGGGCGTCATCACTCCATGGCCCCCGACCTGGGCGACCTGATCGGCCTGGGCGGGGGCCTGGCTATCATGGACACCCTGCACAATGAGACCCACGACCTCAAGTACCGCGCCTCCCTGCTGATGCGCAAGATGGTCCGCGCAGGTAAGCTGGGCCGAAAGACCGGCGTGGGCTTCTATGACTACCGTAAATAAGGGGAGAGCATGGATTTTCAAGCGATTTATCAGGAGAAGCTGACTACCGTCGAAAACGCGGTGAAGGCGGTCCGCTATCCATCTCTGGTGCCATCACACGGACGAAGGTTATGTTTTTTTAATTTATTTATAAGCGACTGACGGCTTATGCCGAGAATATGGGCGAGATGGGTTTGATTGGAACAGTTCCTTTGGCACGAATCAAGATAGAGGTTTTCAAAACGATCCATAGCCTCTTTGTAGGTGGCGCCGTCTCTTATAAGCTGCTCTATAACATCGGGAATTAAATAGGATGGTGCTGATGTGGATGCGGGCAAAAAATTAGCAGAATTTTTCTCCCTGTGCTCTTTATTCTCGATACTTCTGGATTTTGTTATATAGTAAGGAAGGTCTGAAATTTGAATCGTTGATGACTTGGCAAAAATAGCGGAACTCTCGATCACATTTTTTAACTCCCGAACATTACCTGGCCAGGAATATTGTTTAAACACAGCGAGAACTTCATCGGAAACTCCACTAAATTGCTTGGACGAAGCTTCATTGTGGGCCTGTATGAAGTGCTCGGTAAGAAGCGGAATGTCCTCTTTCCGCTCCCGGAGAGGTGGGATTTCCAGGACAAAAGTGCTGAGCCGATAAAACAGATCACTTCTGATTTTACCGGATTCCATACACTTGAATGGATCCTCATTGGTTGCCGCCACAACACGGAAGTCCAAGCTAATCTCCTTGTCAGAGCCAAGCCGATGGATCTTTTTTGTCTCCAATGCGCGGAGGAGCTTAGCTTGGATGGAGTAGTCCAAAGAGTTGACCTCATCTAAGAACAGGGTGCCGCCGTTTACCTGCTCGAATATGCCCGGACTGTCAACGGAGCCCGTATAGACGCCCTTTTTGGTTCCGAAAAGCAGGCTCTCTGCCAACCCACCTGGGATAGCGGCGCAATTCTGGGAACAGAATTGCTTATTGCTCCGGAGGCTGAGGCCGTGGATGGCTTCCGCGACCATCTCCTTGCCGGTGCCAGTTTCTCCATAGACGAGGATGCTCGTGTCTGTGGCGGCAAGTTGAGCAATTTGCATTTTCAAGTATCGGAGTTTGGGGGAATTGCCAATGATGTCTTTGAGTTTATACATGGATTTGGCGGTTGCCTTAGGGAGGTTAATATCGAGATATTTTTTGCTAGTTGCCGCATTCTGGGAGACGCAGACGGCACCGATAATCTTGCCCTCGAAGCGGACTGGATATACGTTTTCTACGATTTCGTGGCGACTTCCGTCCTTGTGGATAACCTCGAAATGGTTGTGGAAGGAGGACTCCCCCCGCAGGGCTTTCAGCACGGAGCTCTCGCTGGGGTTGATATTGGTGAAGACATCCAGAAAGTGCCGCCCAATGATCTCAGAGGGGGCGAAAGGGGATGCCTCCTGCTGAAATACTTTGTAGTACTGTATAATTCCTTTGTCGTCGATAATCGTGACGGCATCCGCAAGGATATTCATCGCGATGATTTGATTGACATAATGTTCGATCATAGTATGCGGCCTCTCAAGAATTGAAAATCAAATGTTACAGTAAAAAGAATTAAACAAAAACTGTAAATAATTATATACTATTCAAATTAAAAAGGCAAGAAAATCCCACATTTAGAACAGATATTGACTTGGCACAGATATTGCATCTAATAATGGTGAAGTTCAAAAAAGAAATGGGGGCTGAAAATGAAAAAACAGAATTTTATGTTAGATGCAATCGTTGTTGGCCTGGCTCTGTTTTCGACATTTTTTGGGGCTGGGAACCTGATCTTTCCCCCGGCCGTAGGGCTGGAATCCGGTTCCGCATGGGTGATGGGTGCCCTGGGCCTGCTCCTTTCGGCTATCATCTTTCCAGTACTCTCAATTCTGGCGGTCAACAATGCGGGAAACGGCTCACAAGGGCTGATGATCCACGCTCACCGCAAATTGTATAACGCAATGTCTATCTTGGGATGGCTGTTTATTGGCGTCGGCTCGTCAGTGCCTCGGTGCGGCGCAACCACCCATGAGCTGGGCGTGGTGAACCTGTTCCCTAACGTCTCTATCTGGGTGACAGTGATCGTGTTTTTTGTCCTGGTGTTTTTCTTTGCCAAGGACAAAGACTCGATTGTGGACAAACTGGGGAAATATCTCACCCCGTTGCTGATCATCATGCTGGCAATTGTCTTGATCAAGGGCATCGCCAGCCCGGTGGGAGAGCCGATTGAGCCCCAGGTCGATAATCCCTTTACCTCGGCGATGCTCCAGGGTTACGCCATCGGTGATCTGCTTCTTGGTTTGATGTGCGCAAATATCTTTATTTACTCTATGCGGGCCAAAGGGTATGGCCCTAAACTGGAAAAGCGCGGCATTAACGAGGTTGGTCAAGGCCATTGGCAAGGAGCCGGTAGAGGTCAATGAGGCCCCCGGCTTCGTAGTGAACAAGATCCTGGTACCTATGATCAACGAGGCCTGCGATCTGGTTTACACTGGTGTGGCCAGCGTAGAGGGCGTGGACATCGCCATGAAACTGGGCGCCAACCACCCAATGGGTCCTCTGGCACTGGGTGATCTGATCGGCTTGGATGTGTGCCTGGCCGTCATGGACACCCTCTACAACGAGTCCCATGACTCCAAGTACCGCGCCTCCCTGCTTATGCGCAAGATGGTGAGAGCCGGTAAGCTGGGCCGCAAGACCGGTAGCGGATTCTATGACTACACTAAATAAGGGTAAAACCCTGGTGCCTAAGAAGAATGCTACCGGTGTACTAGCCATCTGCTGGCCCTGGAATGGGATTTCGGTCGTCTGGAAGAGAAAATCAAAGAATGTAAATATCCAGAGCTACAACACCACGTGGGCGGGCACCCAGAAGCTCTACGACTACGTAAACCACAACCCGGAGGTCATGGGTGCGCCGGTGGACGACACCAATGACGTCCACGTCATCGCCCAACTGGACAACTTCATCTCCATCAACAACGCGGTGGACGTGGATCTGTTCGGCCAGGTGAACGCCGAGAGCGCCGGGCTCAAGCACATCTCGGGCACCGGCGGGCAGTTGGACTTCGTCCTGGGGGCCTACCTGTCCAAGGGGGGCAAGAGCTTCATCTGCCTGTCCTCCACCATGACGGGCAAGGACAGACAGATGAAAAGCCGCATCGTCCCCACCCTCACCAACGGCTCCATCACCACCGACCCCCGCTCCGCCGTCCACTACCTGGTGACGGAGTACGGCATGGTCAACCTGAAGGGGGCCTCCACCTGGGAGCGGGCGGAGAAGATCATCTCCATCGCCCACCCCGACTTCCGGGAGGAGCTGATTGCCCAGGCAGAGAAGATAGGTATCTGGCGAAAGAGCAACCGGTAACTAAACCTACAACAAAGTGCGGAGGCACCAGCCCCTATTAAAAGGCTGGTGCCTCCGTTGATTTTCAATTGGATAAGGACTGTTGGTAAAGGTATTTTGAGATGCTTGTGAGAGGAAAGGGAACATTATAATCTACCTGGGTTCACTGTGGCGTTAAGGAGTGCCAGCGCCTGCCGGCGCATCGCACTGCCTTCACCTATGCAGCAAAAAGAACCTGGATCTGCTGCAGACTTCTTAATGCCGCAAATCAAGCCGCCGGCTTTGCGCGTTGTCACAAAACCGACGGCCTTTGTTTTACCCATCGGCACACGGTAGGGTGCCGCGGCCCTCCGCTTCTGAATTTTGGACTTCCAAATTCAGAAGAACGGAGGAAACAGCATGGGTTTCAACTATGCCAAGGAACATAGGAAGTTCGAAGCCAAGTGGAAGAGGCTCCGCAAGGAGTACGAGGAAGCCGGTATGGATGAGTATGCAATTGAACAGCTTTATCTATTTGACCTCGAAGTCTTTTGCTCTGAAAGATCCTATAGCAATCATACGCAGCCATTACCCGATATGCATGTCTCAGAAAACACAGCAAACCACTCAACTCTACTGAAAAAGTTCGAAAGTCTCTCATGCGAATTGGACGAACTGGCGTATTCAGATCGATATTTCTGGATAGATACGATTGATAACCCTGAACTTGCCTCCAAGCTCAAACAGTTGACGCGCCCCGATTTGGAGCTCCTGACCCTATCGGCCATAGATGAGCATAAACAGTGGGAAATAGCAGGGCTGCTCGGATGTAATCAATCTGTAGTATCCAGGCGCTTGAAGAAAATTAAAAAATTTTTAGAAAAGTAGCATAAAAATTGCCTCCTCGCTGCCTACACAGTGAGGAGGCAATTTTATACCTCCCGTGCAGCTTGAAAACTTCATATCCGGCAGCGGGATACGTCTGCTGACGAGAGGCCCTCCGGGAGGAGGGCTGGAGCGACGCTGGAGGATGCGCCAAGACCACCTGTGCGGGATACAATTCCGCATCAAAGACGGCCAAGGAAGGTGCAGAGCGGTGCCCATCCGTCCACAAAGCAGCCTGTGGCGGGCTGTTTCGCATTGCGGCTGGTTTTGAACCAGCCCGACCCTCGTCAGCAATCTGATAATGATACTCCTGTCCAGCCACAGCCCCGGGTGAAACCGGGATCAAGCAATGGGGGCAGCTCGGAGAGATCCTCGGAGGGGTGAGATTCCCGTGATGTGTGCCAACACAGTCCGTCTGCTGCCGCCTAGGGCCCGGGAAGTAGTGTCGAATAGGGCCAACCAGCGAAATGTATTTTTGAGAAACTCAGTGGGGGCCGTTCTGCGGCCATGAGCCTCATAACGGCCCCCATTTCGAAATGGAGATACGAGATGAACCAGAACATCAACTACATCGGAATGGTAAACCTCCTCCGGCACCTCCAGAACGCCGGCCTTGTCAGCCGGAAGGAGGCCGGGAGGATTGCTGCCCGGCTCCGTGTAGAGACCGGGGCGGACGTCATATTTTTCCCCTGATTTTTGTTACGTTTGGATATGGATATTTTGCGGCAGTGCTGGTATTGTGTGTTGCTGAAAAGGAGGTGATTCCGTGGGCAAGCAGAAGAAAACCAGCGGTTCCCTGGCGCTGAACAGCACACCCCAGGTGATCACCATCCCGCCCAGCAACCCGGTCAGAGCCCGGAAGCTGCGGGTGGCGGCATACGCCCGGGTGAGTTCCAGTTCAGAGGACCAGCTCAACTCCTTCGCCGCCCAGAACGCCCATTATACGGAGCTCATTACTGCCAACCCGGAGTGGGAGTTCGTGGATGTGTACGCGGACAAGGGGATCACCGGCACCTCGGCGGAGAAGCGGGAGGA
>CALWXU010000198.1 GCA_944385585.1 uncultured Flavonifractor sp.
GTGGGGTATGCGTAAGCGTCGATACGATCACCTTTCCCTTTCTTGCACAAAATTCTCTTTTTGCTGTTGGTGAACAGGCGGCATAGCCTGCATCCGTTTTTCCATCTCCGCCGACTACTCGGCAATCTCCCGGCAGAGCTTCGCTGTGTTCCGCAAAACCCGCAGTCTTTCGTTCAAAACCGCAACATCTGGCGGTTTTTCATTTTCCCGGTACAACATCCGGCGTTTCCGGAGCAATTCCGAAATTTCGCTTTCCGCTTCTTTTTCCAGCACTACCAGCTGTTCCCGGCTGTCGATGCGGTGTTTGGATAGAAACTGCATCTGCTCGATCCGCCTATCCAGCCTGCGGATATCCTCCCGCACTGAAAAACTCATGCGCTGAGGCTTTCTCGGCAGCGCGCCCATTTTGTACAGATAGGAGAAGTACAGCGCCCGCAGGCCGGTGAGCCGTCGCAGCGGCTTTTTCCCTTTGCGGAGTTTCCCCCGGCGGATGTTCTTCCCAGCCGGTAGGAAGGATTTGGGTTCTAGGATGCGCCGCCGGATGGCCTCCGGGGTGTAGCTTTCCCCCAGGGTCTTGAACCGGACGGGGCGTTCCCGTCCGGGGGGCTTCAGGGTGAAATATTTCCCCTGCAGCCGGAGGGCGTACCCTTTCTGCTCCATCTCCCGCACAAACTGGTTCCAGGTGAGGGAAACCGCAATGGCGGCGCTGATGTCCTGCCGGATCGCCGTTTTCCAGGTGGGCCTGCCGTCCTGTTCCGCCAGCCATTGGGCGTAGGGCCGGGCCACCCGTTCCGATTTCTCGGTGTCGATGACCGAGAGATGGTGCTTCCGGCACAGTTGGTCGGAAATCCGCCGCACCTGGGTGACATAAGTCCTAGCGTTGCTGCGGTACTTTTTCCCGTCTGTCATGGAAACGGAATTCCAGACGATGTGGTTGTGCAGGTGCCCGGTGTTCAGGTGGGTGGCCACCACCGCCTGGAACCTCCCACCCAGCAGCTGCTCCGCAAACTCTATCCCGATTTGGTGCACCAGCGCCGGGGAGCCTTCCCCGGCGGCAAAGCTCTGAACCAGGTGGAACCCCTGGACGCCGCCTTCCTTGTGCCACATCTGCTTTACCCGGCACATATCGGCGAAGGCGGTTTCCAGGGTGCAGCCGATGGAGGAGCAGAACAGATCCTGTTCGGTTTTCTCCTTGTTGAGGGCGTAATCCACTGCTTCCCGCAGAGAATCTGCGATTTGGGAACGGGAAGTCTTTTTTTCGTTCAGCACATAGCGGACGCTGTTGTCCAGGCGGTGGACGGGGATGATGCTGGTGTAAGCCATTCACCACTGCTCCTTCACCAGCTCCCAGATTTTCCTGGCAATGCGGACCATCTCATCAACATTCTGCTGGTTGGCAAGCCCACAGGTGTTGGCCACTTTTGCCAGCTGGTTTGCGTTGTTGCAAAGCCCCGCCAGTTTCCGGAGCAGATCCGCATGGTGGGTACAGGGCCGCGGCCGCAGCTCCGCGCCCAGGATCAGGGTCCGCAGGAATTCCTCACGGGCGAGGCCGCTTTTTTCCACCTGGGATTCCAGATGCTGCAGCTCTCCGGTGTTCAGATGGAGTGGGATCACATGGGCGCGTTTTCTCAACGGATCGGCCCATCCTTGTTGCAGACAAAGACTTCTTCTTTCATTTTGTAATCACCTCGGTTTCAAATTGGGGGTCCGGGGAACGCCCCGGAACTGCCTTTGGATATCCAAAGGCGATGCTTGCAAAACCGTTACCGGCTGAGACCCGCTGATCCATCGGCCTCCTTGATTTTGGCAAGTCCCTCCAGAGTCGTACAGATGAGATTCCTCTTTTCCGCCTGGCCAATCTCAGAGGACATGGCGGAAGTAATTTCATTTCCGCAGACTACCAGCATCCGGCACCGCCCCAGCTTTTGACGGGAAATGTTCTGAAAATCCCGTTTGTCGTCGGGGTTGTCCATAGTCAGATACTGCCCTTCGATCAAGGCCGGGCAGATGGGGACGTATCCCAGCTCATAAATCTTCCGGCAGTACCGTCTGAGCAGGCGGGGCGCGGCTTCTTCCGAAGCGCAGATGTAGGCAAACGCTTTTTCCATAAATTTCTCCCTTCTATATAAATCAGGAAAACAGGCTATCCATGCGGATAGCCTGCCTGGATTTTTTTGTCTGATTGGCTATCCGCATGGATAGCCATCTTTATTCTGTTTCTTCCGATTCCGATTCTGCTTCCAGGGCGAAGCGTACCCGGTCGGAACCCAGCTTGAAATAGGCGTCGTTGAGTTCGATCCCCACCGCCTCGTAGCCTTCCCGCACCGCTGCCAGCACTGTGGTCCCGGCCCCGGCGAAGGGGTCCAGGATCCGTCCCCCCGGTTCGCAGATTTTCACGATGTCCCGCATGAGCTGCAAAGGCTTCTCGGTGACATGGATCCGGTTCTGGGGATTGGCGTATCGGAACACCCCCGGCAGGCAGCCCACCGGGCGGTTCACCGGCATGGGGCCGTTAGACCCCCACACAATGTATTCGCTCTGCTGGCGGAACCGCCCTTTCTGGGGGCGGCAGGTCAGCTTGTCCCAAACCGCCACGCCTCTCCACACCCAGCCGGCGCGCTGCAAAGCGTCGGTGATGGAAGGGTACTGCCGCCAGTCAATGAACAGGCAGATGGGCGCGCCGTCCCTACAGGCTTTCCGGGCGTCGCTTAACCAGTCCGCCATCCAGTTGGTCCAGCTCCGCTGGTCCTTCTGGTCGCCGTCAAAGTCGGGAAGGGCGTTTTCCTTGCTCATGCTGCTGTACTTCTGTGTGGTTGTGCGGTTTTTCTCCGAGGGCTTCCATCCGCCGGAAGCGTAGGGCGGGTCGGTGATAACGGCATCGAATACTCCCGGCCGGAAGGACCGGATGATCCGCGGGGCGTCCCCGTGGAGGATGGTCCAGCTGTCGCCGCCGCTGTGCTCGATGGGCATGATATCAGGTTTCACCATATCGGTGAGGTCTTCACTTTTCTTCAGAGGCATCGTCCTTTCTGTTATCGCTCCGGTTCGGAGCGTTTTTTCTGTTTTGGCGGTATGTTTTCCGACAGTTCAGTTTCCACATATTCGCTGATGATGTGAAGCGCCTGGTAATAGTTCCCGGATTGATAGACGCGGTCGCTCATTTCCTTGGCCTTTTCCGGCTGGCCGTTCTCCCGCAGCAGCTTGGAGGCGCGGCCCAGTATGGCAAAAATGTTGCAGGCAGC